>JBBQRG010000023.1:0-38087 GCA_038215095.1 Solirubrobacterales bacterium | reverse complement strand
GCTCGACGAGCGCTTCGAGCCGCGCGAGGGCGTCGAGCCCGACGTGCACGGCTGGCCCAGCACCGGCGAGGTGGAGACCTCGCACGTGGCGCGCATCCTGATCTCCCCCGAGCGCGCCCGCTGGGCGCGCGAGGACCGGCGCGTGGTGCAGGAGCTCTCCGACGGCTCGGTGGTCGTCGAGCGGCCCTACGCGGGGCCGGACTGGCTCGCGCGCGAGGTGCTCAAGGAGGCCGGCGACGCCGTCGTGTTGGAGCCCGAAGAGGCCCGCCGCGCGGTCGCCGAAGCGGCCGAAGCCGTGCTGGGCGCAGTCAAGAGCTGAGCGGTACCCTCTCGCCCGGTGAGGCGCTCCGCACTGATGCTGCTCGCCACCGCGGCCGTCGTTGGCGGCTGCGGAGGCGGCGACAAGTCGAGCGAGAGCGAGGACGCGGGCAACTACTCGGACCAGGACGTGGCCGACCTGTTCCAGAAGGCCGGCGGCGTGGAGCTAGTCACGCGGCCGTCGACCAGCTTCGACACGCTGACGCTGCCGGCGACCTCCGGCGCGTCGGCCGGCCCGCAGGACCGCTACGGCGCCTTCAACGTGTACGTGGTCAAGCGCACGGACGCCCTGAAGGTCTTCAAGCAGGACGGCCAGAAGCGTGAGATCAAGCCGGAGAACGGCATCTACTGGAACCGCTCGCCATCCGGTGGCTGGACGGCGACGAAGTTCTACGACAACGTCGTGCTCACCTGGATCGCCGACGAGAAGAAGACCGACGCCCGCTACAAGCGGCTCACCACGATCCTCGGCAACCTCGGCAAGCCCGCCAACGAGATCAAGCTGCCGCCCGAGGAGACGCCTTGCCAGAAGCAGAACATCGACCCCTCGGGGCCGGGCAAGGAGGGCACCTGCAAGCTCGACGAGAAGACGCTGACGATCGTGAACCGCGACGGCACGCTGAAGCTGGCGGCGGGGACCGCAAGCGACGTCGAGCTGAAGATCGGCAAGGCCATCGTCACCCGCCGTTTCGGGCTCGTGCAGCGCCACCGCCCCAAGGAGGGCGCCTTCGTGCTCGTGTCGTACAAGCTGAAGAACACCGGCAAGAACCCGCTCGACTCCTTTGACTCCAGCCTGGTGGTGGGCGACAGGCTGTTCGCCGAGGACAACCGCACCCAGTTCGAGGTACAGCCCGGCGACGACCCCTTCCCGCTGCAGCCCGGCACCAGCTCGACGATCGTCGCGCCGTTCGACGTGCCGAGCTCGGTGGCGAGGCAGGTCAAGAAGAACGGCGCGCTCGAGCTGAGCGGCGACGAGGACCCCTCCAGCCTGGACCTCGCCAACTCGATCGGCCGCATCAGGCTGTCCGCGGCGCGCACGGGCGCCTAGTGCCCTCCCGCCGCGACCAGATCAAGCTCACCGCCGAGGAGCTGCGCGCCTACCTCGAGGACAACAAGGTCATGCAGGTCGCGACGATGGGGCCGCGCGGCTTTCCGCACGTTGTGCCGCTCTGGTTCGTTATCGACGAAGATGACCTCGTCGGCTGGACGTTCGCGAAGTCCCAAAAGGCGAAGAACCTCGAGCGCGACCCGCGCGCGACGGTCGCGCTCGAGGACGGCGTGGAGTACCAGGAGCTGCGCGGCGTGATGCTCGAGTGCGACGTCGAGGTCACGCGCGAGACTGAGCGGGTGGAGAAGGTCGGCGAGGCGCTCGCCGACCGCTACGGCGGCGGCTCCGAGGAGCTGAAGGAAGCCTTTCGCAAGCAGGCCCCCAAGCGCGTGGGCCTACGCTTCAAGCCGCAGCGCATCGTGAGCTGGAACCACCGCAAGCTCGAAGGCACCTACTGATGGAGGAGCTCAAGGGCCTGATCCTGTCCGGCGGCAAGGGCACGCGCCTGCGCCCGCTCACCCACACGAGCGCGAAGCAACTCGTTCCCGTGGCGAACAAGCCGGTGCTGTTCTACGGGCTCGAGGCGATGGCCGAGGCCGGCATCGCCGAGGTGGGCGTGATCGTGGCGCCCGAGACCGGCGACGAGATCCGCGAGGCCGCGGGCGACGGCTCGCAGTTCGGTCTCTCGATCGAGTACATCGAGCAGGACGCGCCGCTCGGGCTGGCGCACGCGGTGCTCACGGCGGAGCCGTTCCTGGGCTCCTCGCCGTTCGTGATGTACCTGGGCGACAACCTGCTGCGCGACGGCATCAGCCTGCTGGTGGACACCTTCCGCAGCGACGAGCCCGACGCGCTGATCCTCCTCACGCCCGTTCCGGACCCGCAGAACTACGGCGTCGCCGAGCTCAGCGACGGGCGCGTGACCAAGCTGGTGGAGAAGCCCAGCGACCCGAGCACAGACCTCGCGCTCGTGGGCGTCTACATGTTCACCTCCGCGGTGTTCGACGCGGCGCGGGCGATCGAGCCGTCGGGGCGCGGCGAGCTGGAGATCACAGACGCGATCCAGCACCTCGTCGACTCCGGCCTGCGCGTGGACCCGCACATCGTGCACGGCTGGTGGAAGGACACGGGCCAGGTGCAGGACATGCTGGAGGCCAACCGGCTGATCCTCGACGACCTCGCCGAGCGGGTCGATGGCGAGCTGGTCGACTGCCGCGTGGAGGGCCGTGTGGTGATCGAGGCGGGTGCGCGGCTGGAGCGCACCACCGTGCGCGGCCCCGCCGTGATCGGGGCCGGCTCCGAGCTGGTGGACGCCTACATCGGCCCGTACACCGCGATCGGCGACAACGTCCGCATCCGCGCGGCCGAGCTCGAGCACTCGATCGTGCTGTCGGGCTCCGAGATCAGCGACCTCGAGTACCGCATCGAGGCGAGCCTGATCGGGCGAAATGTCCGCATCGGACGGGGGCCGGCGCTGCCGAAGGCGTACCGGTTCGTCGTCGGCGACAACGCGGACGTGCAGATCCTCTAGCGGCCCGCCCGCAGCACCGCGTCCGCGAACTCGCGCGGCGCCTCGAGCGGGCTGAAGTGGCCCGCGGCCAGATCGCGCAGCTCGGCCGCCGAGAAGAACTCGTCGATCCGGTCCGACCACTCGCGCGGGAACAGCGAGTCGTGCTCGGGCCAGAGCACCGTCGTAGGCACATGGATCCGATCAGCGGGGTCGGGCGCGCGCTCGGTGACCGCGCGGGCCACCGAGCCGCCGCCGGCGCGGTACCAGGCGATCGAGGCCGTGAAGGCGCCCGGCGCGCTGTAGACCGACACCAGGTGGTCGAGATGCTCCTCGTCAGGCTTGAACCCCGGCCCCGACCAGTGCGTCCAGAAGTGGCGCAGGTAGGCCCGCACCGCGTCAGGGCGGCCGTCGATCAGCTCCTCGGCGAGCGGCAGCCGGTGGAGCTGCTGGTACCAGAACTCCCGCAGCGGGACCTCGCTGAAGACTCGCTTGCCGATGCCCGGCAGCGGAGGCGCAATGACGAGGGCGCCCACCAGGTCGGGATCGGCCCGCGCTAGGGCCTGCGCGATCCGGCTGCCGATGTCGTACCCGGCCACGACCGGGCGCTTCAACCCGAGCTCAGAGATGAGGGCCGCGACGCTGCGCGCCTGCGCATCGGCCGCGTAGGCCCCGGGCGGCTCGGCGGGATGCTTGTCGGATTCGCCGAAGCCGCGCAGGTCGGGCACCACGACCTCGCGCTCAGGAGCCAGCAGCGGGGCGAGCGCGCGGTAGTCCGTGCGGTCGCCCGGCCAGCCGTGAAGCAGCACCACCGGCGGCCCCTCGCCGGCGTGGTCGTAGGCCAGGCGGAACCCATCGACGGCTGCGCTGGTGGGCATGGGGGCAAGCCTACGGGTGTAGGCTCGCGCCGCTGTGAGGCGCCGGGGCCCGATGGCAGCGATCCTCGTCGCGCTGGCGGCGCTCGTCGCGCTGCCGGCGGCCGCGCACGCCGCGCCGCTGCGCGCCGGCGTGGGGATGGCGGACATCACGCCACAGACGGGCTACTACCTCGGGGGCTGGACCCGTGCCGACCGCACCTCGCACGGCCAGCAGACGCGGCTCCACTCGCGTGCGCTGGTGCTCCAGGAGGGCAGCCGCAAGGTCGCGCTCGTCCAGGTCGACCTGTTCATGATCCCGGCGGGGATGCAGAAACAGGTGGCGGCGCTCAACGCCGGCCGCGGCTTCCGCGAGGAGAACGTGCTGATCTCGGCCTCCCACACGCATTCCGGGCCCGGCGGCTTCGCGAACTTCAAGACCTTCAACACCGCCGCCCCCAGCCTGCAGACGGCCACCGACCCGATCAGCTTCTACCGGCTGCTCGACCCCAAGCCGGCGGACCCGCAGCTCTACACCTTCCTGACCAAGCAGATCGCCGCCGCCGTGCGGCGCGCCGACAGCGACCTCGCCCCCGCCGCGGCCGGCTGGGGCGCCACCACGATCGAGGGACTCACCCAGAACCGCTCGATCGAGGCCCACCTGGCCGACCACGGCATCCTGCTCCAGCCGGGCCAGGGCACCGCGTCGCAGGACCCGCTCGGCATCGCACACACGATCGACCCGGCGGTGAACGTGCTGCGGGTGGACAAGCTCAGGCGCGTGAGGGGCCGGCTGCGCCACGTCCCGATCGGCGCGTGGTCCACCTTCGCCGACCACGGCACCGTCACGAAGTCGAGCTTCCAGTTCTACAACGAGGACCACTTAGCCTCGGCCATGCAGGTGTTCGAGGCGCGCGTGCGCAAGGCCGGCAAGGTGCCGAGGAAGCAGAAGGTGCTGAACGTGTACGGCAACTCCGACGAGGGCGACCAGTCGGCCGGGCTGACGCGCGACGGCCCAGCGGCGTCGGACTACGTCGGGCGCGTGGAGGCGGCCGCGATGCTGAGGGCCTGGCGCAGCGCGCGCGGCTCGATGCAGCGCTCGCCGGCGCTCGACTCGCGCTGGACGCGCGTGTGCTTCTGCGGCCAGCAGACCGAGGGCGGACGGGTGGCCGACTACGCGATGGCCGGCTTCCCGTTCCTGACGGGCTCGGAGGAGGAGCGCGGCCCGCTCTTCGACGTGACCCACCACAGCTTCGAGGGCACGCGCAACCCCGTCGAGGTGCCCGGGCAGGGACACAAGGAGGGCATCCCGCTCGACTCGAAGAGCGTGCCGAAGGCGGTGCCGCTGATGGACGTGCGGGTGGGCAGCCGCCTGATCGTGAGCCAGCCCGGCGAGGCCACCCGCGAGGTGGGCCAGCGCCTGCGCGAAGGAGTCGGCGCGGTGGTGGCCGGCTCCGGCATCGACCGCGTCGTGGTGTCCGGCCTGGCCGGCGACTTCATCCAGTACCTCACCACCCCGGAGGAGTACGACCGCCAGCACTACGAGGGCGGCTCCACGCTGTACGGCCCGCTCGAGGGGAACTTCCTGCGCCAGCAGCAGGCCGAGCTGGCCCGCAGCCTGGTGGGTGGCCACCCAGCGCCCCAGCCCTACCCCTTCGACCCCACAAACGGCGTCCAGCCGAACGGACCCGGCTACGGCAGCGGCACCGCCAACCCCTCCGGGGGGCGCCTGCAGCGCGTGCACGTGCGGCGCCTCCACAAGGCGCGCTTCTCGTGGCGCGGCGCCGCGCTCGGCCTGGACCGCCCGGTGGACCGCGCCTTTGTGTCGGCCCAGCGCCGGCTCCACGGGCGCTGGCGCACGGTGGCGACCGACCTAGGCCTTCAGATGCTCTGGTCGGTGGACTCGAACGGCGGCTACGCGGCGCGCTGGCAGGTGCCCCAGAGCCAGCCGCGCGGCCTGTACCGGCTGGTGATCACCGCCAAGCGCTATCGGGTGTACTCGCCGAGGTTCCGCGTGATCGCGAACCGCGCGCTCAAGCTTCGCCCGGTGCCCGCCGCGGCCGGCCGCCTCGCCGTGGCCCTGGACTACCCGCCGCTCGTGCGCGACAACGACCTGATCTACCGGCCGCGGAGCGTGCAGGGCGGCGTAGTCCGCTTCGAGGTGAACCGCCGGCTCGTGATCGCGAGACGCAAGCGCAGCGGCGTGTTCTCGGTGCGCGCGCCCGCCGGCGCGACGGTCCGGGCCGTGAGCGGCAACGACCGCTACGGGAACTTCAGCGCGAAGAGCGTCACACTCAGCCGCTGATGCGAATCCTCGTGCTGGGAGCGGGCGGAATGCTCGGCCGCGATGTGGCGCGCCTGGCCGGCGACGCCGTGGCGCTGGCGCGGGCCGACTGTGACGTGACCGACGCCGGGGCGGTGCGCTCCGCCGTCGGGCGGGCCGAGCCCGGCGTGGTGGTGAACTGCGCCGCCTGGACCGACGTGGACGGCGCCGAGGCCGAGCCCGAGCAGACGCTGCTGGTGAACGAGCTCGGGGCCCGCAACGCGGCCGAGGCGGCGGCGGCCGCCGGCGCGAGCGTGGTCTACGTGTCGACCGACTACGTGTTCGACGGGTCCAAGCGCGAGCCGTACGTGGAGTCCGATCCGACCGGGCCCCTGTCCTCCTACGGTCGCTCGAAGCTGGCGGGGGAGCTGGCCACCGCCGCGGCCAACCCGCGCCACTTCGTCGTGCGCTCCTCGTGGCTGTTCGGCGAGCACGGCAAGAACTTCGTGGCGACGATGCTCGCCGCCAAGAGCGACGAGCTGCGCGTGGTGGACGACCAGGTGGGCTGCCCCACCTTCACGCCGCACCTGGCGGAGGGCATCCTGCGACTGGCTAGCGGCGAGGACTACGGCGTGCACCACATGGCCGGCGCGGGCCAGTGCTCCTGGTACGAGCTGGCCCGGGCGATCTTCGAGCGCGCCGGGATCGACAAGCGCGTCGAGCCGTGCACCAGCGAGGAGTTCAAGCGCCCCGCCCCGCGCCCCGCCTGGTCGGTGCTGCGCAGCGAGCGGCCCGGCGCCGTCGAGCTGCCGCCCTGGCAGGCCGGCCTCGACGCCTACCTCGGGGTGCGGGTATGAGGCTGCTGGTCACGGGCGCGGCGGGCTTCATCGGCTCGACGTACGTGCGCCTGGTGGGCGGCGACCACGACGTCGTCGTGCTCGACAAGCTCACCTACGCCGGGCGCCGCGAGAACCTGCCGGACGGCGCGGAGCTGGTGGTGGGCGCGATCGAGGACCCGCGCGTCGTGCGCGAGGTGATGGCGGGCTGCGACGCGGTCGTGAACTTCGCGGCCGAGTCGCACGTGGACCGCTCTATCGACGACCAGGAGGCCTTCGCCCGCACTCATGTGATCGGCACCGGCGTGCTGCTGGACGCCGTGCGCGAGCTGGGCGTGCCCCGCTACCTGCAGGTCTCGACCGACGAGGTCTACGGCTCGATCGCCGAGGGCTCGTTCACGGAGACCTCGCCGCTCGACCCCTCCTCGCCCTACTCGGCGACCAAGGCGGCGGGCGACCTGCTGGTGTCCGCGCACGCCCACACCTACGGCACCGAGGCGCTCATCTGCCGCGGCTCGAACAACTACGGCCCGCGCCAGTACCCCGAGAAGCTGATCCCCCTGATGGTGTTGAACGCCCTGCACGGAGACTCCCTGCCCGTCTACGGCGACGGCCGCCAGGTGCGCAACTGGCTGTTCGTGGAGGACTTCTGCCGCGCCATCCACACCGTGCTCGAGCACGGCCGCCCCGGCCAGGCATACAACGCCGGCGGCCCCGACGAGATGGAGAACGTGGACGTCGTGAAGCGCATCCTCGAGCTGACCGGCCGCGACGACTCGCTGATCGAGCACGTGACCGACCGCCCGGGCCACGACCGGCGCTACTCGCTCGGCTCGGACAAGATCCGCGAGGAGCTGGGCTGGGAGGCGCAGGTGCGATTCGCCGAGGGACTCGAGCGCACGGTCGAGTGGTATCGCTCGAACGAGGATTGGTGGGCGCCGATCCGCTCGGGCGAGTACCGCGAGTACTACGCGAAGCAGTACGGCAGGGCGCTGGGCGGCGGCTCCTAGCGCCCCGGCGACAGCCGCACGTACGCGAGCGTCCAGAGCCCGTGGCTGAAGCTGCCCACGGCCCCAAGGCGGCCAGCGCCAGGGGAACCACCACCGCACCCGTCAGCGCGACAGCCACGATGGCCGCCGTGCCCCCGCCCGTGACCGCGAGCACGATCGCCGGTACAGAGAGGAGGCCGGACACCAGCAGGATCACGAAGCCGGCGCCGATCTTGATCCCCTGCTGGATCAGGAAGAGCAGCAGCGAGGCGACGATGTTGTGGCGAAGGAGCCCCCAGCCCGCGCGGAACGAAGCGGGAGCTCCCCGGCGCCGGAGCACGACTTCGCGTACCGAGTACTGCGCGACGACGGCGAGGGAATGAACCCGACGAACAGCGACGTCAGGCCGATGATCACAGCACCCGCGACCGCCAGCACGCGCGGCAGCGTCGCATCGGTGAGGGCGAAGGTTGCGCCCACCATTCCGCCGAGCGGCACCGCGATCGCGAGCATGACGGCGAACGCGAACGCCACGGCGAGGGCGCCCAGCCCGAGCACGCGCCAGAAGCTGGAGCGGCCCGCCCTCCACCCGACGCGGAACCCGCGCTGCTCCCCGTGGGCGCCGTGGGAGATGAGCTCGCCATAGGGCACGGGTCGAATTCTCCTGACCGATGAGGACGAGGCGGTCGGTAGTGTCGATGAGGTGTTCCAGGAGCCCGCACCGGCGCTGTCGATCAGTGGCCTGACCAAGCGCTACGACGACGGCACGCTCGCACTCGAGAACTTCGACCTCGACATCCCCGCCGGCTCCTTCTTCGGGCTGCTCGGGCCGAACGGGGCCGGCAAGACCACCGCGATCAGCGCCGTCTGCAACCTGATCCGGGTGACCGCCGGCGAGATCCTCGTGTTCGGGGAGCCCGCCAAGACCATCAAGGCGCGCGGCTGGATCGGCCTGGCCGAGCAGGACATCAACCTCGACCGCTTCCTGACGGTCAGGGAGACGCTCGTCTACCACGGCGGCTACTTCGGCATGGGCCGCGACGAGGCCGGGCAGCGCGCCGAGGAGATGATCGAGATCTTCGCACTGGAGGCGAAGCGCGACGTGCGGGCCCCGAAGCTCTCGGGTGGCCAGCGCCGTCGCCTGCTGCTCGCGCGGGCGCTCATGCACCGGCCGCGCCTGGTGATCCTCGACGAGCCCACGGCCGGAGTTGACGTGGAGCTGCGCCTGGAGCTGTGGCGCTACATCCGCCAGCTGCACGCGGAGGGCACCACGATCCTGCTGACCACCCACTACCTCGAGGAGGCCGAGCAGCTCTGCGAGGAGATCGGCCTGATCCAGGGCGGGCGGCTGATCGCCCGCGACACCGCTCAGGGCCTGCGCGAGCACTTCGGCGTCGACCGCCTGCACGACGTCTACGTGAAGGCGATGGCGGTCACCCCGTGAACGGCCTGTTCTGGCTGTCGCGGCGCGAGACGCTGCGCGTGTCGAAGCTCTGGACCCAGACGATCCTCGCCCCGGTGATCTCGTCGATCCTGTTCATCGTCGTGTTCGGGCTGTCGCTCGGGCGCATCCGCGGCGGCATCCAGGGCGTCCCCTACGACGTGTTCATCGTGCCCGGGCTGATCACCATGGCGATGGTGCAGGCGGCCTATGCCAACAACTCGGCCTCGATCTTCCAGGCGCGCTTCGACCGCTACATCCACGATGTGCTGTCGGCGCCGATGCACCCATGGCAGATGACGCTCGGCTACACGGTGGGCGGCGCCTTCCGGGCCAGCGCCATCGGCGGTTCGCTGCTGCTGCTGTCGATCCCGCTGGTGGGCGCGCCGGTGCACCGCCCGCTCGCGCTGATCGTGGCCGTGGTGCTGGCGCTCGTGCTGTTCTCCTCGCTCGGCACCGTGGTGGGCATCTACGCGGAGACCTGGGACCACACCACCTTCATCTCGAACATCCTGATCCTGCCGCTGGCATTCCTCGGCGGGACCTTCTACTCGATCGACCGCCTGCCCTCGCCGTGGCACGAGCTGTCGCACGCGAACCCGCTCTTCTACCTCGTGGATGCGGTGCGGTACGGCTTCCTGGGCCGGTCGGACGTGTCGATCTACCTGGCTCTGGGCGTAGTTGCCGCGCTGGCGATCCCGGCCTACCTGTGGGCGCAGTACCTGTTCACGACGGGCAAGCGGCTGAAGGACTAGCCGAGCTCGAGCGGCGGGTCGTCGACTGCCGCCGCTGCCCGCGACTGGTCGAGTGGCGCGAGCGCGTGGCGCGCGAGAAGCGCGCCGCCTACCGCGACGAGCACTACTGGGGCAGGCCGATCCCCGGCTTCGGCGACCCGGAGGCGGAGGTCTACGTGTTCGGCCTGGCCCCAGCGGCACACGGCGGCAACCGCACCGGGCGCGTGTTCACCGGCGACCGCTCGGGCGACTGGCTGTTCGCGTCGCTGCATCGCACCGGCTTCGCCAACCAGCCCACCTCGGTGCACGCCGATGACGGCCTGCGCCTGGAGGGCGCCTTCATCGCGGCGGCCGTGCGCTGCGCGCCGCCGGCCAACAAGCCGCTGCCGCAGGAGCGTGACAACTGCCTGCCCTACGCCGAGCGCGAGCTCGAGCTGCTGCGCCCGCGCGTGATCGTCTGCCTGGGCGGCTTCGCCTGGGACGCGGCCTGCCGCCTGTTCGGCCTGAGGCCGAAGCCGAGGTTCGGGCACGGCGCCGAGCACGCGGCGGAGGATGGGCCGGTGCTGCTCGGCACCTACCACCCGAGCCAGCAGAACACCTTCACCGGCAGGCTCACCGAGCCGATGCTCGACGCGATCTTCGCCCGCGCCCGCGAGCTCGGCTACGGCAGCTCGACCGAGTCGGCCAGGCGCCGGTAGCCCTCCACCGTGGGGTGGTCGCCGTCGATCGTCCAGTCGGCCCTCATGCGCCCCGCCCGGTCGCGATCCTCGAGCCGCCGGTACCAGGGGTAGACGGGCACCCGCTCGTCGCGGCCGATCGCGTCGATCAGGCGGTTGAGCTTGCGGATGCGCATGTCCGCCAGCGGATAGCCGTTGTTCCACGGCAGCACCTCCACCAGCGCCACCCGCAGCTTCAGCCGCTTGCCGCGCTTCACCATCTCGCGCAGGTTGCGCGCGGCCGTGCTCACGCGGCGCATCTGCGCGATGTCGTTGATGCCGCCCTGGAGAATGAGCACGTCGGCCCCCTCCACGCAGCTGTCCAAGCGCGCGGCGATCTGATCGGTGCGCTCGCCGAACACGCCGCAGTTGCGGAAGCGCACGTTCTTCAGGCGGCGCTCGACCCAGACCTCGTACTGGCTGTCGGGGTTCGAGGCGCCGAGCTGCTCCCGCACGGCCGGATCCGGGTCCCACAGCGGCGAGCCCGCGGTGATCGAGTCGCCCAGGGCAGCCACGACGACCTGCTTGGGATGGTGCTGCTGTGCCCCACATCCGGCCATGAGCAGCGCAACCGTGGCGGCCAAGATCTGTTTCATCACTGGAGTGTGCGCGTTGTCGGCCCGATTGGATAACGTGCCGCTCGCTTAAACCCAGCCGAATCCCTGCCCGCCGTCGGGTGGGGAGCGGGGGACCCAATGGCCCGTTCAACAGCGGGCCAGGGGCGAATCGCCACCGCTCGGTGGTGTAGCGCCGCTCTCTTGGCGCGAGCCCGTCAGCTAACCCCGTAGGCGCGACAAGAGAGGGATCCGCCCGCATGAAGCTCCGTCGTACCGCACTGCCAACTGCGATCGCGGTGCTGTGCACCGCGCTGCTCCCGTCGGCCGCCGAGGCGGCCAAGTTCGGCTCCCGCACCCTGCGCCAGGGCTCGCACGGCTCAGACGTGAAGACCCTGCAGCGCTACCTCGGCAAGGTCGGACAGACCACCACCGTCGACGGCCAGTTCGGCCGCGGCACCAAGCGCAGCGTGAAGCGCTTCGAGAGCGCCACCAGTCGCCGCCCCGACGGCGTCGTGACGCGCTCCGACGCGAGCGTCTTGAAGCGCGAGGCAATGTCGGCGCAGGTGCAGAGCCCGGCCCCCGCCGTCGGCAGGGCCACCCTTACCTCCGACGGATTGGCGGTTGCGCCGTCCGACGCCCCGCCGGCCGTGCAGCAGATCATCGCCGCGGGCAACGAGATCGCCAAGAAGCCGTACAAGTACGGCGGCGGACACGGCCGCTTCAAGGACACGGGCTACGACTGCTCCGGCTCGGTGAGCTACGCGCTGCACGGCGCGGGGCTGATCGACCAGCCGATGGACTCGAGCCAGTTCATGAAGTGGGGGCCGCGCGGCCGCGGCGCCTGGGTCACGCTGCGCTCGAACAGCGGCCACATCTACATGGTGGTGGCCGGCCTGCGCTTCGACACGAGCGCCAAGAAGGCCGGCGGCTCGCGCTGGACCGACGAGATGCGCTCGGCGAAGGGGTACGTCGGCCGGCACCCCGAAGGCCTCTAGGCAAGCGTGCGCGCCAGCGCGGTGGCCGCGGCTGCGGCGACCACCGCGGCCATCATCGGCAAGCGCAGCGCCAGGACGACCGCCGCCGCGCCCAGCCCGGCCAGGCGAGCGTCGGCCGTGAGGCCCGTGCCGTCGGCGCTGAGCGTCTCGTAGACGACGAGCGAGGCCAGCAGCGCGGGCGCCACGAGGCGGGTGACCGACGATACGTGGTCGGGCAGCGAGCGGCCGCCCAGCGCCAGCGGGCCGGAGGCCTTGATGATGAGCGTGCAGACCGCCAGCACGGCGATCGTGATCCAGGTGTCGCTCACGGGCGGCTCCCGCGCAGTCCCAGCAGCGCGGCCAGCGCGGCTGCCACCACCGGCACGCCGGGCGGCGCGAACGGCATCAGCGCCAGCGTGATCAGCGCGCCCAGGCCCGCCGCGAGAAGCGTCCGGCGGTCGTTCACCTCGCCCACCAGCAGCGACAGGTAAAAGGCCAGGAACACCCCGTCGAGCCCGATGCTGCGCGGGTCGCCGAACACCGAGCCCGCCAGCGCGCCGATCATGGTGCCGCCGATCCAGGCCGCGGCCTGCGGGATGGTCGCGCCCAGCAGGATCTCGCGGTCGAAGCTGCCGTCCTGCCGGCTGGCGATCGCAAAGGACGCGTCCACCAAGGCCTGGCCCTGGGCGGCGCGGGCGAGCGGTCGCCCGCGCAAAGCCGGCGCCACGGCGAAGCCCATCGGCAGGAAGCGCAGGTTCAGCAGCAGGCCGGCCACGATCGCGGCGAGGGGGCCGCCTCCCGCCGCGAGCACGCTCAGCGCCGCGAACTGGGCGGCGCCTGAGAACACGATCACCGACATCACGATCGGCGCCACGCTGCCCATGACGGGCTTGGCGAGCACGCCGAAGGACACGCCCAGCGCCAGCGTGGGCAGCACCAGCGGCAGCCCGGCCCTGATGCCGGCTGGAATGTCGTTCGGCTGGTCCACGAATGCGCTACCTTACCGGTTGATGCTTTTAAATGGTAAGGCACATGCCAACGAGACCCCGGAGACGATCAAGCTGCTGGGTGGTTCGCTCTGCCTCGACTTCGCGAACAGCGTGGACTGGACCGAGGCCGGCGAGCCGCTCGACCTGGCCAGCGACGCGCTCACGCAGCCGGGCGAGCTCGGGCGCTGGGGGCGGCGCGTAGGGCTGTTCGGCGCCCGGCCGCCGGCGATCCCGCCTCCCGAGCTGGCGGCGGCGCTCGAGCTGCGGGCCGCGTTGTACGGAATTTTCGCGGCGGCGGACGCCGGCGAGCGCCCCGCTCGGGCCGACCTCGACCTGCTCGCGCGAACGCACGCCGAGGCAGCGGACGCGGGGTGGCTCGGCGAGGATGGTGGCCGCTGGCAACTCGAGTGGCGCAGGAGCGAGCCGCGCCGCGTGCGCTTCGCCGTGGCGGCCGACGCGATGGCGCTTCTGGCCGACCCGGAGCGCCTGCGGCGCGTCCACCGCTGCCCCGGGCGCCACTGCGGCTGGCTCTTCTTCGACACGAGCGGCAGGCGCAAGTGGTGCACGATGGACGGCTGCGGCAGCCGCGAGAAGATGCGGCGCCTGTACAGGCGTCAGCGCGCCCGTCCCCCTGTAGATTCGAAGTCGCATGAATCCTGATCCGCTCGCGTCGTTCACCCCAGGGGTTCGTGACTGGTTCACGCGCTCGTTCGAGGCTCCCACCGAGGCTCAGGCCCAGGCTTGGCCGGCCATCGCGAGCGGCGAGAACGTGCTGGTGTCGGCGCCGACCGGCTCGGGCAAGACCCTCGCCGCCTTCCTCTGGGCGCTCGACCGCCTGGTGGCCGAGCCCGCCGAGCCGCGCCGCACCAGGCTCGTGTACGTGTCGCCGCTGAAGGCGCTCTCCTACGACGTCGAGAAGAACCTGCGCGCGCCGCTGGCCGGCATCGGCGGCGACATCGAGGTGGCTATCAGGACCGGCGACACGCCGCAGAAGGAGCGCCAGGCGATGCTGCGCAAGCCGCCCGACGTGCTCATCACCACGCCGGAGTCGCTCTACCTGATGCTCACCTCCCGCGCGAGGGAGTTCCTGGTGGACGCCGAGGCCGTGATCGTGGACGAGATCCACGCCGTGGCGCGCACCAAGCGCGGCACGCACCTGGCCCTCACGCTCGAGCGCCTGGAGCACGTGGCCGGCCGTCCGCTGCAGCGCATCGGGCTGTCGGCCACGCAGAAGCCGCTCGAGGAGGTCGGCCGCTTCCTCGTGGGCGCCGGCCGCGACTGCCGCATTGTGGACACCGGCGTGCGCAAGCCGCTCGACCTGCAGATCCAGGTGCCGGTGGAGGACATGAAGGAGCCCGACCAGGGCGCCGACCTCGACGCGGTGATCGGCGGGGAGGCCACGCGCCGGTCGATCTGGCCGGCCATCTATCCCGAGCTGCTCGAGCTGGTCCGCGAGCACCGCTCGACGATCGTGTTCGTGAACAACCGCCGCGGCGCCGAGCGGCTGGCGCTGCGGCTCAACGAGCTCGCGGGTGAAGACGGCAAGCCCGCGCAGATCGCCCGCGCCCACCACGGCTCGCTGGCGCGCGAGGAGCGCCTGGTGGTGGAGGACCTCTTGAAGTCGGGAGAGCTGCCCTGCCTGGTGGCGACCTCTTCGCTCGAGCTGGGCATCGACATGGGCGCCGTGGACCTCGTGCTGCAGGTGGAGTCGCCCAAGTCGGTTACAGCGGGGCTACAGCGGATCGGCCGCGCCGGCCACGGCGTGGGCGAGGTCAGCAAGGGCCGCATCTTCCCCAAGTTCCGCGCCGACCTGCTCGAGTGCGCCGTGGTGGCGAAGCGCATGCGCAGCGGCGACATCGAGCCGACCGTGGTGCCGCGCAACCCGCTCGACGTGCTGGCCCAGCAGATCGTCGCCATGACCGCGGCGGGCGACGACGAGGAATGGCGAGTGCCCGAGCTGCACGACCTCGTCCGCAGCGCCTACCCCTTCTCCGACCTCTCGCGCGAGCTGCTCGACAGCGTGCTCGACATGCTCGACGGCCGCTACCCCTCAGAGGAGTTCGCCGAGCTGCGCCCGCGCATCGTCTGGGACCGCGTGAAGGACACGATCCGCGCGCGCAAGGGCGCGCGCCAGCTGGCCGTGACGAACGCGGGCACGATCCCCGATCGCGGGCTCTACGGAGTGCACCTGCCCGACGGCCGCCGCGTAGGCGAGCTGGACGAGGAGATGGTCTATGAGGCCCGTGCGGGCCAGACCTTCATGCTCGGGGCCTCCACCTGGCGCATCCAGGAGATCACGCGCGACCGCGTGATCGTCACCCCCGCCCCCGGCGCGCCCGGAGCGCTGCCGTTCTGGAAGGGCGACGGGGTCGGCCGCCCGTTCGAGCTGGGCCGGGCGATCGGCGAGTTCTCGCGCACGGCGGTCGACCGCGATCCGGTCGAGCTGGCCGCCGAGTACGACCTCGACGAGCGCGCGGCGCGCAACCTGGTGGGCTACCTGCGCGAGCAGCAGGAGGTCACGCGCGTCCTGCCGAGCGACCGAACGGTGGTGATCGAGCGCTTCCGCGACGAGATCGGCGACTGGCGCCTGTGCGTGCTCACCCCCTTCGGTGGCCGCGTGCACGCCGCCTGGGCGCTGGCCCTGTCCGCCCGCATCCGCGACGAGTTCGGGCTCGAGTCCGACGCCATCTGGTCGGACGACGGCATCATCGTGCACCTGCCCGACGCCGACGAGCCGCCCGGCGCCGAGCTGGTGCTCGTGGAGCCCGACCAGCTCGAGGAGCTCGTGGTGCGCGAGCTGTCGGGCTCGGCCCTGTTCGGCGCGCGCTTCCGCGAAAACGCCGCCCGCGCACTGCTGCTCCCGCGCGCCTATCCGGGTAAGCGCACGCCGCTGTGGCAGCAGCGGCTCAAGGCGCAGTCGCTGCTGGAGGTGGCCAAGCGCTACGGCCAGTTCCCGATCGTGCTGGAGACCTACCGCGAGTGCCTGAAGGACGTTTTCGACCTGCCGGGCTTGGAGGGCCTGCTGCGCGGGCTGCACACGCGCGAGCTGTCGCTGGTCGAGGTCGAGACCCAGCGCTCGTCGCCGTTCGCTTCGTCACTGCTCTTCGACTACGTGGCCACCTACATGTACGAGGGCGACACGCCGAACGCGGAGCGCCGCGCCGCCGCCCTCTCGCTCGACCGCGACCTGCTGCGCGAGCTGCTTGGCCAGGAGGAGCTGCGCGAGCTGATCGATCCCGTGGCGCTCGACGAGGTGGAGGCCGACCTGCAGCGGCGCAGCGAGCGCACGCGCGCGGCCAACGGGGACGAGCTCCACGACGTGCTGCGCGCGGTCGGCAATCTGAGCGTGGACGAGGCGCAGGAGCGCTGCTTCGACGCGGTGTCGGCCAAGCGCGTGCTCGACGACCTGGAGCGCGAGCGCCGCGCCGTGGCCATGCGCATCGGCGGCGAGCAGCGCTACGTGGCGGCCGAGGACGCCGGCCTCTACCGGGACGCGCTGGGCGCCGTGCCGCCCGGCGGCCTGCCCGACGTGTTCCTCGAGGCGGTCGACGAGCCGTTGTCCCGCCTGGCCCGCCGCTACGCCCGCACCCACGGCCCCTTCACGACACGCGAGCTGGGCGATCGCTACGCGATCGACCCCGGCCCGGTGCTGCGCGAGCTGGAGCGCGCCGGCGCCCTGATCCGCGGCGAGCTCCGCCCCGGCGGGTCGCAGCGCGAGTGGTGCGACGTGGACGTGCTGCGGCGCCTGCGCCGCGCCTCGCTGGCCAGCCTGCGCAAGGAGGTCGAGCCCGCGGAGCAGCGAGCGCTCGCCCGCTTCCTGCCCGCCTGGCAGGGCGTGGACTCGGCCCCACCGGGCGGCGCCGGGGTGGACCGCCTGCGCGAGCAGCTCGTGCCGCTGCAGGGTGTGGCGCTCGCGCCCGAGGTATGGGAGCGCGACGTGCTGCCGCGCCGCGTGGGCGCCTACTCGCCCGCCTGGCTCGACCAGCTCTGCGCCTCCGGCGAGCTGGTCTGGGTGGGTGCCGGCGCGGTGGGGCGGAGCTCCGGCCGGGTGGCGCTGATGTTCCGCGAGGACGCGCGCTGGCTGGGCGCGCCGCCGGTGAAGGCCGACCCGCCGTCGGAGCCGTTGCACGAGCGGCTTCGCACCCGACTGGCCACGGGGGCCGCCTTCTGGAGCGACCTGATCGCCGAGCTCGAGGAGGTCGAGCCGCTGGAGCTGCAGGAGGCGCTCTGGGACCTGGTCTGGGCCGGCGAGGTAACGAACGACGCTTTCGCGCCGCTGCGCGCGCCGCGGCTGACGCTCGCCAAGCGCGAGCAGGCCCAGGGCCGCCGCTTCGCACGGCGCCGCCGCCCCGGCGCGCCCCAGGTGCAGGGCCGCTGGTCGCTCACGGCGCCGCTGTTCGCGGGCGCCCCGGCGCACGGCCCGCGCATGCGAGCGCTGGGCGAGCTGCTGCTGGAGCGCTACGGCATCGTCACGCGCGAGACCGTCCTGGCCGAGGGCGTGCCCGGCGGCTTCGCCGCGCTCTACGGCGAGCTGGCCAACCTGGAGACGCTCGGCACGGCCCGGCGCGGCTACTTCGTGGAGGGCCTGGGCGGCGCGCAGTTCGCCCTGCCCGCGGCGGTGGAGCGGCTGCGCTCGCTGCGGTCCGACGAGCCGGCCGGCCCGCTGGTGCTGGCGGCGACCGACCCGGCCAACCCCTACGGCGCCTCCCTCTCGTGGCCGAAGCGCGACGACGACGTGAAGCGCCATCCATCGCGCGTGCCAGGCGCCTTCGTCGTGACCCTCGACGCCGAGCCCGTGCTCTACGTGGAGCGCGGCGGCAAGGGGCTGCTGCCTCTGGGCGGGCCGAGCGAGGATCAGCTGCACACGGCGCTGGACGCCCTGGCCGCCGAGGTGCGCCGCGGCCGCGTGCCGCGCCTGGGCATCGAGCGCTTCGACGGCGAGCCGGTGGTGGGCTCCCCGATCGGCGAGCAGCTGATCGAGTTGGGCTTCCGCCAGGGCCCGCGGCGCCTGACCCTCAGCGCCTGACCCCTACTCTGAGGCCCAATGCCCGAGGGCGACACCATCCACCACGCCGCGAACCGGATCCGCGAGGCACTCGTGGGCAGCGACATCCTGGAGATCGCGACCCCCGACCCGCGCCACGCCGCGGACCGCTGGCCCGAGCGCCTGCGCGGCCAGGCCGTCAGGCGCGTGGACGCCCACGGCAAGCACCTGTTCGTGCGCTTCGAGGGCGACCTGACCCTGCACTCGCACCTGCGCATGACCGGCAAGTGGGGCGTCTACGAGCGCGGACAGCGCTGGCGCCGCTCACCGCGGCGCGCCTGGCTCGTGATCCGCACGCCGGAGCACGAGGTCGTGGAGTTCGACGGCCCGGTCCTGGAGCTGATGACCGACTCGCGCACGCGCTTCGGCCGGCGCATAGCCGGCCTGGGCCCGGACCTGATCGCCGACGACTTCAGCGAGGACGACTACCTGCGGCGCCTGCGCGAGGACGACCCCACGCGCGGCATCGGCGACGCCGTGCTCGACCAGCGAATCGTGGCCGGGATCGGGAACATCTGGAAGTGCGAGGCGTGCTTCCTGGCGGGGGTCGACCCCTGGCGCAAGCTCGGCGACCTGAGCGACGACGAGGCCCTCGCGATCGTGCGCGAGGCGCGGCCGCGGATGCGCGAGTCGGCCGTGAAGGGCGGACGCATCACCACCGCCCCGGGCGGCCGCTGGGCCGTCTGGGTGCACGAGCGAGCCGGCCTGCCCTGCCGGCGCTGCAACGCCCCGATCCGCGCCCGCGGCCAGGGCGACGACAACCGCACGACCTTCTGGTGCCCCCGGTGTCAGGCCTGATCCGCGTCGGCCACAAGGGCGCCGACCACGTGGCGCCCGGCAACACGCCGGCCAGCTTCGCGGCGGCGCTGGAGCACGGCGTCGACGTGATCGAGTTCGACATCCTGCGAACCCGCGACCACCGCCTCGTGCTGGCCCACGACTGGGAGGACGCCGACTCGCGCGAGTGCCTGACCCTGGAGGAGGGGCTGGACCACTTCGCCGGCGAGGCCTACCGCGACGTGGAGCTGATCGTCGACCTGAAGCTGCCGGGCTTCGAGCGCGAGGTCGCGGACGGCCTGCGCGAGCGCGGCCTCGACGCCCGCTCGATCGTGTCGAGCCAGTACAGGGAGAGCTTGGCCGTCCTCGGGGAGCTCGCCCCCGGCCAGCGCCGTGGCTGGTCGGTGCCGAAGGTCAAGCGCGACTACACCCAAACCGTGTTGGCGCCCGCCGCGTACGCGCTGGCCCGCATGTGGGCCCTGCGCCTGCCCGCGCAGGCCGCGGCCTCGATCCGGGCCGGGCACTGCGAGGCGCTGATGGCGCACTGGATACTCGTCAGCGGGCGCCTGGCCAAGTCCGTCCGCGAGGCCGGCGGCCAGCTCTACGTCTGGACCGTGGACGACCGCAAGCGGATCGCCTGGCTCGAGCGGCTCGGCGTCGACGGCGTGATCACCAACGACCCGCGCCTGTTCGACGAGCCGGCTCCCGTCTAGGGCAGCTGGCACGAGCCGCGCGAGACCCCGGGCGCTCCCGCGCGCGTGACCTGGGTGGAGCTGCGCACCACGCGGGCGCCGTCGCGCCATTGGAGCTGGGCGACCCCGCGGATCAGGAACACGGCGCCCGGCGGCGGCTGCTGGATCGAGAAGGTCCAGCCCGCCTGGCTCGAAATCGACAGCGCGGAGCCGGCGGGCAGCCAGGGGGAGTCCGGGGCGCCGCCGATTGGCAGCCATTCGTGCTTGAGCCGGCTCCACCACTGGGCGCTGAAGCGCACGAACTGCTGCTTGGCGGTGCCGTCACCCGGCAGGCTGGCGCGCATTCCGACGCTGCTGGGAGTGCACACGTTCACGGTCGCCCAGAGCGGTCCCTGCGTCGCGGCGGAGGCTTCGCCCGGCGCGGCCACGGCCAGCGCCAGGAGCAGGGCGGTCAGCGTGAGTTTTCGAGTCATCGCGGCGAGTGGGCGCGCCGGCATCGGGTCGGGTCAGTGACCGTCGCCCACGTTCGCCACCGCACACATCGCCTTCGACGTGCCCTTGGGGTCTCCCCCTCGCACGTTCTTGAGACCGGTGGCAGTGAGCGCCGAGCGCTCCCGAGCCACACGGTAGCGGGCGCGCTTGACGCCCTTCTTAACACTTTTCTCACGTCGCACCGAGCGCCACTGGTACTCCACCGAGCCGCGCAGGATGTAGGCGCGTCCGTAGGAGGGAGTCACGAAGTCGAAGCTCCAGCCGCCCTGGCGGGCGCTGTAGCGCGCCGAGCCGACGAACACCCACGGGGAGCGGCCGTTCGGCACCGGCAGCCAGGCCTGGTGCAGGCCGCTGTACCACTGGGCCGAGAAGCGCATGTACATGCGCTGGTCGGTGCCGTTGCCGGGCATGCTGGCCCGCAGGCCCATTGCGTCCGGCGACTCGAAGGTGTCGCACACGTTCACGGTGGCCCAGAGCGTGTTGCGGCGCGCGGAGGCGTGGACGCCAGGCTGGAAGAGGGGGCCTCTGGGCGAGAGCGACTGGGCGCGCCCGGTCGGCGCGGGAGGCTCGACGGCCTCCTGGGCGTGGGCGGGGACGGCGCTCACAAAGAGGATCAGGAGCGCCAGCAGGGGAAGGGCGGTACGGCGTGCCATCTCTTCCCCTATCGGTTGCCTCGCGCCAGCCTTGAGCAACGGGCATAGCCAGCCGCGAGACGGGCATAGGTACTACATGGATCAACGAAATCTGAGAGAGCTGACCGTCTCCGAGCTGGGCCTCGGCTGCATGGGAATGTCCGAGTTCTACGGCGAGACCGACGAGAGCGAATCGATCGACACGATTCACCGCGCGCTCGACCTGGGCGTGACGTTTCTCGACACCGCCGACATGTACGGCCAGGGCCACAACGAGGAGCTGGTGGGCAAGGCCATATCCGACCGCCGCGACGGGCTCGTGATCGCCACCAAGTTCGCCAACCGCCGCGACGGCGACAAGCGCTGGGTGGACAACAGCCCCGAGTGGATCCGCGAGGCCTGCGACAACTCGCTGAAGCGGCTCGGCATCGACCAGATCGACCTCTACTACATGCACCGCCGCGACCCGGACGTGCCGATCGCCGAGAGCGTGGGCACGATGGCCGAACTGGTCGACCAGGGAAAGGTGCGCTACCTCGGCCTGAGCGAGGTCAACGCGGACACGTTGCGCGAGGCCAACGACGTGCACCCCATCACGG
Organism: Solirubrobacterales bacterium; assembly: GCA_038215095.1. Taxonomy (GTDB): domain Bacteria; phylum Actinomycetota; class Thermoleophilia; order Solirubrobacterales; family Thermoleophilaceae; genus DATACN01. Next base: position 16,625 of record JBBQRG010000023.1, on the reverse strand, counting down.
CTTTGCAGAGCGAGTGGTCGCTGTTCACGCGCGAGATCGAGCAGGAGATCATCCCGGCCGCCCGCGAGCTGGGCGTGGGCATCGTGCCCTACAGCCCGCTCGGCCGCGGCGTTCTGGCCGGCGCGTTCACCTCGACCGACGACCTGAGCGAGGACGACTTCCGGCGCAGCTCGCCCCGCTTCCAGGGCGACAACTGGGAACAGAACCTCAAGCGTGTCGAGCGCGTGCGCGAGATCGCCGAAGAGGTGGGCTGCACCCCCGCCCAGCTGGCGCTCGCATGGTTGCTGCACCAGGGCGACGACGTGGCGCCGATCCCCGGCACCAAGCGCGTCAAGTACCTGGAGGAGAACGTGGCGGCCGCGGACGCGGAGCTGTCGGACGAGCAGCTGAGCGCTCTGGACGAAGCGGTGCCGGTGGGCGCAACCGCGGGCGAGCGCTATGCCGAGGGCGGCATGGCGACGGTCGAGAACTAGATAACGATCGCGCTTCCGCAGGCGGCTCCCAGGCAGGCCGCGTCCACCGCGCTGCCCGGCGCCCCCTAGCCAGGCGGGCGTCGGGTCCTAGGCTTCTCGCTCAACGCGCACCGAGAAGCCCTCAGCCCTTACGGCGTCGAGGATCTCCCTGCCGTTCTCGTTGCCGCCGGTCTGCAGGACGAGCTTGATCGCCGTCTCGCGCACGTGCAGGTCGATGCCGTCGCGCAGGTGCTCCACGTCCACCACGTTCCCGCCATGGGCGGCCACGGCCGCAAGCAGGCGAGACAGCGCGCCCGGGCGGTCGGGCACCACGGTCGAGACGACCATCCGGCGGCCGGCGGCGGTCTCGCCCATCCGGATGCACTCCGACAGCAGCGAGGCGTCCACGTTGCCGCCCGACAGCACGGCACACACCTCGCCGCCGGGCGGGGGCTTGAGCTTGCCGTGCATCAGGGCCGCCACGCTCACGGCGCCGGCGCCCTCCACCACGAGCTTCGAGCGCTCCAGCAGCAGCACCATCGCCTCGGCGACCTCGTCGTCCGAGACCGTGACCACCTCCTGCACGTAGCGCTGGATCAGCGGCAGGGTGAAGTCGCCGGGGCGCTTCACGGCGATGCCGTCGCAGATAGTGCTGCTGGCCGACCTCGCCCCGACGGGCTCGTGGGCCTCGAGCGAGGCGGGATAGGGCGCGCAGGCCTCCGACTGGACGCCGACCACGCGCGCTGAGGGCATGCGTTCCGCCAGCGCGATCGCGATGCCGGCCGCCAGGCCGCCGCCGCCGAGCGGCACCACCACCAGCTTGAGCTCGGGCGCGTCACGGCGAAGCTCGAGGCCCACGGTGCCCTGGCCGGCCACGACCTCCGCCTGGTCGAAGGCGTGCACGATGGTCTTGCCCTCCTCCTGGGCTACCGCCTGTGCCGCCTTGCCGGCCTCGTCGTAGCCGCCCTCCACCAGGCGTACCTCGCCGCCGTACTGGCGCACCGCCGCGACCTTCGCGAGCGGCGCGCCCGCCGGCATCACGAGGGTCGCCTTCGAGCCCATCTCGCGCGCGGCGAACGCCACGGCCTGCGCGTGGTTGCCGGCGCTGGCGGCCACAACGCCGCGCCGCAGGGCCTCCTCGGGTAGGCGGGCGATCGCGTTGAAGGCCCCGCGCGGCTTGAAGGAGCCGGTGAGCTGCAGGTTCTCGGCCTTGAGCAGCACCCGCGTGCCCACCCGCCGCGAAAGCTCGCCGGCCGGCAGCAGCGGGGTCTCCCGCACGCGGCCCGAGATCAGGCGAGCCGCATCCTCGATGTTGCCTTCCGTAACGCTCGAGTCGACCACAGCCATGCAGTGCTGAGAGTATTCCCAGTATGCCGACCGGTGAGGAGACAGCCTCACTCCTGTCGCGTACCGAGGTCTTCTCGGGCCTCGAGCGGCGCGAGCTGGACGAGGTCGTGCACGTTTCGGTGCCGCGGCGCTGGGAGCGCGGCGAGGTGATCTTCAGGGAGGGCGACGAGGGCGACACCACCTACCTGCTGATGTCGGGCGCGGTCCTATTGACGCGCGAGCACCAGGATGGCCGCGTCGTGGCGATCGCCGAGCTGCGCAGCGGCAACATGTTCGGCGAGCTGGCGATGTTCCGCGGCGAGACGCGCTCGGCCACGGCCGAGGCGATCGAGCCCACCGAGGCGGTGGCGCTGCTGGCCCCCGACGTGCAGCGGCTGATCAGGCAGAACCCCGACATCGCGAGCAAGCTGCTGAAGGCCCTGGCGGAGCGCGTGAGCCGCACCACCGAGCGGCTGCTCCAGCAGTCCTTCCAGACCGTGTCCGGCCGCGTGGCCAGCGCGCTGCTGTCCCAGACCGCGGCGCGCAAGGCCGAGCGCGGCGAGGTCGACGGCGACGTGCTGATCGAGGCGACGCAGGCGGAGATCGCCGGCCTGTCGGGGACCTCGCGGGAGAGCGCAAGCCGGTTCCTCGCCACCTTGGAGCGCGCGGGGGTCGTCACCCTGGGTCGCGGGAAGGTGACCGTGCATGACCCGGAACGGCTCCGAAACTACATCCACTGACCCGTACGCGGCCAGGCGCGCGCGCATGGTCGAGCGCCAGCTCAAGCGCCGCGGGATCGACGACCAGCGCGTGCTCGAGGCGATGGGCTCGGTACCTCGCGAGCGCTTCGTCGAAGAGGGGGACCGGCGCCGCGCCTACCGGGACGGGGCGCTCCGGATCGGCGAGGGGCAGACCATCTCCCAGCCCTGGATCGTGGCGTGCATGGCCGCGCTGCTGAAGCTGAAGGGCGGCGAGCGCGTGCTGGAGGTGGGCACCGGGTCGGGCTACGCGGCGGCGGTGCTCTCGCGCCTCTGCGAACGGGTGGTGAGCGTGGAGCGCCACGGGGAGCTGGCCGGCCGCGCCCGCGAGCTGCTGCGAGAGCTCCACTACGACAACGTCGAGGTGCGGGAGGGCGATGGCGCGCTGGGCGCGCCCGACCAGGCCCCGTTCGACGGCATCTCGGTCACGGCCACCGCCACCGCCGAGCCGCCCGTCCCGCTGTTCGAGCAACTGGCGCCGGGCGGGACGCTCGTCTGCCCGGTCGGGCGCTCCGGCCGCGAGCTCCTGATGCGCTTCAGCGGCGGCGAGGAGGAGGCCGTGGTGCCTGTCCGGTTCGTGCCGCTGGTGGAGGAGTGATCCGCGAGTTCTCGGCGGGCGGCGTGGTGGTGCGCCGCTTCCGCGGCCGCCCCTTCGTGGCGGTCGTTCGGGTGCGCGAGGGCGTGCTGGCCCTGCCGAAGGGCCACCCCGACGACGGCGAGTCCTCGGCCGAGGCCGCGCGCCGGGAGGTCCGCGAGGAGGCGGGCGTGGAGGCCGAGCCCGTCGAGAAGCTGGGCGACGTGCGCTACTGGTACTCGCGGGATGGCGAGCGGGTGATGAAGATCGTCAGCTTCTTCCTGTTCCGCTACCTGTCCGGCAGCGTCGAGGACCACGACGACGAGGTCGAGGCCGCCCAATGGATCCCGCTGGAGGAGGCGCCGAAGCGGCTGGCCTACGACGGCGAGCGGAAGATGGCGGCAACCGCCCTGTCCACCCTGGCTTCCGGCCGCTAGGCTGCCGCGCGGTGTTCGTCCTCAACTTCTACTCGCCGGTATTCGTCGATCAGCTCAGGCGCGGGCGCAAGACGGCGACCATCCGGCTGGGCGACAAGAGCAAGAAGTACCGCAAGGGCGAGGTCGTGCTGATCACCGTGGGCTTCCAGCATTCGCCCCGCGAGCGCATCTTCGAGGCGGTGATCGACACCGTCGAGGTCAAGCGCGTGGACGAGCTCTCCCCGCGCGACATCGAGCACGACAACCCCGAGTTCCGCCGCATCGACGAGATGGTCCACTTCCTGGAGCAGATCTACGGCCGCAAGGTCGAGCTGGACGACACGGTCACGGTCGTGCGCTTCTCGCAGATCTCCGACCGCCCCTCAGAGATCGCCGATCGCCTGCGCCCCGGCGGCGCCCCACAGAACTAAGCAACGTCTAGTGGGCAGTGGGCAGCGGGCAGTGCCGAAGCGCCACCTGTTGCGTAGTAGGCACGTGTGGCCGCGGGCAGCACGCCTGCCCGAACGCGCGCTAAGGGACGCGTTACTGGTTACAAAGCGATGGGCGCGCGCTTGCGCGCGACCATCGCCACGTAGTGCAGCGGCTCCCCGCTCGTCGACAGGCGGTGGCGGTATTCGCGCTCCTCGCACAGCTCGAGGGTGCCGTCGTCGAACATACGGCCGATCAGCTCCGCGAAGCCGGTCTTTCCGTTGTCCTCCTCCGAGAGGAAGCGTGACTTGATGTTGAACGCCACCCAGCCGCCGTCCTCGACGAGGTTGTAGGCGGCTGCGAAAGCCTCCGGCGGGATGTCGCCGAAGCCGAGGGCGGCGACGGTGATCAGGCAGTTGAAGCGTCGCTCCTCGAGCTCCGTCCGGAGCTCGTCCGGGATGTCGGTCAGGTCGACCACGTGGTAGGCCTCGTAGAGGCCGGGGCGGTCCCGCTCGGCGGCCTCGGCGGCCTCGGGGATGATGTCCACGCCCACGATCAGCTCGGCGCCGATCTGGTCGAGCTGCTCGCCCACCATGCCGTTGCCCGCGCCCACGTCGATGGCGCGCAGCATCTCGCCGGCCCGCAGCTGCTCGGCCAGCAGGCCGATCACGGCCTGCGGCGAGGAGCACTTCAGCGCGTCGTAGAAGATTCGCTCGTAGAGACCCGGGATCGAGTAGATCTCGGCGTAGTCGTGGAAGCGGACCCGGCGTACCTCGCCGTCCTCGTTGACCTCGCACCACTCCTCGTCCTGCTCGAGCCCGGCCTCGGGCTCGGGGAAGCGGACTTCAAGATCACCGTGTTCCAGCTCTAGAGGCACGTCGCCCTCCATGGGGTCGGGGAAAGAGGCCGGACGAGCGGGACACGTCTGTACCGGCCTTTCCCTTCGGCCCGGCTCGCGCCGGGCTCGTGCTCACCCAGAGGGGTAATCCTACCCCGGAGTCGGGAATTTGGCGCGCCAGGGTCAGAGGCTTCGCCGCAGCGCGGCCCGGGCGGCGTGGTAGCCGCACATGCCGTGTACGCCCCCGCCGGGGGGCGTCGAGGACGAGCAGATGTACAGGCCCTCGGCCGGGACGATGTATGGCGTCAGGCGCGGAATGGGCCGCGTGAAGAGCTGGAAGAGGTCCTGGACGCCGCCATTGATGTCGCCCCCGATGTAGTTCGCGTTGTGGCGCTCGACGTCCGCGGGGCCCATGGCGCTGCGCCCGATCACGAGGTCCCGGAAGCCCGGCGCGAAGCGCTCCACCTGGGCCTCGATGCGCTCGGTCATGTCGAACGGCGACCCGCTGGGCACGTGGCAGTACGCCCATGCCGTGTGTTTCCCGGCGGGCGCGCGCGAGGGGTCGAAGGGGGTCTGCTGGGCCAGCAGCACGTAGGGGCTCTCGGGGTTCCGCCCGCGGGCCACGGCGTCCTCGGAGGCCACCAGCTCCGGCAGGGTGCCGCCCAGGTGCACCGTGCCGGCCCGGTGGCAGCCCTCCGCGCGCCAGGGGATCGGCCCGTCGAGCGCCCAATCGAGCTTGAACACGCCGGGCCCGTAGCGATAGCGCTCGAGCAGCCGCCGGTACCAGCCCGGCAGCCGCGATCCCGCCAGCGCCAGCAGCTGGCGCGGGGTCACGTCGAGCAGCAGGGCCCTGGCCTGGGGCAGCTCGTCGAGCGAGCCCACACGCCGGCCGGTCTCCACCTCCCCGCCCAGCGAGCGCAGGTGGGCCACCATGGCGTCGGCGATCTTCTGGGTGCCCCCACGCGCCATCGGCCAGCCCACGGCGTGCGCTGTCGCGCCCAGCATCAGCCCGAAGGCAGCGCTGGGGCTCTTGCCGAGCGGCAGCATCGAGTGCGCGGCCAGACCGCCGAACAGCGCCCGGGCCGGCTCCTCGTCGAAGAGGCCCTCGGCCAGGCCCTTGGCCGAGCGGATCGCCCGCAGGCCGAAGCGGGTGGTCACGACCGGGTGGCGCGGCAGGCGCAGCGGGCCGAGCATGTCGGCCAGCAGGCCGTCGGCGTCGCGCGCCAGCGGCCCCATCAGCCGGGTCCAGGCGGCGGCGTCGCCGCCCAGCGAGGCCCCGGTGTCCACCGTCGAGCGCTCGAGCACAGCCGCGCGCCCGTCGGGCAGCGGGTGTGCGAGCGGCGCCTGCGGGTGGATCAGCTCGAGCCCGTGCTCGGCCAGTGGCAGGTCGCGCATGAACGGCGAGGCCACCGTCAGCGGGTGGATGGCCGAGCACACGTCGTGCACGAAGCCCGGCAGCGTCAGCTCGGCCGAGCGCGCGCCGCCGCCGGGCGTCGGCTCCGCCTCGAGCACGAGCACCGAGTGCCCCTCGCGGGCGATCGCGATCGCCGCCGCCAGGCCGTTCGGGCCCGCGCCGACGACGATCGCGTCAGGCACTGGTCGGGCCTAGCCGCGCTTGAACAGCTTCTTGATGCCCCGTATCGGCGCGCCCATCATGTAGATGCTCGAGCGGATCGCGGCGCTGTGCCAGACGTTGCCGGCGTGCTTCCACTGGCGCTTCTTGTCCACGCACACGACCTGCGTGTCCACCTCGGCGTCCTCGCCGAAGTGCGCGGCCAGCGAGGTCAGCGTGTGCTGCCAGAACTTGTCCTCCTGCTTGTGGCCGCCCATGGTCAGCCCCATCTCGTAGAGCGGGTCGCTGGCCCGGATCAGTACCTGGGCCTGAGCCACAGTGGCATCCTCCTGCGCCGCGGCGCTGAAGGTGATCCAGCCGGAGAGCATGTGGCCCTGCGGCGTCATGAGCGTGAAGGACTCCTCGTCCGCGTAGAGCACCATCACGCCGGTCGAGAGCTTCAGGCGCCCGGGCATGGTCATGTTGATCAGCGCGACCTCGCCCGGCGAGATGCCGGTCAGGGGCGCGTAGAAGCGGTTCTTGTCGGGCCAGAACTCTGGGAAGCGCTCTTTCCATGTGGCGATCACCTGCGTAGGCGAGACCTTCGATCCGTCGAGGCGCACCTGGTAGGTCTTCTGCCACATCTTGCCGAAGCCCTGGATCGGGCTCGCGAGCCGCTTGCCCTCGACGTTGATGTTCACCGCGTCCTCGGGCACGTCCGAGACCTTCAGGCGCGAGACCGACTTGGCCCAGAAGGTGGCGTCGCGCGCCGCCTCGACCGTCTCCTGCGGGGGATCCACGACTTCCGGCTCTTCAGGTGTGCTCATGCTCATGCCCCTTTCAGACCGCCGCGAGGGCGTCCTCTTCGTTGTCGTGGATGCCCACGGCCTCGTCGAGGCGCGTGAGCTCGAAGATCTCCTTGTAGTGCTGGGTGAGGCCGAAGGCCAGCAGCTTCTGCCGGGCGCGGTTGGCCCGGACGAGCAGGGTCACCAGCAGCCCGATGCCACCACTGTTCATGTACTCGAGCCCGGTGAAGTTGAGGATGACCGCGCGGGTCCCGTCTCCGGCCGTGGCGTACGCGTCCATCAGGACTTCCTCGGAGTTGGCGGTGATGTCGCCCTTGATGTCCACGATGCCCACCGAGTCGTCCGGCTTGCGGACGTCCATGGTGGCGGTTGCCTCAGCCATTGGTGCCTCCTTCTTGTGAGTGGTTGGAGTCCGCGAGGGCGCTCGCCTCGTCGGGGAAGATCGTCATGAAGTCCGACAGCCGCGTGATCTCGAAGATCTCGCGGTAGTGGTCGGTCAGGCCGCAGGCCTTGACCGAGCGCCCATCCGCGCGCGCCTTGGCCAGGACTCCCACGATCAGGGCGATCCCGGTGCTGTTGATGTAGTCGACCTTTTGGAAATCGAGCAGGACGGGGCCGTCGCCACGGGACGCCACCTCGGCGTACGCGCTCTCGACCGCCTGCTCCGCGTACCGGTCCACCTCGCCGGTCAGCTCTATGACCGCCGTGCCGTCCCGTTCGTGGACGTTGGCGGTGGCTTCAGTTGTCGCCATCGTCGTCTCCTCTCAGGTGGAGACCCAGCTCCACCGTGTGGTGAACCTCGTCGCTGACGACCTGCATCTCGTCGACCATGCGCTCGATCAGGAACAGGCCCCAGCCGCGCGGCTTCTGCTCGCCGGCCAGCTTGGCCTCGAGGTTCGGAGTCTCCGCATCGGGGATCTGCTCGCCGCCGCCGCGGTCGGTGATCCGCACGCGCACGAGGTCGTCGTCCGCGAGCACCTGGATCGCAACCGGGACGTCCGCCTGATAGCGGTTGCCGTGCTCCATCGCGTTCATGGTGGCCTCGGCCACGGCGGTCTTCAGGCGGTCGAGCCGCGACTCGCTCAGGCCCAGGTCGCCGATCGCCTCGGCCACCCGCTCCATCGCGGCGCGCTCGTTGCCCTCCTCGCTGGGGATCTCGAAGTCGGCCAGGGTGTCGCCGACGCCGTTGCTCGACGCCGCCATCCCCGCCCCCAGCGAGCGGCTGACGGTCACGAGCGTGATGTCGTCCTCCTGCTCCCAGTCACTGCCGGTGAAGCCCTCGAGCTCCGACAGCAGCACGTCGATCAGCTCCTGGCCGGCCTTGCGGCCGCCGGTCAGGCCCTTCACGCGCGGGAAGCCGAACATCTCGCGATCGTGGTCGTGCGCCTCGGCCAGACCGTCGCTGTAGAGCAGAGCCGTGTCGCCTGGCGCGAGGGTGGCCTCGTTCTCCTCGTAACCCATGCCGGACATCAGGCCGAGCGGCATGCCCCGTGCGCGCAGCTCGGTGACCTCGCCGTCCGGCGTTCCCAGGTAGGGCACGTCGTGGCCGGCGTTCGCGAAGGACAGCTTGCCGCTCTTGCGCTCGAGCACGGCGTAGAAGCAGGTCACGAACATCTTCTCGGGCATGTCCGGCACGAGCAGCTCGTTCACGCGCTCGAGCACCTCGCCCGGCGCCATCAGCCGCTGGGCCGATGCGCGCAGCACGCTGCGGGTGGCGGCCATCACCATCGCGGCGGGCACGCCCTTGTCGGTCACGTCGCCGATCACGATGCCGAGCTTGTCCTCGTCGAGCTCGATGAAGTCGTAGAAGTCGCCGCCCACCTCGCGGGCGGGGCGGTAGTAGGCCGCGACCTGCCAGCCCGACAGGTCCGGCAGTTGCTTGGGGAGGAAGTTCTGCTGGATCAGCGTGGCGACCTTCAGCTCCTGGTCGATCCGCGCTCGCGCACGCACCTCCGCCTCCTGCTGGCGCACCAGCTGGCCGACCCTCACGGCCGGGGCCGCCTGCGCGGCGAGGTTGTCGAGCAGCTTGCGGTCATCGCCGGAGTAGTCCTGCTCGCTCAGGCGGGGGCCCAGGTTCAGCACGCCGATCAGCTCGCCCTGGCTGACGAGCGGGACCACGAGCTTGACGCCGGCCGCGCGCAGCGCGTCCAGCGCCGGCGACTCGAGCTCCAGGCTCTCCACGTCCACGGCGCCCTCGGCGGCCTGGAAGTAGGCGATGATCGGATCGTTCGGCGCGATCTCCACCGGGGCCGGCTCGCCGGCCGGCGCGGCCTGCGGCGCGGCCTCGACCGGGTCCGCCTCCCGCTCGCGGCGGCGGATCCTGCTGGTAACTGATTTCAGTCCTCTTGGCATCGCATGTCCTTTCTACGCCTCCATCGTCTGCGAATCGTTACGGGGAGCGCAACCACAGCGACACGTGCCTCGGTTGCATGGCCTCATGTACGACATTGCGGAGCTCGGCTCCGACCGCCTCCAGGTCGACCTCCTCGCGCAGGTGCGCGGTGAAGCCCTCCAGCGTGCGCGCCGCGTCGTACTTGCGGCGATAGAAGCGGCGGTCGACCACCGCCTGGATGCGCGAGCGCGCCGGGCGGAACAGCGCGGCCACCCCGAGTGTCGAGACCGCCACGGCCAGGCTCGAGTTGGAGGTCACCGAGTCGAGCGCCAGCTGCAGCAGCAGCACGCTGCCCACGTACACCGCCGCCAGCGTCGCGGTCAGTAGGCCGTAGACCAGCGTGCGGTTGATCACGACGTCGATGTCGTAGAGGTTGTGGCGCAGGATCGCGATCCCCATCGCAACCGGCAGGCCGCTCAGCAGCGTCGCGAAGACGATGCCGCTGGCCAACTGGCTGCTGTTCTGAACGGCCGATCCCCCGATCGTGCCCACGGCCAGGAAGAGCACGATCAGCGACGTCACGAAGACGAACCACTTGAGCTGGAGGCGCTCCCGGCCCCGCGCCCGTCGCATCCGAACGCCGAGCGAGACGAGCGCAGCTGCGATCAGGATCGCACCCAGGAACTGCAGGCTGACCCCGCGCAATGCCTCGATCCCAAACGGGTTTTCGAGCGTCGGGAAGTCCTCGAAGCGTCCCGCCGCCAGTCCTATCACCGCCTCCGACGCCACGGACCAGACCACGGTGATCCAGATGAGCACGCGCCACCTGGGCGCGGCCGGACGGCCGGTCGGGAACAGCTGGAGCAGCAGGATCGCCGCGCTGAACTCGGTGAAGGGCGGCGAGCCACGCCGCCGTGGTTGGCGCCCCACCGTGGGCCACGGCGTGCGCCGTGTAGCCGAACAGCAGCGTCCAGAGGGCGTTCACGATCCCCATCGCCGCCAGCAGCCAGCCGATCGGGTTGCGGGGCTGGCTCGACGCGACCAGCGCGCCGACGACCGTGAACACCAGCAGCGATACGGAGAACGCGATCTGGACCAACAGGTTCTGCTGCGGGTGCAGGCGCGTGGGCGTTCCGGCGAGGAGTACGAGGCCGGGAACGATCAGGGCGAGGTAGAGCGCCACCAGCGAGATGAGCAGCCGGGACGCCCTCATCGCCCGGGCTCCTTCAGCCACAGCGACACGTGCGCCGGCTGCATCGTCTCCGCCACCACCGAGCGCAGCTCGCCGCCCAGCGCCTCGATATCGACCTGCTCGCGCAACCGCGAGCTGAAGCCCTCCAGCGTGCGCGCGGCGTCGTACTTGCGGCGGTAGAAGCGGCGGTCGACCACGCCCTGGATGCGCGAGCGCGCCGGGCGGAACAGCGCCGCCACGCCGAGCGTGGAAACCGCCACCGCCAGGCTCGACCCCGACGTCACCGAGTCGAGCGCCAGCTGCAGCAACAACACGCTGCCGAGGTACGCGCCCGCCAGCGTCGCGGTGAGCAAGCCGTAGACCAGCGTGCGGTTGATCACCACGTCGATCTCGTAGAGCCGGTAGCGCAGCACGGAGATGCCGGTGGCGGCCGGTATGCCGACGATCAGGCCGAACAGCCCGACAGGCCAGCCGATGTTTCCGATGAATGCGACGGGCGAGTCGTCGCCGGTGGCGGCGGTGATGGCGGCCAGCAGGAAGCCCACGATCATCACCGAGCCGACCCAAGCGAACCACTTGAGCTGCAGCCGCGCCTCGCCGGTCGAGCGCCGTAGGCGCCGCACGACGCACACGACCGCCGAGAGGATCGCGATCACGAAGAGGATCTCGCCCATGGCGTTGACCACCTTCAGGGCGCCCTCCAGCGCGGGGATGCCGAGCGGGTTCTGGATCTGCGGCGTCGCGTTGGAGTCCAGCGCGCCCGGCTTGAAGGCGGTCGCCACGAGCGAGAGCACCAGCGCCGCGATTGCCAGCCTGACCGCCCAACGCCAGCGCGGCGTGAGCAGCCGCCCGTCGGGGAAGAGCAGCGGCAGCAGCACGACGCCCATGACCAGCCAGATGTAGAACGACCAGTCGGCGTACCAGGCGGCCAGCGCCAGCCCCGTCTGCCCGTTCGACTCGACGTACGCGTCCGCGAACAGGTCGGTGCCGAACACCAGCGCCAGCGCCAGCAGCAGCCAGCCGATCGGGTTCTCCGAGCGCTTGGTGGCGATCAGCGCGCCGACCGCGGGGAAGCCCAGCGCAGCGAGCATGAAGATCGGCTCGCCCTGGTCCGCCTCGTTGCCGCGCACGAGCAGGCTGAGCGGGATCAGCGCCACGTAGAGGACGAACAGCGCGAGCGGGGCGCGTCGCCTCACCGGCCCCCCTCCGGGGTCCGCAGCCACAGCGACACGTGCGCCGGCTGCATGGTGTCGTGGACCACGGCGCGCAACTCGCCACCCAGCGCATCCAGGTCGACCTGCTCGCGCAGCCGCACGCTGAAGCCCTCCAGCGTGCGCGCGGCGTCGTACTTGCGCCGGTAGAAGCGGCGATCCACCGCGCCCTGGATGCGCGCGCGGGCCGGGCGGAACAAGGCCGCCACCGCGAGCGTCGACACCGCAACCGCGAGGCTCGACCCCGACGTGACCGGGTCGAGCGCCAGTTGCAGCAGCAAGACGCTGCCGAGGTACACCGCCGCCAGCACGGCCGTCAGCCCGCCGTAGACGAGCGTGCGGTTGATCACCACGTCGATGTCGTAGAGCCGGTGCTTCAGGATCGCTACGCCGGCCGTCACGGGAATGCAGGCGAACGCGAGCAGGATCAGCGCTTGCCCGACCGTGTCGCTCGACCCCATCCATGGGGAGGCGGCGACCACCACGGCCAGCGCGAACAGCACCCCCGCGCTCGCGAACCACTTGAGCTGCTGGCGCTCGTCGCCGCGGGCGCGCCGAAAGCGGACCACCAGGGCAGCCGCTCCAAGCAGGACCGCGAAGAAGAGGGCGACGAAGCCGGCGGCCCCGACCGCGTCGGTCAGCGGCTCCGCTCCTTCGATCCCGGCTGGATTGTCAATGCGCTTGAACGGCGGCTCCTCCAGGCGTCCGGGTGCGAAGGCGCTGCCGAACGTGATGCCCACGAGGCCGACGACGGTGAGCCAGCCGACCGGGCGCCATCGGCTCGTGGGCGGCCTACCGTCCGGAAACAGGAGGAACAGGAACGCCGGCACCGCGAACAGCGGGACCGCGAAAACCCAAGCTCCGAGCCAAGCGGCGACCTCGCCGGCCGGCAACGAGCCTGGATTCTCGAACAGGGTGTGGGCGGCCCAGCCATTGGCCGCAACCGACACGCCGAAGGGCACGCCGACCAGGCAAAACAGCCAGCCGATCGAGTTCCACGGCTGGCGCGACGCGACCATGGCGCCGACGACCGGGAAGGTGAGCAGTGCGACCGTGAGGGCGGCGTCGAGAAGCGGCTGAAGCTCGTTCTGGTCTGGCACATTGCGGTTGATGAGCTCGAAAACGAGCGCGACGGTGAGGAGCGCCACGCTGATACCGCAGAGGGACCACGCGAGCCGGCTGGCGCGAGCAGGACTCACGACATCACCCGCTCGGGCGCGTATACGGCCACCAGCTCGCGCTTGCCCTTCAGCGCGAGCGTTCCGCGCGTTTCCAAGCCGGCGTCGCCGTTCTCGAGCAGACAGCGGGTGGCCTCGGTCACGAGCAGGGGCTCGCCGAGGTCCCGGGTCGCGTCTTGCACCCGCGCCGCGACGTTGACCGGGTCGCCGATCACGCCGAACTCGTGAAGGTCGACGGCGCCGATCGTCCCCATCAGCACCAGGCCGGAGTTGATCCCGATGCCGATCCGGCAACGATCGCCGAAGTGCGAGTCGACCGCTGACAGCATGTCGCCGGCGCATGCGAGCGCCCTGTCCGCGTGGTCCGGAGTGTCGAATACGCCCAGCAAGCCGTCACCGAGCAGCTTGTTAGGCCTTCCGTCATGGCGGCCCAGGAGCGGCACCACGAGCTCGAAGAATTCGTTCAGATACGCGACGGCCTCGCGTGCGGTCACCCGATCGGCGAATGTCGTGAAGCCGCGAATGTCCGCGAACAGGACCGAGACCATCGCCCACTCGGGCTCGATGAGCGCGTTCACCGGTCAGTCCTCAACCAGAGCGAGACGTGCGCGGGCTGCATCGTGTCGCAGACCACAGAGCGCAGCTCGCCGCCGAGCTCCTCGAGATCGACCTGCTCGCGCAGCCGCGAGGTGAAGCTCTCGAGTGTGCGCGCGGCGTCGTACTTGTGGCGGTAGAAACGGCGGTCCACCACGCCCTGGATGCGGGCGCGCGCCGGCCGGAACAGCGCCGCCACGGCGAGCGTGGACACCGCCACCGCCAGGCTCGACCCCGACGTGACCGGGTTGAGCGCCAGCTGCAGCAACAGCACCGAGCCCAGGTAGACCGCCGCTAGCGTCGCCGTCAGGAAGCCGTAGACGAGCGTGCGGTTGATCACCACGTCGATGTCGTAGAGGTCGTGGCGCAGCACCGCGATCCCGATCGCGAGCGGCAGTCCCACCACCGAAGCCGAGACGGCGTCTTCGAGCACGCCCAACCCCAGCGGGCGCCCGGCGTCGAGGAGCCCGGCCACCAGGTTGGCGATTCCCGCGAGCGCGAAGAGCAGGGCCATGAGGGCGGCGGCGGAGGCGAACCACTTGACCTGGAGGCGCTCCCGCCCGCGGGCACGCCTGAACCGCAGCACAAGGGAGGCTGCGGCGGCTGCGAAGCAGGGGGCGAGCAGCACGTTCGCCCCTCCCGGAAGCCGCCCCGGTATGTACTTCGCGGCCTCGACCGGATACGGGTTGGCGACCCCCGGGGCGCTGGGGAGCATCCCCGGCTGGAACGCCTCCGAGAGAACCGCGAGGACGATGACGCCCGCCGAAGCCCACGCCACCACACGCCAGCGCGGGGACAGCAGTCGCCCGTCGGGGAACAGCAGGAGCAGGAACGTCCCCACGCTGCCGATCGCGGGGAGCCAGATCCAGTCGCCGAGCCAGGTTGCGAAGTCGGCACCAGGGAGCGGTGCCGACCCGGTGTCGCGCCCGTATGAGCCGTAGGAGCCCGCGTCGAGCGCGAGCAGGACGCCGATCCCGAGGCAGACCCAGCCGATGCGGTTGGTGGGCTGGCGAAGCGCGACGACGGTCCCGACGGCCGCGAAGGCGAGCGGCGGCAGCTCGAGAATCACCTGGATCCCGGGCGTGCCCCAGCCGGAGGGCGCCTCGGTGCCGGCACCGAGCGCCCAGAAGACCACCGTGGCGGCGAACAGCACGGCGCACGTCAGAGACAGAGCGATGGCGACCGCGCGGGGGGTTGCCATCAGTGCCTCGCCCCCGGCGTCCGCAGCCACAGCGAGACGTGCGCGGGCTGCATGGTGTCCTGGACGACGGAGCGCAGCTCGCCGCCCAGCGCGTCGAGGTCGACCTGCTCGCGCAGCCGCGCGCTGAAGCTCTCCAGCGTGCGCGCCGCGTCGTACCTGCGGCGATAGAAGCGGCGGTCCACCACTCCTTGGATCCGTGCCCGCGCCGGGCGGAACAGCGCCGCCACCGCGAGCGTGGAAACCGCGACCGCCAGACTCGAGCCCGACGTGACCGAGTCGAGCGCCAGCTGCAGCAACAGCACGCTGCCGAGATACGCGCCCGCCAGCGTCGCGGTCAGCGAGCCGTAGACGAGCGTGCGGTTGATCACCACATCGATGTCGTAGAGGTGGTAGCGCAGGATGGCGACGCCGGCCGCCACGGGGAACGCGGCGAAGCTCACGCCGATCAGCGCTATGCGAAGCCGTTCACTGCCCTCCGGGGAGACGATCCAGCTGGCCATGTCGAACGTCGTGACCAGGGCGACGACGGTCCCCACGGCGAGCACGAGCTTGAGCTGCTGGCGCTCGACACCGTGCGATCGCCGCAGGCGAACAAGCGTCGACGTGGCCGCAAGCCCGACACCGGCCACCACGAGAAGCCAGGCCACCATCCCCGCGGCATTCGTCGCCGTGCGAGCCCCGGGGATCCCGACCGGATTCGACAGGGTCGCGAATGGCACATCGAGCAGCCCGGGGTGAAGGGAGCCGCCGATCGCCATCAGCGCGACGGCGAGCACCAGAGCGAACGCGACCGGCTTCCAGCGAGGGGAAGGAAGGCTGCCGTCGGGGAACACGAGCAGCGAGAGACCAAGCAGGGGAGCCACGATCTGCGACTCCGCATTGAAGAACACGGCCGCCGCCGCCGTGCCCGGAAGCCGGCCCGAAGGGGCGTACAGGCCGTAGTTCGCGTACTCGTAGGCCAGGATGCCCGCCGCCGTGACGAGCCCCGTCGCGCAGAAGACCCACCCGATTCGGTTTCCGGGAACCCGTGCGGCCACCATCGCTCCGACGGTCGCGAAGGCCAGCGCGAGGATCAGGAACGAGAGACCGCCGGCACCGCCGAACAGGTCGCCGCTGATGGGGCGCCCTGGGCCCAGCAGCAGGAACACCGTTCCCGAGATGGCCATCGCGACGCAGAGCACCCAGCTCAGCGCTGCCACGCGGCGAACGCTCATCGCCGCTCCCGACGAAGCCAGAGCGACACGTGCGCAGGTTGCATGGTGTCCTCGACGACAGAGCGCAGCTCGCCGCCCAGGGCGTCGAGGTCGACCTGCTCGCGCAGGCGCGCGCTGAAGCTCTCCAGCGTGCGCGCCGCGTCGTACTTGCGGCGGTAGAAGCGACGGTCCACCGCGCCCTGGATCCGCGCCCGCGCCGGCCGGAACAACGCCGCCACGGCCAAGGTCGACACCGCCACCGCCAGGCTCGAGCCGGACGTGACCGAGTCGAGCGCGAGCTGGAGCAGCAGCACCGACCCGACGTAGACCCCCGCGAGCATCGCCGTGAGCGTGGCGTAAACGAGCGTGCGGTTGATCACCACGTCGATGTCGTAGAGACGGTGCCTGAGGATCGCCACGCCGAGCGCGGCGGGGTACGAGGCCAGCGCGATGCTCGTAAGGCCGTTTGACACGTTCGTGGCGTCGTCGCCGCTGCCCGCAAATGCTCCGATCACAGTCACGAGCAGGACGGAGAACACGATCAGCGCGCCCGCGTAGATCAGCCATTTGAGC
>JBBQRG010000022.1:0-38198 GCA_038215095.1 Solirubrobacterales bacterium | reverse complement strand
GAGGCGCGGATCATGCCGGTCAAGGTCCTGGGCGACGACGGGTCCGGCAACACCGACAGCGTGGTCACCGGCATCCAGTACGCGGTGGCCAAGGGCGCCGACGTGATCAACCTGAGCATGAACGGCCCCGAGCCGAGCCAGGCGCTCGACGAGGCCGTCCGGGCCGCCCGCGCCGCCGGCGTGTTGGTGGTGGCCTCCGCCGGCAACGACGGCGCCGATCGCGCCCAGGCTCCCTCCTACCCCGCCTCCAGCCCCGGCGTGCTGGCCGTGGCCGCCGCCTCGACCGCCGGCGGGCTTGCCTCCTTCTCGGGCTACGGAGCGTCGGTTCCGATCGCCGCGCCCGGGGAGAACGTGCTCTCCACCGCCCGCGGCGGGCGCTTCGAAGCCAGCTCCGGCACCTCGATCGCCTCGGCCCAGGTGAGCGGCGCGGCGGCGCTGCTGGCCGCGGCGAGGCCGACCGCCACTCCGGACCAGATCCAGGCCGCGCTGCTCGCGGGCGCGCACCGGCTGCGAGCGGACGCGAGCAAGGTGTCCACGGGCGGCACGCTCGACGTCTCCGGCGCGGTGTCCGCCCTGATCCCCGGCGCCGGACCACGGCTGCACATCGCCACGCGCAGGGTGATCCGCTCGCGCACCGGCCGGGTCGCGCTGCGATGGCGGGCGCGCGGCGCCGTGGGGGCCGTGGCCGTCTACCGGGTGAAAATCGGTCGCCGGGCCTTCGCCGTGAGCTCCTCCGCCCACGCGCGGATCGCCTCTCAGCGGCGCGTGCTGCGCCTGCCCGCCGGTCGCTACCGGTGGCGGGTGTCGGCCTTCGACGCCGCCGGGCGTCCGCTGGCCTCCCGGGCCGGCAAGGTGCGCGTGGCCAGGCGCCACCACCACCGCCACCACTGAGCGGCGCCGGCGCGGTGCCCTACGCTTGGCCCGTGGCCGAACCCCCGCGAGCCTGACCCCCGGCTTGGCCTACCTCTGGCGCAGGCTCGGCGTGGAGCAGAAGGTCGCCGCGGCGGCGGCCGTGCTGCTGATCGTGAGCACCTTCGGGCCCTTCTCCATGGTGGAGGCGGCCATGGTGCTGACCGCCCTGGGCGTCCTGGCCCTGTTGCGGGCCCGCGCCCGGGGCCGGCGCTTCCACCTGCCAATCGGCGACGGCACCGTGCTGTTGCTGGCCGCCGGCTGGTACGCGCTGCTGATCCTCGTCCGGGTGCTGGACCGCCCGCTGGGCCAGAGCGCGCTGGCCATGGTGTGCGCCGCCCTCCTGGCCGCCGCGGGCCTGCGCGAGCGCGCCAGCCGGCCCGCGGACGACTTCGCCCGCCGGCCGCCGGCGCCCGGTCCCGCGCCGGACGAGCCCACCGTCGCGGTTCGCCCGGACGAGGAGCAGACGGCGCCCCTGCGACACGACGACGAGCCGGCGGTCCCCGACGACGACGCCACCGTGGCCCTGCGCGACGACGAGGACGCCACCGCGGCGCTGCCGCCTACCGGGTCGCGCCCACCGGGACCGTCTGACCCGCCTCGTCCGCGCTGACCCGCGCGGCGTCCGCGGGCGCACCGGCCAGCGACCCACCGGGGCACTGGGCGGCGGTCACCTCGCGGGACGGGTTCTGGATCCCGATCAGGCCGGCCAGCCCCCCGGCCGCCACCAGTCCCGCCGAGATGCCCATCGCCAGCCGGAAGGCGCCCACCGAGGCGTCCGCGCGCGCGCCGTAGCGCCCGGCCACGATCGCCCCGACCACCGCGATGCCCAGCAGGGCCGCCGTCCGGGCGATCGCGTTGTTCACGCCGCTGGCCGTGCCCGCGTTCCCCTCGTCGGCCGAGGCGAGCACGGCGGCGGTCAGCGGTGCCACGGTCATCGACAGCCCCACGGCGAAGATCAGCAGCGGTCCAAGCAGGTCGCGCGCGTAGTGCACGTCGGCGTCGATCCTGGTCAGCAGGGCCAGCCCCACCGCCGCCACGAGCGGGCCGGCCCCCATCAGAAACCGCGGTCCGTAACGGTCGGCCAGCGCCCCCCAGCGCGACGAGGTGAGGAACATGACGACGGTCACCGGCAGCGACGAGAGCCCGGCCTCGACGGCGTTGTAGCCCGCGGCGCGCTGCAGGAACAGGACGAGGAAGAAGAACAGCAGCGACAGGCCGGCGTACATGGACAGCGTCTGAAGGTTGCCCACGGCGAAGTTGCGGATCCGGAAGAGGTCGAGGGGCAGCATGGGATGGTCGGTGCGCCGCTCGTGGGCCAGGAAGCCGCCCAGCAGCACGACCGAGGTGACCAGCGGGCCGGCCACGCTGGGGTCGCCCAGGCCGGCGCCGGGCGCACGCACCAGGCCGAAGGTCAGCGCCGCCAGGCCCAGCGCGCACAGCACGCCGCCGAGGACGTCGATGGGCGCCGTGGGGCCGGTGCCCCGGCCCGCGGGCACCACGCGGGCGATCAGCGTGACCGTGGCCAGCACCAGCGGGACGTTGAGGGCGAAGATCCACCGCCACGAGGCCGAGTCGACCAGCTGGCCGCCGATCAACGGCCCCAGCACCACTCCGACCGCCGACCACGCCGTCCACGAACCGACGGCCTTGCCGCGCTCGTCGGGTCCGAAGACGGCCACGATCACCGCCAGGGCGGCCGGCGTGAGCAGCGCCCCGCTCACGCCCTGCAGCGCGCGCGCCAGGACCAGCACCTCGATGGTGGGGGCCACTGCACACAGCAGCGACGTGAGCCCGAAGCCGATCACCCCGGTCAGGAACACCCGCCGCTCGCCCAGGGCGTCGCCCAGCGAGCCGCCCACCAGGATCAGCGAGGCCAGCGTGACCAGGTAGCCGTTGGCCACCCACTGCTGGCCGGCGAAGCCGCCGCCCAGGTCGTCGCGGATGGCCGGGAGCGCCACGTTGACCACCGTGGAGTCCACGGTGACCACCGCCGAGCCCATGATGCAGGCGATCAGCACCAGCCGCTTGCGGCTGTCGGTCAGCGCCTCGTGGTCCATCGCCCGAGTATGCCGAACCGCTCAAGTCCCGCCGGCGACCGACCGATAGGAGCACCAGAGCGGCACTCGGCACGGGCTTCGCCCGCATCGGCGTCTCTCAACCTCCCTCCTGTCGGACGAAACGGCCGGTCTCTCACGAGGCCGGCCGTTTCACTTTCCGGCCGGGTTCAGGCGCCGTCGATCTCCGAGATCGGCCGCGGATCGGGGCCGACGTACTTCGCCGTGGGCCGGATCAGCCGCGCCTCGCGCTTCTGCTCCAGGATGTGGGCCGCCCAGCCGCCCACGCGGGCGGAGGCGAACAGCGGCGTGAACAGGTTCGGGGGCACCTCGGCGAAGTCGAGCACCACCGCGGACCAGAACTCGACGTTGGTGGCCAGCACGCGGTCGGGCTTGCGCGCCTTGAGCTCGGCCAGGGCCGCCTCCTCGAGCGCCTCGGCGGCCTCCAGGCGCGGGGCGCCCAGCTCTCTGGCGGTCTCGCGCAGCACCCGCGCACGCGGGTCCTCGGCCCGATAGACGCGGTGACCGAAGCCCATCAGCCGCTCACCCGAGTCCAGCGCCTCCTTGACCCACGCCTCGGCGTCGCCGCGCTCCTCCACGCCGTCGAGCATGGACAGCACCCGCGAGGGCGCGCCGCCGTGCAGCGGGCCCGAGAGGGCCCCCACGGCGCCCGAGAGCGCGGCGGCCACGTCGGCCCCGGTGGAGGTGATCACGCGGGCGGTGAAGGTGGAGGCGTTCATGCCGTGCTCGGCGGCGGCGATCCAGTAGGCGTCGATGGCGCGCACGTGGTCGGGGTTGGCCTCGCCGTGCCAGCGGATGAGGAAGCGCTCGGGGATCGACTCGGCCTTGTCGACCTCGGACTGGGGCACCGGCGGCTGGCCGATGCCGCGGGCGGACTGGGCCACGAAGGAGAGGCCCATCACCGAGACCTGGGCGAGCTGCTCGCGCGCGGTCTCGTCGTCGATGTCGATCACCGGCTCGAGGCCCCACTCGGGGCCGAGCATGGCCAGCGAGGCCTGGAGGTCGGTGCGTGGATCGCCGGTGCGCACCGTGAGGGCATGCGGGACCGCGGGCGGCAGGCCCTTCTCGAAGGATCCGTCCACGAGCAGGCCCCAGACCTTCTCGAAGGGCACCTTGCCGACGAGGTCCTCGATGTCGACTCCGCGGTAGCGCAGCGACCCGCCTTCCTTGTCGGGCTCGGCGATCTCGGTCGCGAAGGCGACAACACCCTCGAGCCCCGACTGAACCTCTGCCTCCGCTACCTCGGCCATGCAGCCTCCTCCTACGAATGAAATGAGGTTCGGAGATTAGTCCTTAGGGTGTGTCCGCATGGGCATTCGAGCCGAGACCGTGGACCGCTACTTCGACGAGATCAGGCCGCCCCGGTCGCCCGTGATGGCCGAGATGGAGGCGCTGGCCGAGCGCGGCGGGGTGCCGATCGTGGCCTGGGAGAGCGGCCGGCTGCTGGCTGCCCTGGCCGGTGCTGTGGACGGGCGCGTGCTCGAGGTGGGCACTGCCATCGGCTACTCGGCGCTTCATATGGCCGAGGCGCTCCATGCCGGCTCGATCGTCACCCTCGAGCGCGACCCCGAGCGGGTCGGCCAGGCGCGCGATTTCCTGAACCGGGCCGGCGTGGGGGACCGCACCGAGATCGTCGAGGGCGACGCGCTGGAGACGATCGCGGGCCTCGAGGGCCCCTTCGACATGTTGTTCCTGGACGCCACCAAGGGCGAGTACCGCGAGTACCTGCGCCGCGCCGAGCCGCTGCTCGCGCCGCAGGCGCTGCTGGCGGTGGACAACGTGCTGATGTCCGGCCAGGTGGCCGACCCCGAGGCCGGGGGCCGCTGGGAGGCGGAAGCCGTGGCCGCCCAGCGCGAGTTCAACGCCGAGCTGTTGGCCGGCGCCGACTGGCGCGCTTCGGTCCTGCCCGTGGGCGACGGCGTGCTGGTGGCGGGCCGCGGGTGAAGGTCTTCGTCGCAGGCGCCACCGGCGCGGTCGGGCGTCCCCTGGTCCGGAGTCTCGTCGCCGAGGGGCACGAGGTGACCGGGCTGACGCGCTCGGAGGAGCGCGCCGCCGACCTGCGGGAGCAGGGGGCTCAGTCCGCGGTGGCCGACGTGTACGACGCGGGCGGGATCGCGGCCGCGGTGGCAGCCGCGCGGCCAGAGGTGCTCGTCCATGAGCTGACCGCCCTCCCGGCACACATGGACATGAAGGACCTCGACGGCTTCTACCGCGAGACCAACCGGATCCGCCGTGAGGGCACCGGGGTGCTCGTCGACGCCGCCCGCGCAGCCGGTGTCCGCCGGGTGATCGCCCAGAGCATCTCCTTCATCTACGCCCAGGAGGGCGGCCGCGTGAAGGACGAGGACGCGCCGCTGGTCGAGGATCCACCCGGCGCCTTCGGGACCGCATTCGACGCTGTCCTGGAGCTCGAACGGCTGGTCCTGGGCGCCGAGGGCATCGAGGGGCTGGTGCTGCGCTACGGGTGGTTCTACGGACCCGGCACCTACTACGCACCCGGCGGCGACCAGTACGAGAACTTCAGGAGGCGCCGGACTCCGATCGTGGGCGCCGGCGAGAGCACGTGGAGCTTCTGTCACGTCGAAGACGCGGCGTCCGCGGTGGTCGCCGCGCTGGGTACCGGCCCGACGGGGGTCTACAACGTCTGCGACGACGATCCGGCGCCCACCCGCGAGTGGATGCCCGCCTACGCCGAAGCGATCGGCGCGAAGCGACCCAGGCGGATCCCCGCCTTCATGGCCCGGATCGCGGCCCCGAAGGAGGTCGTGGCCATGGCCACGGAGCTACGCGGCGCCGACAACGCCAGGTTCAAGCGCGAATACGGCTGGTCGCCCGGCTACGCCAGCTGGCGCCGGGGCTTCGTGGAAAGCCTGGGTTAGGGCTTCGCCTCGTCTACGCGTGGCTGCTCCTGTGACTGCCTCGCCGCGGGCGTCGCCGGCAACGAAGCACCGTCTCCGGCGTCGGAGGCGTCCCCGTCGACGGCGAGATTCTCCTCGGTGGCAACGTCGGGTTCCTCGGCCTCCGCAGGCTCGCGATCGACCGGAGGCGAGATGCGGTCGGCGGCGTCGTCGGCCACCCCCAGCACGTCGTCGGCCAGCTGGCGCATCTCCTCGAGCAGCCGCTGGCGCTCCTCCCAGGTCGCGCGATAGTCGGCGTCCAGCTCGCGCACCCGGGCCTCGGCCTCGGTGACGGTGCTCTCGGCCTCGCGCTCGGCGCGCTGGAGCCGTCCCTCGGCCTGGGACCGCGAGCGTGAGGCGATGTCGTCGGCCGCCTCGTGGGCACGCTGGAGGATGGCCGAGGTCTCCTGGCCCACCTCCTCGAGCGCGCGCTTGACCGCGGCGTCGCGCGGCAACTGCTCCTCCAGGCGCTCGACCCGCGCGGCCACCTCGTGGCGCCACGAGTCGACTGCCGCGCGGTCGTAACCGCGCATGGCGGGCGGAAACTCCTTGTTGCGAATGCCGTCGGCGGCGCTGCGCTTTCGCTGGCGCGGGGGCGGGTGCTCACCGTCACCGGAGAAGGGTTCTTGGGCCATGGCGGCAGTATTGCTCAACCGAAGGATCCGATGGCCGCGACAAAGACCGCGGTGGACAGGAAGATCAGCGCGATGCCCGCGATCTGCAGCGTCTTGGACGGGATGCCGTAGCCCGCGAACGAGATCAGGACGCCGGCGCCGAAAAGGACGTAGAACATCTTGAGCAGCCGATGGAGGTCGTCGGGACCGTCTTGGGAGAGGCCCGGCAGGCCCTGGGCGAGTAGCGTGAGCACGCGGGCCCAACGCTATAGCGCCGGGGCCTCGTATCCTCCGGTTGGTGAGCGAGCTCCAGTCGATCGAGGACACGCGCGCCGCGCTGGAGGGTTCCGGCTACCTGGCCGACGACTCCGCCGCGCTGGTCTCCTACCTGGCCGCCCGCATGGGCAAGCCGGTGCTGGTCGAGGGCCCCGCCGGCGTGGGCAAGACCGAGCTGGCCAAGGCGCTGGCACGGGCCACGGACCGCAAGCTGGTGCGGCTGCAGTGCTACGAGGGCCTGGACGAGGCCAAGGCGCTGTACGAGTGGAACTACCGCAAGCAGCTGCTGCGGATCCAGGTGGAGGCCTCCGACGCCGGCTGGCAGGAGGTCAAGGACGACATCTTCGGTGAGGAGTTCCTGCTCCCTCGCCCCTTGCTGGCCGCCATCTCGGCGGAGCAGCCGGTGGTGCTGCTGATCGACGAGATCGACAAGACCGACCAGGAGTTCGAGGCGATGCTGCTGGAGGTGCTGTCGGACTTCCAGGTCTCGATCCCCGAGCTGGGCGTGGTCGAGGCGCGCACCCGCCCGCTGGTGCTGCTCACCTCGAACAACTCCCGCGAGCTGACCGCGGCGCTCAAGCGCCGCTGCCTGTACCTGTGGCTGGACTACCCCGGGGTTGAGCGTGAGCTCGAGATCGTGCGCCTGCACGCGCCCGAGCTGTCCGAGGAGATGGCGCGCAAGCTCGTCGAGGTGGTGCAGATGGTGCGCGGGCTGGACCTGAAGAAGCCGCCCTCGATCGCCGAGTCGATCGACTGGGCGCGAGCGCTGCTGCTGCTCGGCGCCGAGGACATCGACGCCGACATGCTCAAGAGCACGCTGAGCATCATCGTCAAGCACCGCACCGACCTCGACCTGGTGGCCGAGCGCGTAGGGGTGAAGCTCACCGATGCCCTCATCGGGTCGCGGGCGAGCGGCTAACCCCGGGCTCTACGGAGGCACGGGCGCGCCCTCCGGACCGCCCGGCATGGCGCCGCGGCTGCTGGAGTTCGCCGACGAGCTGCGCCGCGAGGGGATGGCCGTGGGCACCTCCGAGCTGCTCGACGGCTTCCAGGCCCTGGAAGCCGTCTCCTGGACCGACCGGACCGAGTTCCGCGAGGCGCTGTCGGCCACGCTGGCCAAGTCCCAGGAGGACCGGCGCGTGCTCGCGCTGGTGTTCGACCGCTTCTTCTTCCGCGCCACCGAGCGCGAGGCGGTCGAGCAGGGGCTGCGGGAGGAGGACGCCCGCGCCGCCTCCGACGCCGGCGACCGGATGGACCTGGACCAGCTGCGCGAGGCGATCCGCTCGGCGCTGCAGTCGCCCGACTCCTCCGACGGCGAGATGCGCGACCTGGCCCGGCTGGCCATCGCCGCCTTCGGGCGCCAGGGCGAGGGCTCGGGGGTGATAGGCGTGGACGTGCAGCGGATCCGGCGGACGCTGGGCCTCAAGGGCGAGTCCCAGCAGGCCGGCGAGCAGGCCGAGCCCGATCCCGAGGCCGTGCCGCGCGACGCCCTGCGCGCGTTCGAGCGCCACGTTCGCCGCGAGCTCGAGCGCGCGCTGATCGAGCGAACGGAGTCGCTGCCCCCCGCGCGGCCGCTCAACGAGCTCGACCGCGCCCTGCCCACGGGCGCGGCCCAGGACCTGGCCGAGGTCCACCGCGTGGTGGCGCAGCTGCGCCGGCGGCTGTCCACCCAGGGGCGCCAGAACCGGGGCCGCTCCCGGACCTCGGTGGTCGACGTCCGCGCCACCATGCGCCAGTCGTTGTCCACCGGCGGGGTGCCGGTGGACCTGCGATACCGGCCCAAGCGCCCGCGCCGGCCCGAGCTGTTCGTGCTCTGCGACGTGTCCACCAGCGTCACAAGCGCCAGCGTCTTCTTCCTGTCGGTGCTGCACGCGCTGCACGACCAGTTCAGGAAGCTGCGCTCGTTCGTCTTCGTGGAGCGGATCTCCGAGGTCACCGACGTGTTCGAGCGCGAGCGCAACTTCGAGGCCGTGTCGCGGGCGATCGCCACCGACGCCGGCGTGGCCGACGTGTCGGGCTACACCGACTACGGCCGCGTCTGGCTGGAGTTCCTCGACAAAGTGATCGACGACCTCGACCCGCGCTCCACCGTGATCGTGCTGGGCGACGCCCGCACCAACGGCCGCGAGCCGCACGCCCAGGCCTTCGGCCGCGTGGCCCAGCACGCCGGGCGCATGTTCTGGCTGAACCCCGAGCCGCGGCTCTACTGGAACTACGGCGACTCCGTGATGTCCACCTACGAGCCCTTCTGCGACGGCGTCTTCGAGTGCTGGACCACCAAGCAGCTCGAGGCCTTCACGACGGCCCTGGCCGACGTGACCGCGGCGGTCCGCTAGCGGCGGACGACCACGCGGTAGCCGGCTGCCTTGCGACGGCCGGTGGCGCTGTCGGTGACCGCTGCGCGTACCGAGAAACGGCGGCGTCCCGGCCGGGCGAGCAGCCGCCTGCCCGCCCCGGTCAGGCGCACCACCAGGCGCGGCTGGCCGGCCGAGCTGACCTTGCGGGTGAGCTTGGCGATCGTGACCGTGTGGCCGCGATAGGTGGCGCGCACCACCAGCTCGAGGCGGCCCGCCGAGGGGGCCAGGCCGCGCACGACGAAGTAGCGCTTCTTCAGCAGGCGGCGAAGTCCGCTCTTCTTCAGCGCGCTCGCGACGCGCCTCGCGTTCAGCTTGGCGGCGTCCACCAGCGCCGCGGTGGCGACCTGCGTCGGCGCCGTGCTGGTGCCGGCGGGCGCCGGGGTGGGCTGCGGCTGGCTCGGGTCGGGGCCCGGCTCGGGCTGGCCGGCGGTGCCCTGCATCGACACCTGGCCGCCGGAGACGTCCATGAAGAAGTCCCCGCAGTCGCTGAACGAGCTCACACGCAGCTTGTAGATGCCCGTCGTGGTGGGCATGAAGCCCAGCTCGTCCTGGCGCTGGCTGCTGGAGGCGAAGGCGGCGGTGGTGCCGTTGGGGGCGATCAGCGTGAGGTCGAAGTCCGGGTGCGAGCCGCCGCTCACGCAGCTCGAGGGCAGGTTGATCATCGTCGCGGCGATCGGGAAGCTCGTCGTGGCCACGTCCACGGTGTACTCGAGCGATGAGCCCGACCCGGGCAGGCTGCCCTCGCGCAGCGAGTGATTAGGCACCTGGGGGCCGGAGGTGAGGTTGGGGTCTGCCTGCGCCAGCGCCGCGTAGGCGTCCAAGCGACCGGCGCCGTAGTCGGCGTCCGCCCCGACGCGGCCCCAGTCGACGGCGGTGGAGCGGATCGCCTCCTTGATGTCGTCGTTGATGAAGGTCGGGTCGGCGTCCTCCATCAGCAGCGCGACCCCGGTTACGAACGGCGTGGCCATGCTCGTTCCGTTCATCGTCACGTAGCCGTTGGTCGTGCCGGCGGCCGCCGAGCTGATGCCCACGCCCGGGGCCGAGATGTCGGGCTTCACACGGCCGTCGGTGGTGGGGCCGCGGCTGGAGAAGTCGGCCTGCTTGAAGCCGTTGGCGCCGAGGTCGGCCATCGCTCCCACCGTGATCGCGTCCTTGGCGTCGCCGGGGGAGGCGATCGTGCAGGTGGCGGGTCCGTCGTTGCCGGCGGCCACGGCGACCGTCAGCCCGGCGGCGTAGGCCAGGTTCACTGCCTGCGAGTCGGGCTCCAAGCCGTCGCCGCAGCCCGTCGAGCCGAGCGAGATGTTCAGCGCCTCGATGCCGTAGGTGTCCTTGTTGGCGATCACCCACTCGATGCCGGCCACGACGTCGGAGGTGAAGCCGTCGCCGTTCTGGTCGAGCACCTTCACGCCCACCAGCGCGGCGCCGGGCGCGACTCCGCGGCCGGCGGGGCTGGGCCCGTCGCCGTCACCGGCGATCGTGCCGGCCACGTGGGTGCCATGGCCGTCGTCGTCGTAAGGCGTGTGGTCCGTGCAGGGCGACTGCAGGCACTGCACGAAGCCCAGCACCTTGCCCTGGTCGAGGTCGACGTGGGTGGTGTCGATGCCCGTGTCGAGCACGGCGGCCACCTCGTCGGCTGGCGAATAGGTGTTGGGGTCGCCGTCGGCGTTGCCGTCGAGCAGCGGCTCGTCGAGCCGCGCCTCGGTCACGCCGAAGGACGCCTGGGCCGAGTCGTTGAGTGCGCCCGACTGGCCGAAAGCGGAGTCGGCGTGCACGGGCTTGTCCTCCGACACGCGCGTGACGACGCCCTCGCGGGCGAGCCTGGCGACCTGGGCCTTGGTGGCGGTCAGCGCGACGGCGTCCACAAGCTTGAAGCGGTGCTTCACGCGCATGGCGCCGACCCGGTGCTCGAGCTGCTCCACGCGCCCGGCGGTGGCGCTGCGGTCGAGGCTCACGATCAGCCGGTGTTTGGAGCCGCTGGAGCGGGGCTGGAGGCTCTGCTCGAGGCCGTCCGCCACCTTGTTGTGGTCGCGATCCGCACCTGACGGAGCCGCGAGTGCTCCCGCCGGCCACAGGATGGCCAAGCCAAGTGCTCCTGTTAGTGCTCGTGTGAGGGCAGAGACGGACATCCGTCACGTACGTGTATCGGCGTGTTTCAGGGCGGCTTGAGCCCACCCACGGCTAGACTGGCCGTTCGGACATCAGGGGGGCTCGCGGGATGGCGGGCTGAGATAGCGCCCTCGAGCAATTTGGCCCGGCGCTGACCCTTCGAACCTGTGGGGTAATGCCCGCGAAGGGAGCGATGCGACGGATGGATGTGGCGCTCGAAGACGTCAGGCGCCACTACGGCGAGGTGCAGGCCCTGGAGGGCGTCAGCCTCCGAGTGGAGAGCGGCGAGGTGGTGGCGGTCGTGGGCCCGTCGGGCTGCGGCAAGTCCACGCTGCTCGAGCTGGTGGCCGGGCTCCAGGAGCCCGACGGAGGCAGCGTGAGCGTGGGCTCGGCTCAGGATGCCCGCGCGCGCCGCGAGAACTGCGCCTACATGCCCCAGCGAGACCTGCTGCTGCCCTGGCGCGACGCGCTCGGCAACGCAGCCCTGGCGCTCGAGTGCCAGGGCGCGCGCAAGGCGGATGCACGCCGCCGCGCGGCGCCGCTGTTCGAGCGCTTCGGGCTGGCCGACTTCGAGCGCTTCCGTCCGGCCGCGCTGTCGGGCGGCATGCGCCAGCGGGTGGCGTTCATGCGGACGCTCCTGCCCGGGCGCCAGGTGCTGCTGCTGGACGAGCCCTTCGGCGCGCTCGACTCGATCACCAGGGCGCGCATGCAGGCCTGGCTGGCGCAGGCGCTGCTGGAGGAGCCGCGCACCGTGCTGCTGGTGACCCACGACGTGCAGGAGGCGCTGTTCCTGGCCGACCGCGTGCTGCTGCTGTCGCCGCGCCCGGGCCGGGTGCTCGAAGAGCTGCGGGTGCCGCTGGCCCGCCCGCGCTCGCGCCGCGGAGTGGTGGCCGAGCCGGCGTTCGCGGAGCTCGAGCAGCACGCGCTGGAGCTGCTCGGGGCATGAGGCGCGCGGCACTCACGCTGCTGCTGCTGGCCGGGCTCGTGGCCGTGTGGCAGGGAGTCGCCTCGCTGCACTCGGTGGACGACCTGACCCTGGCCTCCCCCACCGAGACCGTGCGCGCCCTCGCCGACGACCGCTCCCTGCTGCTCGACAACGCCGGCGTGACGCTCGTGGAGGTCGTGCTGGGCCTCGCGATCGCGGTGGTGGGCGG
This sequence comes from Solirubrobacterales bacterium, assembly GCA_038215095.1. GTDB lineage: Bacteria > Actinomycetota > Thermoleophilia > Solirubrobacterales > Thermoleophilaceae > DATACN01. The sequence goes on along the minus strand of JBBQRG010000022.1, from coordinate 25,807 downwards.
GCTCGGCTTCGCGCTGGCCATGCACCTCTCGCGGACGCTGCGCGAGGCCGCCTACCCACTGCTGATCGCCTCGCAGGCGATCCCGATCGTGGTGCTCGCGCCCATCTTCGTGCTGGCCTTCGACTACGGCATCGGCCCCAAGCTCGCCATCGTGGCGCTGATCTGCTTCTTCCCGATCACCGTGAACGTGCTCGACGGGCTGCGCTCGGTCGAGCCTGAGCTCGTGAAGCTCATGCGCAGCCTGGGCGCCTCGCGCCTGCAGACGCTGCTGAAGGTGGAGCTGCCCTCGGCGCTGCCGTTCTTCTTCAGCGGCCTGCGGGTGGCCGCCACCGTGTCGGTGATCGGCGCGGTGTTCGGCGAGTGGGCCGGGGCCGACTCGGGCCTCGGGCGCCTCGTGCTGCTAGGCAACAATCAACTTCAGACGCCGCGGGTGTACGCGGGCATCGTGATCCTCACCATGATGGCCGTGGGCCTCTTCGCGCTCGTGGCGCTCGCCGAGCGCCTGACCTGTCCCTGGAACAAGGAGGAACTGCCCGCATGATCCGTCGTCTCGCTCCGCTCGCGCTTGCGCTGCTGGTGCTCACCGCGGCCGGCTGCGGCGAGAAGAAGGACGTGCTCCAGCCGCAGGGCTCGAAGCAGGTGGAGCTGCTGCTCGACTACTTCCCGAACGCCGACCACGCGGGCATCTACGCGGCGCAGGCGGCCGGCGACTTCAAGCAGGCAGGCCTCGACGTGAAGATCCGCCAGCCGGCCGACCCCGCCGCGCCGATCAAGCAGGTGGCAGCCGGGCGCGTGGACCTGGCCGTGTCCTACGAGCCCGAGGTGCTGCGGGCGCGCGACCAAGGCCTGCACGTGGTGTCGGTGGCGGCGCTCGTGCGCGAGCCGCTCACCTCGATCATCTCGCTGCCCCGGGCGCACATCCGCGGCCCCAAGGACCTGACCGGCAAGCGCGTGGGCACGGCCGGCATCGACTACCAGACCGCCTACCTGAGCACGATCGTCGAGAACGCCGGCGGCGACCCCTCGAAGGCCAGGGCCCGCAACGTGGGCTTCAACCTCGTGCCGGCGCTGCTGACGCGCAAAGTGGACGCGATCCTCGGCGGATTCTGGAATTACGAGGGCGTGGACTTGAGGATGCGCAAGCGCAAGCCGAGAATCATCAGAGTGGACGACGCCGGAGTGCCGACCTACGACGAGCTGGTGCTGGTGGCCAACGCGGACGCGCTCGAGCGCGACGGCGGCAAGCTGCGCGCCTTCATCGGCGCGCTGTCGCGCGGGAGCCTCGCGCTGAAGCGGGATCCGGCCAAGGGCGTCGAAGGCCTCCTCCGTGCGAACCCCGACCTCGACCCCAAGCTGCAGCGCGCGTCCGTGAAGGCGACGCTGCCGCTCTTCCTGCCTCCGCGCGGAAGGCCCTTCGGTTGGCAGGATTCAAAGGCATGGTCGAACTTCGCCGACTGGATGAGGGAGAACAAGCTGCTCGACCACGCCCCCGACGCCGCGGGCGCGCACACAAACAAGCTGCTCCCGGGGGCCGGCCTGTGAGGACGCGCCCCCTCCTCGTGCTGGTCGCGCTGCTGGCCGTCGCCCTGCTGGGCGGCTGCGGCAGCGACACCAAGAGCGACACCGGCTCTGCGCAGGACGTGCTCAAGCGCGCCGCCAAGACGCCCGCGAAGAGCGCCGACCTGAAGCTGGCGATGCTGCTTCAGCTCGACGGCGTCCCGCAGCTGAAGGGGCCGTTGAAGCTGACGGTGACCGGCCCGACGCGCTCGAACGGCGCGCGTAAGCTGCCCGACCTCGACTGGCGCATCCGCCTTCAGGGAGCCGGCAAGAAGGTCGCTCTTCGCGTGATCGCGGCCGGTGGCAACGCGTACGTGTCCTACGGCGGCCAGACCTTCGAGGTGGGCCGCCAGCTCGTCCAGAAGTTCATGAGCCAGTCGCAGCGCAACGCGCCGCAGAAGATCCAGCTCGACGCGTCCCACTGGCTCAAGGACGGCAAGGTCGCGGACAACGGCCGACAGGTCTCCGGCCAGCTCGACGTGCGCAAGATGCTCGCCGACGTGAACCGGCTGACCGCGAAGCTCGCGCGCGGCCACCAGATCGGCAAGAAGACGATGGATCAGGTGGACGAGGCGATCAAGGACGCGAGCGTCCAGTTCAGCGTCGGCGACGACCACATCCTGCGCAGCAGCCACTTCGACGTGCGCTTCGAGCTGCCCGGCGACCTGCAGTCGCGGGCGAGGGGGCTCAAGGGCGGCCGCCTGAAGCTCACCACCCAGCAGTCGAACGTGAACGGCAACCAGCACGTCACCGCACCCAGTGGGGCGCGGCCGCTGACCGAGCTGCTGCAGCGCTTCGGCGTGCCGCCGGGCGCGCTGCTCGGACCGGGCTTCAGCAGCCCGTCGCCCGGCTAGTCGCTCAGCGCTTGTCGAGCTCCAGGGCGCAGGAGTTGATGCAGAAGCGCTGCCCGCCCGGGCCGGGACCGTCGTCGAAGACGTGGCCCAAATGGCCGCCGCAGTTGGCGCAGACCACCTCGGTGCGCTTCATGAAGAGGCTGTTGTCGGACCGCAGCTCAACGCTCTCGGCCACCGCCGGCTCGGTGAAGCTGGGCCAGCCGGTACCGGAGTCGAACTTGGTGTCCGAGCTGAAGAGCTCCGCGCCGCAGGCGCCGCAGCGGTACATCCCGTCGGCCTTCTCGTAGGTGAAGGCGCCCGTGAACGGGGGCTCCGTGCCCTGCTGTCGCATGATGTGGAAGCGCTCGTCGCCAAGCTCCTCGCGCCACTCCTGCTCGCTCTTTTCGACCTTCTGGCTCATACCCCCGAGGATAGAGCGTAGATCCCCGCCAGGCCCGAAAATGGCGCGTAGGGCTCGAAGAAGGCACGCACCTCGTCCTCGGTCGCGCGGCGGCGCAGCCCGGCCGCCCGGCCCACGAGCTTGACGTACGCAAGATCGCCCGCCGGGAGCTGGTCGTCGCGGCCCTGGCCCTCGAACGCCAGCTTCTCGAGCGTCCACGAGCCGATGTTCGGGATCGTGCGCAGGCGCCGCCAGGCGCTCTCGTGATCGCGCCCGAGGTCCGCCCGGCCGGCCGCCACCTCGCGCGCGGCCTTGACCATCGCGATCGCCCGCTTGCCGGCCAGCCCGCATGCCTCCAGCTCGGCCGGCGCGCGGCCGGCGAGCCGCTCGGCCGCGGGCACGTCGCGCAGCGTGCCGCAGGGGCTGCGGCGGCCGAAGCGGCGCACCAGCCGCCGCTGAATGCCGAAGGCGCGCTGGGTGTCGATCAGCTGCTCGCAGATGGCCCAGGCCAGCGCCTCGAACGGCTCGGGCCGCCGCCGCGGGCGCAGCCACGGCGTCCTGCGGATCGCCGGGCCGATCAGCGAATCGCCGCGGAAGCGCTTGTGGAACTCCGCCAGGTCGTGATCGAGGCCGAGCGCGAAGCGCATGCGCTCGAGCGCAGCGGCCGCGGCGTCGCGTTCGGCGGCCTCGGCGCGCAAACGCACGGCCGACCGCGTCGCCCAGACGTGCACCACCACGGGCTCGCCGCCCGGGTGCAGCACGCGCCTGAGCGATTCGCCCCGCCGTAACAGCACGCCGTCACGCCCAGCGCCGGGCAGCTTGTAGGCCCCCCGAGGCACCGCCTCAAGCTCAACGACGGCGGGCCGTGCAGGTCCTCGCCCGTTGGCGTAGGGGGCGCGGGGCAACGCGGCGGACGCGGCCTGCCTCACGCCGACGCCAAGATCGCGTTCGCTATCTATCCCGTAGCAAATGAACGTCGACGAGGAACGAGCGGGTCCCCGCCACGTCCACCTTCTGCCCACGACGGCCGGCGCCGCGGCCCAGCCTGAGCCGCGCGGGGCGCGGGCGGCGCAGAATCCGCACCAGCACGAAGGTCGCGACACCGATCAGGAAGCCGCCCGTGGCGGCAACAACGACGGCCGGCAGCGACGCCGGCTGGGCTCGCTCGATCGGATGGGCCTCGACCAGCTCGGGCAGCGGCCGGTCGTCTCCCTCCTGAAGCTCCGCGGCGCTGTCCTCGGGCTCGGCCAAGGGAGCGAGTGTACTGGCTCCTCTACCGGGTCCCTTTCGTCACAGGACCGGGACGCCGGCGTCGCCGAAAACGTCTTCCAAGAAGGGCCTGTGCTTGGGGTCGACCGACGGGTAGACGTAGCCGTACTGCTTGGTCGAGGGGGCGATCACGGTCCGGCGGACGGTCATCGGGCCGGCGAGCACGTAGCCCACCGGGCCGCCCTCGACCCAGACGTCCTCGAGCACTACGCCGTTGTTCTTGGTGCCGTTGTTGACGTACTGGGTGTTTCGGCGGTTGAACTGGGTGCGGTCGTAGCGCATGACGACGCGCTCGAAGGAGGAGTTCTGGCCGCCGCCGAACTGGACCAGGTCGAAGTGAGCGTTCGCAGAGCCCGGCGCGAAGGGGTCGAACGGGGAGCTGATTATCGAGTCCTCAAAGCGCGTGTTGACCAGCCTTGTGGGGTCGTTCCAGCTCCGCGAGCCGATCCGCATCGTGTCGTTGTCGGTCGGCCCGACGACCTTCACGAACCTCGCCGTGAGCACCTCCTTGTTCGGATCGAGGTTGTTGGTCAGCACCCCGAACCAGCCGAAGACGTCGGTGTGGTCCAGGAGCACCGGCCCGTTGGTGACCTTGAGTCCGGGGGTGACGCAGTCGATCAGCGTCAGCGGGCCGTTTGCCTGGACCATGCTCGTGAAGCGCTTGCCGATGTAGACGCCGGGTGGGAGCTTCCCACCGGGGGTGGTCGTGAGCGGGATCCTCGGCCCCGTCGTGTCATCGGTCGGCTTCGGGCCGACGGGTCCTTGCGCCTGGGCGGGAAAGGCGAACGCAAGGCAGGCCGCGACAGCGGCCATCAGAGTGGTCGTCCTGACCATGGGGTGAGTCCTTTCGGGTTGGGAGCCGAGCGTGCCGGGGCCTGTCTGCGCCGCTCGAGGGCTGTTCTGTCTATCGGTGGCGGGGCGGGCCGGCTGCATCCCCCTAAGCGGGGTCTGGCCGATTCGACTATTCGCTCGCGGCGAACGGGCGCTCGTACACCCTGTAGCGCTTCGCGATCTTGCCGCCCATCGCTTCCATCCCGCGGTTCATCGCGGTGTTGGATTCGAGGATCCAGCCCATCTCGCCCCAGGACTGCGGGGTCTGCTCCGCCATGTCGAAGTGCTCGGCGTAAAGGCCCGCGGCCACGCCCGTGTGCTGGTAGGCCGGCTTGACGCCGAGGAAGCCGACGCGCACCCGGTCGATGCGGCGGGACTTGGTCAGGAAGCGCCACCAGCCGAGCGGCAGCAGGCGCCCGTTCATCGTCTTCAGCACCTGGTTCACGTCCGGCACGGTGATCGCCACGCCGACCGGCTTGCCCTTCTCCTCGGCGACCATGAACCAGTGCTTGTCGAACACCAGCTGCAGCTCCTGGGCGTAGTGGTCGAGGTCCTCCTTCGAGTAGGGCACGAAGCCCCAGTTGCGCTTCCAGGCCTCGTTCCAGATCTCGCCGAACACGTCGACGTCCCTGCGCAGCCCGCGCCGCGTCATCTTGCGGATCGTGATCCCGTGCTTCGGCTCGAGCGCCTCGGCCAGCTCCCAGATCACGGGCATCACGTTCTCGCGGCCTGAGATGTGCAGCTCCCACATGAACAGGTCCTGCGCCTTCTCGAGCCCTACCCGCTCGCACAGCTCGCGGTAGTAGGGCGGGTGCCAGGGCTGCTTGATCATGGGCTCCCGGTCGTAGCCCTCGAACAGCACGCCCACCTCGTCGTTCATGGAGAAGTCCATCGGGCCGACCATGCGGTCGCAGCCGCGTTCGCGCAGCCAGCTCTCGGCGGCGTCCAGCAGCGCCCGCAGCGCCTCCTCGTCCTCCTCGACCTCGAGGAACCCGAACATCCCCCAGCGGCTGTCGTGGTAGTCGTTGAAGGCGTGGTCGACCTGGGCCGAGATGCGCCCGACCACGCGCCCATCGCGGCGGGCGAGGAAGAGCTCGGCCTCGGCGTGCTTGAAGTACGCGTTGAGCCGTTTGTTCAGGAAGAGGTGGCGCTCGAGCTTCAGCGGGGGAACCCACTGCTCAGCGTTAGAGTGCAGCCGGAAGGGGAGCTCGATGAACTCCTTCCGGTCGCGTCTCGTGCGTACAGGAGCGACCGCCGGCGACACGGCGCGGCACCCTACATGCCCACGGCAATCGACCTCTTCGACAAGGCACGCAGCCACGATCGCCTGGACCAGCTCCAGGCGGCGCGCGAGCACGACCTGCTGCCCTACTTCCGGCTGCTCGAGGGCCCCGCCGGGCCCGTCGTGCAGATGGAAGGCGCCGAGCGGATCATGCTCGGCGGCAACAACTACCTCGGGCTGACCGGCGACGAGCGCGTGATCCAGGCCGCGCGCGACGCGCTCGAGCGCTACGGCACCGGCGTGACGGGCTCGCGCTTCATGAACGGCACGATGCCGATCCACCTCGAGCTCGAACGCGAGCTGGCGGACTGGATGGGCACCGACGACGCGCTCGTCTACAGCGCCGGCTACCTCGCGAACGTGGGCTGCATCGCGACGCTGCTGGGCCCCGAGGACACGGTGATTGTGGACGCCGGCGACCACGCGTCGATCCTCGACGCCGTCTCGATGGCGCGCGCCCGCATCCGGCCCTTCCGCCACAACCGCCTCGACAAGCTCGAGACGATGCTCACCCGGGCCGAGTCCGACGGCGGCGGCGTGCTCGTGGTGGTGGACGGCGTGTTCTCGATGGAGGGCGACCTCGCGCCGCTGCCCGAGATCGTGCGGCTGTGCCGCGAGCACGGCGCCCGCCTGATGGTCGACGAGGCCCACGGCGTGGGCGTGCTCGGCGAGCGCGGCACCGGCGCCTGCGAGCTGATGGGCGTGGAGGCCGAGGTGGACCTGCGGATGGGCACGTTCTCGAAGTCGCTGGCCTCGTGCGGGGGCTTCATCGCGGGCCCGGCTGACGTGATCGACTTCCTGCGCGTCCAGTCGCGCGCGTTCATGTTCACGGCCTCGGCCGTCCCCGCGGCGACCGGCGCGGCGCTCGGCGCGCTCGCCGTGATCCGCTCGGACGAGGGCCCTGAGCTGTTCGCCCGCGTGCTGGACAACGCCCGCTACCTGCATAGCGGCCTAAGCCAGCTCGGCTACCAGGTCGAGGAGGCTTGCCGGCTACCCGACGGGCGCGAGGTGATCACGCCGATCGTGCCGGTCGTGGTGGGCGACGACTGGCAGGCGGTGCTGCTGTGGAAGGCGCTCTACGACGGCGGCGTGTACGTGAACGTGGCGCTCTACCCAGCGGTGCAGCGCGGCGGCGCGCTGCTGCGCACGAGCGTGATGGCCACCCACGAGCGCGACCATTTGGATCACGCGCTCGAGATCTTCGAGCGGGTGAAGGACAGCGCCGCCGGCGCGGCGCCGCCTCCCGGTTGACCCGCTAGCGGCGCGGGCGCTCCTTGCGCGACCCGAGCGACAGGTACACGAAGCGGGCGAACGGGTGGGCGTCCACGCCGGTCTCCATGCGCCTCAGCTCCTTCGCGCGGCCGTTGGCCACTTCCCAATTCATTTGCGAGCTCATGCTGCCTTCCTCTCCTGCCGCGCGCGCACGCGCAGCAACTCGATCACGTCGCGGGTGAGGTGGAACGGGTCCGCGATCGCCCCGTGGCCCTTCAGAGGCACCGCAGCGCGTAGCTCGTCGCCCACGTAGGCGAGCAGCGACTCGCCTGCGGGGACCTCGCGGTCATCCAGCTGGGCAAGCCGCAGTAGCTCGGCGCGATCGATCTCGGTCGAGTGCCTGATGGTGATGTTGTCTTCGCTCACAGTCGGCCTCCTCGGCGTAACCGGCTTTTCCATGTAGGTGGTACTCTAACACCAGTAACCGTCGATAGCAAGTTACGAGATACTTCTACCCGGTATAAGCAGCGCTGTTATCACACCGGCTAATGACCTAGACTGGAGACGCTGATGGAGGAGCAAAGCCCCACCAAGCAACCGCCCGGGCAGCTCGAGCTGGTCGAGCGCTTCGTGAACAGCCTCCACATGCACGACAGCCACGAGGACGAAGAGGAGTTCGTCTCTCCCGCCGCTCTGCAGGCCTGGCTTGCCGAGCGCGAGCTGATGGCAGCCGACGAGGAGGTCACGGAGGGCGACCTGCGCCGCGCCGTGGACGTCCGCGAGGGCCTGCGGGCGCTGGCGCTGGCCAACAACGGCGTCGAGCTCGACACCGGCGCCGTGGAGCGCCTGGACCGCGCCGCCAGCCGCGCCGGCCTACGCGTCCAGGCGCTGGCCGGCCGACCACGCCTCGAGCCGGACGCAGGGGGCGTGGACGGAGCGCTGGCCGCCCTGTTGGGCGCCGTGGCGACCTCGGTCGCCGACGGAAGCTGGGAGCGCTTCAAGGCCTGCCCGCGCGACTGCTGCCAATGGGCCTTCTACGACAACTCGAAGAACCGCTCAGCCCGTTGGTGCGACATGGCCTCCTGCGGGAACGTTGAGAAGGCGCGTGCGTACCGCAAGCGGCAGAAAACCCACTAACGCGTCCCTTAACGCGCGCTGCACTTGGCGGGGGGCGCGCTAAGGGACGCGTTACTGGTTACTGGGTCATTCCACGTCGTGGACTTTGAAGAGGTTCGTTCCGCCCGACTTCCCTGCTGGCAGGCCGGCCGTTATGCCGATCTTGTCTCCGCGCTCAGCCAGCCCCTCGTGCTTCGCCGCGTCGGCGCAGGTGTCGATCAGGTCGATCGTCTCCTGGGGCTCGTCGTGCAGGGCGGCGGTCACTCCCCAGAGGAGCTGGCAGCGGCGCACGATGCTCAGCCGGGGTGAGAGGGCAAGCACGGGGGCGCGCGGGCGGTAGGCGGAGATCAGGCGCGCGGTGGTGCCGGTGTTGGTCGGGCAGACGATCGCCTTCAGGCCGAGCTGGTAGACGGCGCCGACCGCTCCGAAGGCGATCGCGTGGTACTGGTTGTTTGCCTGCGGGCCGCGCTCGGCGAGCCAGCGCCCATAGGGCAGCTCGCGCTCGGTGGCCCGGGCGATCGCGGCCATCATCTCCACGGCCTCGACGGGGTAGTGCCCCACCGCGGTCTCCTGGGAGAGCATGACCGCGTCGGTGCCGTCGAAGATGGCGTTGGCCACGTCGGCCACCTCGGCGCGAGTGGGGCGGGTGGAATGCACCATCGACTCGAGCATCTGGGTGGCGGTGATGGTTGGCTTGGCGCGCCGGCCCGCCACGGCCAGCAGCCGCTTCTGCACGAGCGGCACCTGCTCGATCGGCAGCTCGATGCCGAGGTCGCCGCGAGCGATCATGATGCCGTCGGCCGCGTCGATGATCTCCTGGCCGTTCGCGGCCGCCTGCGGCTTCTCGATCTTCGCGATCAGGGGCAGGTCCGCGTTGCGCTTGGCCAGGTGCTCGCGAACCGGGTCGAGGTCCTCGTGGCGGCGCACGAACGAGAGGGCCACCAGGTCGACGCCCATGTCGATGCCGGCGTCGATCAGCGCGATGTCGTCGTCGGAGACGGCCGGGAGCGAGACCGTCAGGTTCGGGAGGTTGAGCCCCTGGCGCGAGGCGACGCTGCCGCCGACCTCGACTCGGGTCACCACGTCGCCGTCGCTGACCTCATCCACGCGCAGGCGCACGGCGCCGTCGGCCAGGTAGAGCACGTCGCCTGCGTTCACGAGCTCGGGGAAGCCCTGCCAGGCCACGGGCAGGCGCTCGGAGGTGCCCTCGCCCCCGCCCTGGCCCAGGACCACGCGCGACCCGCGGCCCAGCTCGGCCACGCCGCCGGCCACGGGGCCGATGCGCAGCTTGGGTCCGGGCACGTCGCCGAGGATCGCGATCTCACGGCCCACGATCTCCGCCGCCTCGCGCACACGGCCCGCGGTCTCGGCGTGCTCGTCGGCCGTGCCGTGGGCGAAGTTCAGCCGTACGACGTCGACCCCGGCCCGGATCATGCGCTCGAGGATCTCGGGCTCACGAGACGCCGGTCCTATGGTGGCGACGATCTTCGTGAAGCGCATTCCGCTCTCCAACATACCCGAGAGGAAAAGCCCGCTCTTAGCGACCGAGCTCCCGCGCGGACAGTTGACGCTCGCGGCCGGACGCGCATATCTTGGCCGCGGCCTTTGGGGGCCGCATCGCAGTGAGGGAGTGGACAGTTCGGTCGGGATTCGTGTCCGATCGCGGGCTTTGCTTTTCTCGTCGCGATGCCGGCGCCAAGGATCTGAGAGGTCGGCAGGGGAAATGCATCCGGCGAGATACGCGCGCCAAGCGCGGGGAGGATCTGATGGGCGATACAGCCACCATTGGGGCGGAGCAACAGCATCTTCGCGCCCTCGAGTACGCGAACAGGGTTCGGCTGGCCCGTGCACGGATGAAGCGGAAGATCGCGGCTGGTGAGCTGTCGGCGGCGGACGTCGTGCTCACCTGCCCCTGGCAGGCCCACAGCATGTCGGTGAGCGACCTGCTGATGAGCCAGAAGCGTTGGGGAAGGACTCGCTGCAGGCGGTTGCTTGTGTCCCTTGGGGTGCCCGAGAACAAGCAGATCGGCACACTCACGGAGCGCCAGCGCCTTGCGCTGGCGGCCGTGCTGACGGCCAAATGCGCGATGGCGGCGGAGCAGCCCGGCGAGCGTGTGGTCACGCCGACGGCCCGGGCCGCGATGCCCGAGCACGCTCTGAGCGCAGCCTGACCCCGCTTCATTCCTCGAGCAGCTCGGCGGCGCCCGCGGCCAGCTCGACGACGTGGCCGTCGGGGTCGCGCAGGTAGATCGAGCTGTAGGGCCCACGCTCCATCACCTCGGTGCACGGCACTCCCCGCGAGCCGAGGTAGTCGCGCCATCCCGTCAGCTCCTCGACCGAGCCCACGGCCAGGGCGAAGTGGTGGGTCGAGCCCGGGCCCACCTTGCCCTCCCCGAGCTGCGGATACTCGAGGCAGGTCACGAGCGTGCCGGGCCGGCCGCGCTCGTCGCCGAAGTAGAGGTGGCGGGCGCTCTCGTCGTCCTCGTTGACCGTCTGGCGCACCAGCCGCATGCCGAGCAGGTTGCGGTAGAAGTCGAGCGAGCGCTGCACGTCGCGGCAGATCACCGTGATGTGATGAAGGCCCGCGATGCGCAGCCGCCGCGGCTGCTCGCCCTCGGCGCTCAACGCGGGCTCACTGCCGTGGAGCCAGCGACGGCCCCGGCCCCTCGATCACGAAGAACCAGATCACGAAGGCGATCACGGCGATCACCACGCTCACGGTCATCACGCCCTCGAGCGCGGTCTGGCCATGGCTCTCGAGCCCGCGGGCCTCGCGCAGCTGGCCGTGCTTGAAGTTGAGCCAGCTCAGCGCGGGCACGATCACGGCGATGCTGGCCACCACCCCCGCCAGCATCGCGAGCAGAGCGAGCCCGATCGAGTTCGTCGCGCCCTCGACGCGGCCGCCGACCCAGAGCCAGCCCGCCGGCACGCCGATCCACAGCACGAGGCCGCCGCCGAGCATCAGCAACACCAGGATGACCCCGCTCCCCCCGGCGCGCAGCAGGTTGCGCATGCGGGCAAGCTAGCGAAATCCGATGCCCCCGGAGCGCCGCTTGAACAGCTCCCGAAGCCCGTAGAAGGCCAGGCCGAAGACCACCGTGGCGATCGCCGTGAGCGCCCACGCCAGGTGCGGTCCGGGGCCGAGCGCGAGCAGCGACACCGCGATCAGCGCCGCGGCGCCCGCCAGCAGGCTCGAGTGCGAGCGGTAGCCCGCGAGGTGCTCGCGCAGCGCCAGCTCGAGGCCGGCCAGCGAGGCGAGCGCGAGGCCCGCGCCGAAGCGCAGGTGGCCGCGCCCGCTCCAGCTGAGAAATCCCCACGTCATGAGGCCGATGCCCAGCACGATCACGAGCTCCGAGAGCGGGAAGTTGCCCCACGGCGCCGGCGGCCGGTCCTCGATGCGCGGCCGCCCGGGGCGAGGCTTGGGCCTGCGTGCGCCCTCGCCGCGCCGCGCGCGACGCGCGGCGTCGCGCTCGGCGCGCGTGGTCGCGGCGTCGGCCCGCCCGGCGGCGGAGCCGCCTTCGGGCAGCGCGCGCTTTCGGCTACGCCGTCCCATTCAGGCCAGGTGTTCGGTGGCTAAGGGACAGCCGGAGGAGATCTTGACGCGCCACCAGTTGAGCATCATGCCTATGACGCCAAGGCGCGGGCGGACGTGCCAGTGCTTGCAGCCCGGCTCGCCGATGTCCTCGTTGGCCACGCGCACCCACTTGAAGCGCTCCGGCTCGAGCATCATCTCCTCGATCAGCCGGCGGTTCTGCTCCTCGACGTAGGTGCGATCGCTGAGGGCGCGGCGCGCGTAAGCGACGCGGTCGGCAAGGTCGTCGCGCAGCTCCTCGAGCTCGGCCAGCGGCAGCACCCGCGGACCGCCGCGCGATGGCACGGCGAACTCGAAGCCCTTGCGCGGCCAGGTGGAGCAGAAGAGCTGCGACAGCTCGCCCTCGAGGCGCGCGATCTGGCCCAGCATCGAGCGGCGCGCAGCGCGCTCGTCGGGAACCGTCGTCGGCGCGACGAACGGTGCGATTCTGTGCTCGAGTAGCTCTGCCACGTTGCCTTTCAGCGCAGGACTGGGCCCCAGGGTACCAGCCGTCAGGCGCCCGCGAGCAGGGTCTCGGCCGCGATCCAGAGCGCCTCCTCGACGCTGATGCGGGGCACGCCCTTGCACGCGAGGGCCGCCAGCACCATCCGCTGGGTGGCTTCGGTCACGCCCGCCTCGGGGCCCACCTCGCCCAGCACGACAGCGAGCGGCCGCTCCTCGTCTGCCACCACCAGCTGCCCGCGCGCCAGCGCTCGCCGCGCCTCGAGCCGCTCGCCCGAAACCGCCAGCCTGAGCCCGATCGAAGCCCCCACGCGGTCGCCGTCGAAGGCCACCACTGGCACGCCGGTCTCGGCCACCGCGATCGTGAGCGCGTCGTCCACCACGTTCTCGCTCGGCAGGCCGCCCTTCATCAGCCGCTGCAGCGCGACGCGCTCGACCGGGGTGCGGTCGGTGTCCGGGTCGATGCCCACCTGGCGGGCGAAGACGCGGTAGGCCCAGGGCACCGGATCCTGGCGCATGTGCACCACCTTCGAGCCCGTATAGCGGTCCGCCAGTCCGCGCAGCCGGCGCTTCACGGAGACCGGGCTGCTGCCCGGCCGCGCCTCGAGCGGCGTGTAGGTCAGGCCGAGCTCGGGGAACTCCTCCGCCAGCGCGGGCTCCACCCAGCCCTCGCGCAGGTCGAGCTCGAGCTCCTGCCCGCTCATCCGCTTCCGAGGAGCCGCTGCGCCCGGGTCCGTAGCTGCTGCTCGGTGAGGTTCCCCAGCGCGGTGTCGCGCACCTTGCCCCCCGGCGCGGCGAACACGGTGGTCGGGCAGCCGCCCACCCTGTAGAGGTTCGCGATCGCGCCGTCGGAGTCCACGCCCACCGGTTCGCGCCAGCCGCGCGCCTGCACCACCCGGCGCACCGTGTCGCGGTCCTTGCGGCTGAAGAAGACCGCGGCGAAGTGCACGCCGCGCAGCTCACGGCTGAGCCGCTCGGCGCGATCCACCTGCGGCAGGCAGTCCGCCCCGCGGTCGAACACGAAGGTCAGCACAAGCGGCTGGTCGCGCAGGGCGCAGACGTTGAGCGCGTCACGGGCGCGCACCTGGCAGGCGGGCCGGGGGCCGGCGTTGCTGGGGCAGGGCCGGCGCTGGCAGACGTTGGCCTGCCCCTTGAGGTGGCCCGTGGCCAGCGGGGCGGCGAAGGCGGGCGCCAGCCTGCCCTTCGGCGGGCCCTGCACGCCCTCCCCCGCGTTCGGAATCGAGCTGCGCCAGAGCAGCACCGCGATGCCCATCAGCATCACGATGCCCACCACCCAGGCGTACTTGTTGCCGGCGCGCGGCACGTCCGGCCGGCGCGGCGGGCCGCCGGGCTCGGGGTGGGTCCTGTCGCGCTCCGCCAGTCGCTCGCCGATCGACTCGCGCCGCTCGGCCCCGCTCGGGCCGAGGTCGCCGAAGCGGTCCTCGCTCATCGGGGGTCCGGCTGGGCGCGGCGCGGCCTCGCCTCCCACAGCTCGCGCGCAAGCGGCCGCGGGTCGAGGTCGCGCAGCGTGAAGGCCCCGTGCTGCTCGGCCCAGATGAGCGCCGCGGGCAGCACCAGCATCACGCCCACCAGCGACAGGCTCAGGTCGAGCACGGTCACGATGCCGAAGTCCCGCAGCATGCGGATGTCCGACGCCATCAGCGCGGCGAAGCCCGCGATGGCGGTGACCCCGGAGGCCAGCACGGCGGCGCCCGTGGAGGCGTAGGCCAGCTCGATCGCGCGCGCCGGGCCGGCGCCCCGCTCGCGCTCCTGCGCGTAGCGCGACGACAGCAGCACGCTGAACTCGGTGGAGATGGCGATGACCAGCGCGCCGAGCGTGACTGACATCGGGTTCAGCTCGACCCGCAGCGGCCCGGGCAGCATCCCGAGGATGAACAGCAGCCCCGCCGACCAGCCGCTGGCCAGCGCGATCGGGATCAGCGGCACGGCGGCCGCTCGGCGTGAGCGGCGCACCGCCCAGAGCACGAGGAAGACGCCCGCGAGCGCCGCCAGCAGCGACAGCACGCGGCGCAGCGGCGACGACAGCGTCGCGTTCGACTCGGCGGCCAGCACCGGCAGCCCCACCACCGAGGCCTGTACGCCCTGCGGCGGGTCGAGCCGCGACTTCAGGTCGTTGACGACCTCGTTCTGGCGGTCGAGCGGCATCAGCCGGATGCCGAAAGCCAGGTTGGCGGTCTTGCGGTCCTTCGACACCACGCCCTGCGAGAAGTAGGACGGCACCGCGTCGAGCAGGCCGCCCACCTGGGTCCGGGTCAGCTGCGCCGGGGCCGAGCTGAAGATGTCCGGGAGCGACAGCGCCGGGCACAGCTCAGGTGGGTTCTTCTCCTGGATGCAGCTCTTGCCCGACTTGTAGCCGTGCGCCTTGAGCGCCCCGGCCTGGAAGCGGGTCATCCAGGCGATCACGCCCGGCCGGGTGATGTCGTCGGCGCGCACCGTCACGTCGATCTCGCCGGACACGCCGGTCTCCTTCTCCAGCAGGTTCACGTCCTGGAGGGACTGCAGCTTCTGGGGCACCAGCTCGCGCACGTCTGACACCACCTTGCTCTGGGTGTCCAGCGCCAGCCCCACTATCGCCACGGCCAGGCCAAGCGCCAGCACGCGCTTCGGCCTGGTGAGCGAGTAGTCGAGCGCGCGCCAGGAGCGGTTGGCCAGGTCCTCGCGCAGCCGCTCCACGCGCGGGTGGCCGGCGATCGACGCGCCCAGCCTGCCGGCCCGCTCGCGTACGCGCGGCAGCATCGGCGGTACGTCCTCGCGCGGGCTCGCGAAGCGGCTGAGCGCGGCGAAGCCCGCGGTCAGCGCGCAGATCAGCGCGAGCCCGATGCCCACCACCAGCAGCGCGCCGAAGTTGCGCACCATCGGCACTGGCGAAAGCAGCAGCACGAGAAAGCCCACCGCGGTCGCCAGCCCCGCCGTGGCGATCGTGGGCCCGCCGGCGCGGGCCGCGGCCACCGCCTGCTCGGCGGGGTCGCCGTCCGGGGACCGCTGGCGCTCCTCGTCGAAGCGCGCCTGGAACTGGATGGCGTAGTCCACCGCCAATCCGATCAGCACCGGCAGCACCGCGATCGACGCCATCGTCAGGCTACCGCCCGCCAGCGCGAGCGCGCCGAAGGTCATCGCGGACGCCGCCAGCGCGAGCCCCAGCGGCAGCAGCCGCAGCCGGGTGCGGAACACGAGCGCCAGCGTCGCGGCCATCACCAGCAGCGCTGCCCCGAGCAGCACGAAGATCGAGTGCTGCACCGCGTCGGCCAGGCCCTCGGTGACCACCGGAACCCCGGTCACCACGTAGCGCGCGCCGCGCAGCGGCTTCAGATGGGAGTCCTGCGTGACCTGCCGGAAAAGCTCGATCGCGCGCTTTCGCTGCTGGTCGGTCAGATCGGGCCGCAGGCGCGCCTGGATGAGCGCCGCGTTCCTGCTGGGGAACAGGTAGGCGAACTTCGTTTTCGGAACGCCCACCTCACCGGCGCTCGAGTCGAACACGAGGGTGGACACGAAGTCGGGGTTGCCGAGTGACGGCAGCCCGGTGAGCCCGTAGCGCAGCGCCAGCCCGATCGCCTGTTGGCTGAACTCCGCCATCTTCGCCTTGCGCGCGGCGTCCGCCAGCTTGTTCTGCTTGGCCTTCGAGTCGCCGCGCTTGGCCGACAGCCTGCGCGCCGCAGTGGCCACCACCTCGGCCTGGTTGGCGACGGCCTGGCGCTGCTGCAGGAAGCGGTTGGTGATCTGGGTGGCCGCAGTGTTGATGAACGTGCCGGGCCCGAAGACCACCTTCGCCGGCCTGAGCCGCTTGATCTCGGTGCACTGCTTGGGCAGCGACTTCAGCCCCTGCTCGGGCACGTTCCCCGACAGGCAGCCCTCAAGCCGGACCAGGCGGCCGAGGTCGGCTGTCAGCAGCTCGCGCTGTAGGTTGCCCTTCACCAGCACGATCACCGCCTCGTCGCCGAAGTCGTGCTTGAAGCGCTCGGTGGCCTTGAAGGTGCTCGACGAGCGGTTCACCAGCGTGTCGGTGCTGGAGCTCGGCTGCAGGCGCAGCGCCAGTACCGCGCCGCCCAGCGCCAGCACCGCGACCAGTCCCAGCACCAGCAGCGGCCGCCTCGTGACCAGACGCACGACGCGTCCAAAGGGCTCGCCTCTCACGGGATCAGGGTAGTAGCCGTGCTAGCCGGGAGGTAGCGGTTGCAGCCTCGGGTAGAGGCCCGGTTGGCCCACCAGGCGGCCGAGCGGCTGCTGGGCCACGCAGGGGGGCGCCGCGCCGGCGTTCGCGGGCTGCCCGAACACGTACTTGCTGATCAGCGGGACCAGGTCGGGGGTGATCGGGGGCGGCGGCAGCAGCGGTGCGGCGGGCGAGGAGCCGCCGGGGCAGAGATAGCTGCCGAACACGTCCAGGTGGCCCTCGGTGGCGAGCTTGGAGTAGCCGCCCGGCTCGGTGTAGGGGTTCGAGCGGTTGGTCGGCAGGCGCCGCGGGTAGGCGGCCAGCGCCTCGGGGTTGACGGGGTTCGTGGTGCGCAGGTAGTGCAGCGGCGTGGTCGAGGTGGGCGACTGCTCGGTGGCCTGAGTGGCAGCGGAGTCGAGCGCGAAGAACGACACGATCTCGCGCCGATAGAGGCCCAGGTAGTCGAAGATCGGCGTGGCGTTGCGCAGGAACGGATCGAGCTGGGCCAGCAGCGGCCGGGTGTTGTCGAGCACCCGCTGCAGGGCCGGCAGGCCGCGCCGCGACACCTTCACGAGCGGGCCCAGGTCGCGGAACAGGCCGCGCAGGTCGGGCGCCACCGCCTTCAGGTCGACCAGCGTGGGCGACAGCTCCCGGGCGGCGGGGCGCAGCTGGGTAACGAGCGGGTTGGTGTTGTCGGCGAAGCGGGTCAGGCGCCTGGTGGTGGTGCGCGACTCGCGCAGGAACCTGGGCAGCACGCGGAAGGTGTCGGCCAGCTCGACGTTGCGGCGCGCCGTGCTCTGGAACACGCGGTTCGAGTTCGCCACCAGGCCGCGCAGCTGGCCCTGGCGCTCGGTCAGCGCCTGGAAGACCGTGCCGGTGTCGCGCACGAGCGTCCGCGTGTCGCCGCTCTGGCGGCGCAGCACGGCCAGCACCTTGTCGGTGTCCTCCGCGAACGGCGCCAGGTTGCCGAGCGCGTCGTTCAGCTGTTGGCCGCGGTCTGCCACGGCGCGGCCCTGCTGGTCGAGCCAGGTGCCGAAGGCGCGGCGCGTCTTCGGGTCGAACGTGCGCAGGATCTCGTCGAGCTCGACGGTGTCTGCCACCTGCCCCTTGCCCAGCGTGGCGCCGTCGCCGAGCTTGCGCCCCTTTCCGTCGCCGGGCGTCAGCTCCACGTAGGTCTCGCCCAGCAGCGTCTTCTGGCGCAGGATGGCGTGTGTGTCCGCGGGCAGCGGTGCGTAGCGGGGCCGGATCTCGAGGATCGCGTCGGTCCCTCCGCTGAGCTCCTCCTTCTTCGACTTGACCTTGCCCACGTTCACGCCGGAGATGCGCACGTCGGCCTCCTGGGCCAGCTGCCCGGCCTCGCGGAAGACCACGTGCACGCGGTAGCCCTTGGGCTGGAGCGGCACCGAGCCGCCGAACGAGAGCCAGAGGAACATCAGGATGCCCACGACCGAGAGGGCGAACGCCACCATGACCAGCATCCGGGCGGGGCTGGGCGCCTGCTTGATCATGGTGTGGACCTCGGGCAGACGGCGGCGCGCCGCGGAGCGTTCAGCAGCTCGATCAGCGTGCGCAGCTGCGGGTTCGCCGCCTTGACCTGGTCGAGCAGCTCGAAAGAGGAGCAGGAGATGATCACGAGCCCGCGCCGGATCGGGCCGTGCGCGTCCTGGGTGGTGAAGATCGTGGCGCCGGCGTGGGCCGTCCAGGCCGACCAGAACAGGAAGCCCTCCTCGCCTCCCGGCGGGTTGTAGGCCAGCTCGTTCAGCAGCGCGTTCACCACCTTGAAGGTGCGCTGCAGGCGCGGCGACACCACGCTCAGGTCCTTCGCGGCGAGGCGCAGGTCGTGAATGGTCGGCCGTACGTCGCGGGCGAACGGACGCAGCTCGTTCTTGATCACGGGCGTGGTCTGGCGCACGAACGGCCGGTTCTTGCGCAGCGAGGGGCCGAGCGCCCGCGCGGCAGGGCGCAGCCCCTGGAGCGTGGGCCCGAGGTGGGCCGCAAGCGCCGAGGCCTTCGTGAGCGTGGTCTGGGTCTGGCCGAGCGTGCCCGGCAGCAGGCGCAGCGACTCGCGGATGCTCGCCTCCTCGTCGGCGAAGGACTTGAAGTTCGCGTTCGCGGAGTCCACGAGCTGGCCCAGCTGGTCGTCCTTGGTGCCCACCTCCGTGGCGAGCTGCTGGAAGTTGTGGATGACGTGCTTGATGTTGTGGCGCCGCTGGGCCAGCAGGCCGGTGATGCGCGCCGCGTCGCGCGAGGTCGGCTCGAAGCGCTTGAAGCTTTCGCGCAGGTCGGCCGAGGCGCTCTGCTTGTGGGCCCCGTGGTCGGTGAACGCCTCGCCGCCCGAGTTCAGCAACACGCGCAGGTAGGCGCGCGTGTCGGTGTCCAGCTCCGCCAGCACCTCGTCGGGGTTCACGTCGGGCAGCGTGTTGGCCACCTGTACGCGCGAGCCCTCCGGCAGCGCTCCGCTGCCCCTCGTGCCCGGGTCGAGCGACAGGTACATGTCCTTCAGCCCCGTCTTCGGGCGCAGCAGGATGGTGGCGTTGCGGTAGACGTGGCGGTACTTCGGCTTGATGAGCATCTGCACCACCGCGCGGCCGTTCTCCAGCTCGACCTTGCCGACCTCGCCCACCTTCACGCCGGCGATGTTCACTGTCTGGCCCTGGCCCGGCACGACCGCCTGCGCCGTGCCCAGCTCGGCCTTCAGCTTGTAGAAGTCCGTGCCCACCGCCGGCACCCAGCCGGGCAGGTAGAAGCGCTGGTTGGAGAGGATGTAGCCGGCCACGCCGAGGGCCAGCAGCGCGAGGAAAAAGCCGGCGACGAAGTCGCGCATGTGGTCGCGGATCGCCTTCTTCACGGCCCCGGTCCGATCTTGGCGCCGTTCAGGTTCGGGCGCTTGTTCTTGTAACAGGCGACGTCGCGGCGGTAGGGCGGGCGCTTGCTCGGCATGGCCGGCTTGGTGCCGAGCGGTGCGGCCGTCGCATTGCCGAACAGCCTGCCGGTGCCCGGCAGCGCGCCGGTGGAGACGGTCTGGTCGCCGCCGCCGGGCTGGAAGCGCGTGTAGCCACCGTTGCCGTCGAAGTTCTGCGACTCGCCGGAGAGGCCCACCACGCTCTGGAAGAACTCCTTGTAGTTGGCGATGCCGGTGGTGAAGGGGCCGTCCTGGATGACTTCCTCGCCCGTGGGGAGCACGTTGCCGAGGAAGCAGCGGTTGGCCAGGTCGACCTGTGGCAGCAGCCGCACGGTGCCGTCTGTGAATCGCGCCAGGTCGGAGGTGGCCGGCTGCAGCTCGTCCACGAGGCCGCCGAGCTCGGACTGCGACAGCAGCCTGCGGGTCTGCGCCACCCACGGGAACGAGGCCTTGATCGTGGCCGGCGTCTCGCGGACCCCCGGCAGGATCTCGCGCGCGAACGCGCGCGTGGGCGGGAAGGCGGCGTTCAGGTTGTCGAGCGCGGGCCGCGCCGCCTCGAGCACCAGCGGCAGCCGCCTGATGGTGTCCTGCAGCTGCGGGGCCTCGGCGGCGAACGCGCCGGTGGTCACGTTCAGGTTGGTGACCAGGTCCTTCAGGTTGCCCTCGTGGCTTGCCAGCGCCGCCGTGACCTTGCCGCCGCCGGCGATCAGCTTCGACAGGTCGTGCAGGTCGGTGCCGAGCAGCGCGTCGTTCACGAGCGCGGTTCCCCGCAGCGCGCCCGGCGAGTAGCGCAGCGAGTCGTTCAGCGCCTGGCCGGCGGTCTCGCCTCGAACCGAGGGGTCCTGGTCGGCGTCCTCGCCCGGGGCCGGCTTCTTGTCGAGCGCGTCGCCGTAGCCCTGGAGCAGCGTCTGCAGGTCCTTGCGCGTGGAGGTCTTGAGCGAGGACAGCACCTCGTCGATCTGCACCGGCGCCGCGGTCTGTGTGACCGGCACGGTGGCGCCGGTGGCCAGGTCGGGCGCGCCTGGCGTGCCGGGCTTGATGTCGACGAAGAAATTGCCCTCGAGGAAGATGCGCGGGCGGATCTTCAGCTCGGCGTCGCGGTGGATCGGAAGCGCCGACTTCTTCAGCCTCATCGTGACCACCGTGGCCTCGGAGCCGTTGCCCGCCGGCGCGATCTTCGAGACCTTGCCCACCTCGACGCCCGCGATCCGCACCGGCGAGCCCTGGTGCAGGCTCTGCGCGTTGTTGAAGGTGGCCTTGAGCTCGTAGGGATTCGAGAACGGGTTGGCCTTCGTGAACACGAAGAAGACCACCAGCGCGATCGCGATCAGGGCGATCAGTCCCGCGCGCACGTCGTTCATGCCGCCCGCGCGCCTCACTTCTGGCCGTCCGTCTTGAGGCCCTGGTTGCCCGGCACGTTGCCGAGCACCTTGCGCCCGGCGATGAAGCTCTCGTTGCCGGACTCGCACTCCTGCGTCCGCCCCGGCGCCGCCGCGTTGGGGTAGGGGTTCGAGTGCAGGTAGTTGTCGGGCTCGGGCCCGTTCGCCGGCGCCGACGAGGGGCCGCCCTCGTTGTTCTTGCCCTGCGGCGTGGCGATGATGATGAAGCGCTGCCAGGTGCCGTTCGAGTCGCCCTCGGACAGCAGGCCGGAGATGTTGCGGAACCAGAGCGTGGCGTAGTTGCAGCGCGTCTGGGCCGGCGTGACGTAGGCCAGCGTGGGCTTCAGCGAGGACGCCAGGCGCGTGAGCTGGCGGATCCCGCGCACCGCCAGCGGGTCGTCGTTGAGCGCCTGTACGGAGTCGAACACGTCGGCCAGGCGGCGGTTCAGCGGCGGGGTCTTCGGAAGCGTCACGGTGCCGCTCTCGAGCGCATCGGCCAGGATCGGGGCCGAGCTGGGCAGCGTGGCCACGCCCGGCCGCAGCTCGCGGAAGAACGCCGCGCTGTTGCGGATGAAGGGCCGCTGCAGCGGGAACTCGCGGGTGGCCACGTCCTCCGTGGGCGGCGACTCCGAGATCGTCTGCTGGATGAAGGGCCGCGCGACGCTCGCCAGCGCCGTGAACGTGACGTCCATGTTCGTGAACAGCGACGCCTGCTCCTGAGCCACCGGCGACACCTCGCCCGCCGCGGCGCCGAGCGACCTGAAGAAGCGCCCGAGGTGCGTGCGCGGGCTGGCCAGGTTCGCCGCGACCGGCTGCAGGTCGTCGAGCAGCGGGCGGAAGTCCCCGATCGCGGTGTTCAGTGCCGGGCCGCGGCCGGCGAGGCCGTTGCCGAGGCCCTGCAGGGAGTTGCGGCCGCCCTGGCGGGTGCGGTCGTCGAACATGTTGAAGACCTCGTCGAGCTCGACGAGCTTCGGCCGCGCCTTGACGATCGGGATCGTCGCCCCCGGGGTGAAGCCGTGCCGGCTCTTGCCGGGCGCGATCTCCAGGTACTTGAGGCCCAGCGACGAGCGCGGGCGCACCAGCAGCGTGGAGTCCTCGGGCAGCGGCTGAACGCTCTTGTCGAGCTTCAGCTCGAGCTCCGCGTAGGGGCTGCCGTCGGGGCGCCGCTGGGCCTTGATCGCCGACACCGCGCCCACACGCGTGCCGCCGATTCGCACGTCGTTGCCGCGCACCAGCTCCGCCGCGCTCGGCATGTTCGCCCGCAGGTCGTAGGTGGGCACGAACGGCAGGCCCTGGTTGGCGTTGTAGGAGAGGAAGACCGCGACCATCGTGACCAGCACGGTCACGGCGCCCACCAGCACCGGGCTGCCCGCAAGTGATGCCGCGCCGCCGCGCCTCACCGGCCGTCTCCCAGCAGGTACTGCAGCATCGCGTCGTCCTGGTTGCTCAGGCCGGGGCTGGCCTTCGCCGCCTGCCGGCGTACGCGCTCGATGTTGAGCTTGCGCTGGCGCACGGCGTTCGGGTCCTCCGGGCTGCCCACGAGCCCCTTCAGCAGCGTGCCTGTGCCGGGCACGCTGCTCTGGTTCTTGCCCTTTTCAGCCTTCTGGAAGTTCGCCAGCGCGGGGGCCGTCTTGGCGGTGGCGGCGGCCGCCGAGTCGGCGAAGCGCGAGTTGCAGCCGGCCGCCGGCGTGGTCGCGTACGCCGTGCAGAGGTTCACGATCAGCTCGGCCCGCAGGTAGTGGCCGATCGAGTCGAAGCCGTTCACGGCGGTGTTCTGGAAGAAGAGGTAGTCGAGGAAGCGCTCGAGGCCGCCGGTCTTGTCGAGGCTCCTGGTCAGGTCGTCGAGGTTCTGCGAGACCGGCTTGAAGTCACGCCCGAAGCGCCGCAGGTCCTGCACCAGCGGCCGCGCCTTCACGAGCGCGGGCCGCCCGCGCCTCGTGGCCTCGCCGAGGCTCTTGATCGCGGGGGTGGCCGCGCTCGAGAACGGGCCCAGCTGGGTCACCAGCCGGTTCACGCCGGGCGCGGCCTTGCCGAGGTCCGTGAACACCGGGGTCGCCTGGTTGGCGAAGCCCTCGAGGTCGGCCATCAGCGGGCGCAGCTGGCGCAGCGTGCCGGGCAGCTTGTGCAGCGAGGCGCGGATGGCGTCGCTGCGCTCGGCGGTGGCCTGGCCGGTGCGGTTGGCCTGGACGATCCAGTCGGACACGCGCCGGCGCTGCTTGGCGAGCGGCGCCAGCGAGGTGTCGGAGTCGCTCGCCAGCTTGGCCAGCACGCGGTTCTGCCCGGCCAGGATGGCCAGCACCTTGTCGGTGTCGCGCAGCGCCGGGTTGGCGCGGTGGATGACGGCGTTCAGGTCGCCGCCGCGGCCCGCCAGGCCGGCGCCGAACTCGTCGAGCAGGACCGCCAGCCGTTCCCGGTAGGGCATGCGCAGCGTGTTGTTGATCAGGTCGAGGTCGACCGGCGAGCTCGTGCGCGCGAGCGGCAGCAGGTGCTGGCCCTGTCCGTCGCCCCGGTCGATCTTGCGGAGTGGCTGCCCGCGGTCAGTGCCCGGCGTGCACTCCACGAACTTCTCGCCGATCAGCGACTGCGGGCGGATCGTGCAGTGGGCGTCGCCCTTGAAGGGCGTGAAGCGGGCGTCGTCGATCTTCAGCGTGACCGCGGCCTTGCGGTCCCCGGTCACGTCCATCGCGCCGATCTTCCCGACCTTGGCGCCGGCCACCTTCACGTCCTCGCCCGGCACCGCCGACGCGACGTTGTCGAAGATCGCCCGCACCTCGTAGCCGGAGCCGCCCCCGCCGCCCGACGCGCCCAGGCCGGCGAAGGCCAGCACCGGCAGGGCGATCCCGAGCACGCAGATGGCGATCAGGCGCCTCATGGGCCGGAGGGGGCAGAGCTCGGGTTGCAGTCCTGGACGGGCCAGTTCGACGAGCCGTCGGGCGACTGCTGGGTCGCGCCGCCGGGGCAGCGCTTCAGGTTGTTGATGTCGAAGCCCGCCAGCCGCGAGGCGGGATCCACGGGCGTGAGCACGCCGCCGGCGGGGTTGTCGGCGAACGAGTAGCCGCCGAACACCGGCTGGATGCGCGCGAAGTGGCCGTTGGCGTCGTAGTTCGACGCGCCCTGGCCGAACTTGGTCAGGTAGCCGGCAAGGTCGGGCGTGTACTGGCGGGCGTACTCGATCACCGGCTGCGCCCGGTTGAGCGTTCGGATCGTGCGCGGGAAGACGACCGCGGTCAGCTCGGCCAGGCGCGGCTGCTTGGCGGTGAGCTCGATCAGGTCGTTGTTGGCCCCGGGCCTGCGGATCAGGGTGCGCAAGTCCGCGATCGCAGGCCGGGCCTCGCGCACGAGCGGCCGCAGCTGGCGCAGGAAGGGCGCCAGTTGCTTGGTGGCCGGCTTCGACTCGTTGACGAGCGTGTCGAGGTCGTCGAGCGTCGAGCGCAGGTTCACGAAGGTGGTGTTGGCCTTGCGCAGCGTGCTCGGGAGCAGCTGCAGCGTGCGCTCGAGGTCGGTGTTCTGGTCGCCGATCGCCTTGAACGTGGTGTTCGCGTGGTCCACGAGCCCGGACAGGTCGTCGCGCCGCTGGGCCAGTGCGGAGACCGTGGTGGCGGTGTCGCCCAGGAAGCGCTCGAAGACCTTCTCGTCGAGCGCCACCTCGCCGGTCAGGCGCGACGTCGTCGAGAGCGCCGGGCTCAGGTACTTGAGGCTCTCGCGCGACTGCTTCGCGCGCCCGCCGTACTGAGTGGCCGAGCCCTGGATCAGGCGCCGCAGCGAGAGCCGCGTGCGCGGGTTGAGCGTGTCGAAGAGCTGGTCGAGGTCGACCGGGGCGCTGGTCTGGTCGCTGTCGATCCGCCCGCCGTCAGGCAGCGCGGGCGCGCTGTTGGGCCCGGGCGCGAGCGCCACGTAGCGGTTCGCGATTCCCGACAGCGACGGCGACCTGATCGTGGCGGTGGTGCCGCGGTGCAGCGTGCCCGCGGAGCCGTCCAGGCGCAGCTTCACCTCGGCCTGGCCGTTGGCGTTCAGCTCGGCGGCGGACACGGTGCCCACCGGCCGTCCGCCGATCTCCACCTGGTCCCCCTTCACCAGCTGGCCGCCGTTCGTGAACGTCGCGGTCAAGGTGTAGGGGTGGGATCCGAACATGGCAAAGCCCACCAACACGCATGCGGCGATCAATGCCACCAGTGCGGCGACGCGGCCAGGCGTCAATGCCTTCTCTCTCTCCGGTGCGAATCCAAGCGCAGGTCAGCAGACCGGCGCCTCCCTCAGCGGCCAGTATGCCAGTGGTTTATTTGTCCTGCGTTGTTTCGGCGTCGAGCGGGAAAATCATCCGTGCGCACCCGGCCGAGCCGGGCGCTTCGCGAACTACTCCATGCCCAGCGGGCCCTGGGCCTCACCGGACAGGAATTGCCGCACGAACTGGTTGTCCGAGTTGAACAGCTCGGACGCCGGGCCCGACTCCACGATGCGGCCCTTCCAGAGCACCGCGATGTAGTCGGCCACACGGCGGGCGGACATGATGTCGTGCGTGATCACCACGTAGGCGCCGCCGTTCTCCTCGTGCACTTCCTGGATCAGCTCGCAGAGCAGCGCGGTTCGGACCGGGTCAAGGCCCGAGTCGGGCTCGTCGAAGAGCACGATGGCGGGGTCGAGCACGAGCGCGCGGGCAAAGCCGGCGCGCTTGCGCATGCCGCCGGACAGCTCGTTCGGCATCTTGTCCATCGCGCCGGCCAGGCCGACCTCCTTGAGGCGGCGGTTCACGATGTCCTCGATCTCGTCGTCGCCCTTGTCGGTGTGCTGGCGCAGCGGGAAGGCCGTGTTGTCGAACACGTTCATC
>JBBQRG010000021.1:0-38358 GCA_038215095.1 Solirubrobacterales bacterium | reverse complement strand
GAGTTCCAAGCAGCCGCCAAGCTGCTCGACGCGGCCGACCTGATCAGCCGCAACCCGGCCACGATCCAGCTGCGCTACCTCCAGACGCTGCGCGAGATCGGCGGCAACGAAAGCGCCACGATCGTCTTCCCGTTCCCGCTCGACCTGCTCCAACCGCTGCTTCAGAAGGCGGCACAGTCAGCCGGCGCCACCGCCCTGGCGGCGCCCGGACCCAATGGCGGAATGCAGGACGAAGGGGTGGGCAAGTGAGCATCATCGACCGTCTTCTCAATCGCTCTCCGGACGAAGAGCAGGGCGAGTCGGGCTCGGACAAGCCGCACTCGGACAACGCGGAGGGGCTCCCCATCCCGGGCTATGACCACATGAAGTCCGACGACGTCGTGAAGCACCTGCGCGACCTGTCGCAGGTGCAGCTCGAGGCCGTCGAGGAGTACGAGCGGGCGCACCAGGACCGGCCCCCGGTGCTCGACAAGCTCCGCTACATGCGCTCCCCTGAGCCGATAGAGGGCTACGACAAGCTCGACGCCGACCAGGTCGCCAAGAAGCTCGACGGCGCCGACGCCCAGCGTGTCAAGGCCGTCCGCGACTACGAGCGCAAGTTCCAGAAGCGCCGCAGCGTGCTGGACGAGACCGCGCGCCTGCTTCCGGAGGCCACCGAGAGCCCGCGCGACGCCAAGTCCCGCGAGGAGAAGGAAGCTCGCGTGAACGCGAGCATGCGCCGAGCGCCTGGCCCGCCGCCGGACTGATGTGAGCCTGCTCCAGGCGCTGCGCGAGCAGTGCCGGAAGAGGCGCAGGGCGCTCACGGCGATCGTGTCCGTGGCGGTCAGCGCTGCGCTCGCCGTGGTCATCGCGGGCAGGTGGGCCGAGTTCGAGAAGGCGATCACGGCCGCGCCCGCCGGGATCGTCGTGGCCGGCGTGGCGCTGCAGGTGCTGGCGCTGCTGTCGCGCAGCGAGGCCTGGCACGTTTGCGTGCAGGTCGCGCTGCGCGGCCTGCGGTCGAGGCATAGCCCGGCCGGGGTAGGCAGGCTCGCGGTGTGGACCGCTCTCTCCGAGCTGCCCGCCGCCAGGCGCAAGGTGGTCGAGCTCGCCTACTTCGGCGGGCTCAGCTACGTGCAGATCGGGCGGGCGTTCGGCGTCCCGTCCGCCGCCTAGGCGGGCCGCGGGTTGCACCACTTCCGCGCGATCGTCAAGCGCACGGTGATCGGGTTCTACAACGATCAGATGACCCAGCACGCCGCGGCCCTGACCTACTACGGGCTCATGTCGCTGTTCCCGACCGCGCTGCTCGGGCTCTCGCTGCTCGGCCTGCTCGGTCAGTATCCGGAGACCTACAACGCGATCATCGGCTACCTGCGCGACGTCGTGCCCCACTCGGCGCTCGTCCCGCTGGACGCGTCCCTGCGCGGCGCCCTGCAGAACAAGGGCACGGCCACCACGACGCTCGTGATCAGCGTTGTGCTCGCCCTCTATGGCACCACCGGCGTGCTGGAGTCGGCGCGCCGGGCGCTCAACGTGGTGTTCGAGGTCGAGCACGGGCGGAGCTTCCTGCGGCGCAAGGCGGTCGACATCGCCTCTACCGCAGTGCTGATGGCGCTCGTGCTGACGAGCCTCGTGCTGGTGTTCGTGGGCGGAGGGTTCGCGAGGGACCTGTTCGGCTTCGTCGGGGTCGGACCGGCGGCGGCCGATGTCTGGAACATCGTGCGCTGGCCAGCCGCGGTGGCGCTGTCGATGCTCGTGTTCGCCTACGTCTACTACGTCACGCCCGATGTCGAGCAGCGCTCGTTTCGCTGGGTGACACCCGGCGCGGCGGCCGGCGTGGCCCTGTGGCTGGCGGCGTCGGCCGGCTTCTCGATCTACGTGTCGAAGGTCGTGAACGTGGGCGCGGCCTACGGGGCCTTCGCCGGCGCCATCGTGCTCGTGGCGTGGCTCTGGCTGACCAACGTCGCGCTGCTGTTCGGCGCCGAGCTGAACGCGGCGATCGAACACGAGCGGGAGATCAGCGAGGACGTGCCGGAGGTCGCCCCGCTCCTGGCTCAGCGCGAGTAGATGTCCAGGACGCCGGACTTCGCGTGGTCGTTGGCGTCGCCCTCCGGCAGGGCGATGCGGCCGTCCCCGACGGCCGGCGAGTTCCAGTGGCCGTCGCCCGCGGGCAGCGTGCGAAGCAGCTTGCCGTCGGACGGGCGGTAGATCCGCAGGCCGCCGCCGGTCGGGTCGAACACCAGCAGCTTGCCGCCTGCGATCACCGGCGAGGTGCCGGCATGGAGGCGAAACCAGGCCTCCTTCAGCAGCGAGCCCTTCAGGTCGTAGGCGACGATCGCATTGGCCGACCCCACGAAGACGCGACTTCCGGCCACCGCCGGCGCGGTGAAGAGCTGGCTGCTCGGCTGCTGCAGGACCTGCAGCTCGCCGCCGAGCGCGGCCCCCGGCGTGCGGTTGCGGCCGTTCATCCTCGATAGCGAGATCACGCGCAGCTTGTTGTCCTTGCCGCCCTGCACCCCCACGCGCGGCTTGCTCTCCGGCAGGAGCGCGGGGGCGGTCGAGCCGAGGTCGCCGTCGCTGTCCTCGAGCTGCTTCTGCTCGGCCGGGGTGTAGGTCTGCACCACGCCGCGGGCGCGCGAAGAGAGCATCAGCACGGTGTCCCCGAAGTCCGTCTTGCCGTCATAGGGGGCGTTGCCCGTGGTCACGAGGATGCGCTCGCTCCCCGGCATCACCACGGCGCCCGCACGGGACCAGATGGCCGAGTCGCTCGACTTGCAGCTGCTCGGCTGGATGATCTGGTGGCGATCGGCGCAGAGCGAGTTGAACACGCCCCCCAGGCGGCCGCTCGCGCGTGAGATGCTCAGCACGTGGCCCTGGTAGGGCGGCGCGTCGCCGATGTAGCCGCCGGTCGTGGCCAGCACGTAGCGCCCGGAGATGTTCAGGGGGGAGGCGAGCTTCTCGTGGGTGGCGTCCTTGGTGACCTTCACCGGCCAGCGCCCCGATGCCTCCCTGCCGCTCGCCACGGACAGCTTGTGGATCAACCCGTTCGGCGAGGCGACGTAGAGGTAGCGGCGGCCCGGGTCGGACACGGGCGTGGTGTTGGTGATCTGCGCGCTGCCCTCCCAGGCGTTGATGCCCTTTGGGACGAACTGCCACAGGCGCTTGCCGGTGCGCGCCTCGATCGCGAGCGTGCGCCCGTAGGTGGTCGTCACGAAGAACACGTCGCGCTGCTTGCCCTTCACGCGCACGGAGTGGAGGTAGATCGGCGAGCTGTCGACCGTGCCCGGCAGCTTCACCTGGCGGCGCTTGAGCCCGCTGACGCTGCGCAGCAGCGATCGCGGCGCGTGGTTGGAGCGCTGGGCGTCGTAGCCGAACCGGGTCCAGTCGTGGCCGGAGCGCGTTGCCCGCGCCCCGGCGGCTGGACCTGCGTCAGCGATCTTGTCACTCGAGCCGCCGCAGCCCGGCAGCAACGCGGCCGCGACCAGCAGTGAAAGCAGGCAGGTCCTGTGCACAGGACTCAGTCTGGCAACCAGCGAATCAGCGGGCGGGCGCCGGCCCGGAGTCCGGGTCGATCCAGGCCGGCTCGCCGCCCACCAGGGTCGCCGCCACCAGCGGCACGCCCGGCCGGTAGACGAGGTGCGTGTAGGAGGGGGCCGCGAGGATCGCGGCGTCGGCTCTGGCGCCCGGCGCGAGGTGGCCGACGTCCGTGCGCCGCAGCGCCCGGGCGCCGCCGGTGGTGGCCGCGGCCAGCGCCTCCTCGGCCGTCATCCCCATGTCCCTCACCGCAAGCGCCAGGCAGAAGGCCATCGAGGTCGTGTAGCTCGAGCCGGGGTTGGTGTTGGTGGCGATCGCGACGCTCGCGCCCGCGTCGATCACCCGCCTGGCGTCCGGATAGGGCTGGCGGGTGGAGAAGTCGGTGGCGGGGAGGAAGGTGGCCACGGTGTCGCTGCCGGCCAGGGCTCCCACGTCGTCGTCGGTCAGGTAGGTGCAGTGGTCGACCGAGGCGGCGCCCTGCTCGACCGCCAGCCTCACGCCCGCTCCCGGGCCGAGCTGGTTGCCGTGCACGCGCAGGCCGAGGCCGGCCTCGCGGCCGGCCTCTAGCACGGCCCGCGACTGGTCCTCGTCGAAGGCCCCCTCCTCGCAGAACACGTCGATCCACTTCACGTGCGCGGCGCAGGCCTCGAGCATCGCGCCGCAGACCAGCTCGACGTAGTCGCCGGCGCGGCCCTCGTACTCGCTCGGCACCACGTGCGCGCCGAGGAAGGTGGCGTCGTCGGTGAGCTCTGCGGCCACCTCGCAGCAGCGCCGCTCCGTGTTCACGTCGAGGCCGTAGCCCGACTTGATCTCGAGGTGGGTGATGCCCGCGCGCAGGGCCTCGCGCTTCCTGGTCTCCGCCAGCGCCTTCAGCTCCTCACTGGTCGCGGCGCGGGTGGCCTCGGTGGTCACCCGTATCCCGCCCGCGGCGTAGGGCGCGCCGGCCATACGGGCGGCGAACTCGTCGCCGCGGTCGCCCGCGAAGACGAGGTGCGTGTGGCTGTCCACGAAGCCGGGGATCACGCAGCGGCCTGCCGCGTCGATGCGCTCGTCCCCCTGCGCGCCGGCCGCCTCGATCCTCGCGACGCGCCCGTCCTCGACCACGAGTGCCGCGTCGCGCAGCGTGCCGAGCGGCCCCTCCCCAAGGTCCGGGTTGCCGGTCACGAGCAGGCCGATGTCGTCGATCACAAGCGTGGTCACAGCGCGGCCCTCAACTCCGCCGCCACGTCGAGCGAGACGTGCGCGCCGTCGCGCACGATCCAGCGGCCGCCCACCATCGCGTGGCGCACGTCGGGCGCGGCTGCGGCGAATACCACCGAGTCAAGCGCGGTCTCCGGCGTCGTGCCGGCCAGGCGCACGCCGTCGAGGTCGACGTTCACCAGGTCGGCGAGCGCGCCCACCCGCAGCTCGCCGGCCTCGGGCCAGCCGAGCGCCGCGTGGCCCCAGGCGGTCGCCGCGCGCAGCAGGCCGGCAGGCCGGTGATTGCCGCGCTCGCCCGTCGCGAGCCGCTCGTCCAGCTCGATCGCCCGCGCCTCCTCGAAGAGGTCGATCACGGCCTGGGAGTCGCTGCCCACGGCCATAGCCGCACCGGCGGCGCGCAGCTCGCGTGCCGGCCCGATGCCGTCTGCCAGGTCGCGCTCGGTCGTCGGGCAGAGGCAGCAGGTCGCCCCCGCCTCGCCGAGCAGCGCGATGTCCTCGCGGGTGAGGTGCGTGGCGTGCACGGCGGTGAAGTTGCCCGCCAGCGCGCCGGCGTCGGCTAGCAGTGCCGTGGGCGTGCGGCCGTGGGCGGCCAGGCATTCCTCGTTCTCCTTGGGCTGCTCTGACACGTGCGCGTGGAGCGGCCGATCGCCCGCCCACTCGGCCACCACGCGCGCCGACTCCGGATCGACCGCCCGCACGCTGTGGATCGCCGCGCCCACCCGCACCGCCGGCCCTTCTCGCAGCGCGCCGACACGCTCGGCCCAGGCACGCGCGTCCTTGTCGCGGAAGCCCTCGATGCCGCCGTGCAGGTAACACGCATCGAGGAGCGTGATGCGGATGCCGGCCTCCCCCGCCGCGGCGATCACCGCCTCGCCCATCGCGTTCCCCTCCGCGTGGAGATAGTGGAACTCGCCCACGCACGTGATCCCGGCGAGCGCCATCTCGCCGAACGCCGCGCGCGAGATCGCGAAGCACGAGTCGGGGTCGAGGCTCCCCGCCAGCTCGTACATCTGCTCGCGCCAGGTCCAGAACGAGCCCTTGCCGCCGCCCTGCGTGTGCCCGCGCAGCGCCCGCTGGAAGGCGTGCGAGTGCGCATTGGCCAGGCCCGGCAGCGTCAGGCCGGCAAGCCGCTCAGCGTCGTCCGGGGCCTCGACCCCCGCCTCGACTGCGCGCAGGCGCTCACCTTCGACCTCCAGCAGCACGCCCGGCTCGGCCGGCTCGCCCCCGAGCCACGCCAGCTCGCACCAGATCCGGGTCACCGGCCGGCGCGCTCCTCGATCGCCCGCGCGCGGGCGATCCAGTCGTCGCGGTGGTGGGCGTCGAACTGCTCCCAGGTGCTGAATGTCGACGGGTCGCCGACGCGATCGAGGAAGAGGACCCCGTTCAGGTGGTCGAGCTCGTGCTGGAAGGTGCCGGCGCTGAGCCCGCGGTGCTCCTCCTCGTGCCGCTCGCCGTCGCGGTCGAGGTAGCGCACTCGCACCGCCGCGTGGCGCTCGAGCGTGCCGCGCAGGTCGGGCACCGAGAGGCAGCCCTCGTTGATCTCGACCTTCTCGTCGCCGAGCGGCTCGACCTCCGGGTTCACCATCACCGTGAGCGGGATCGGGGGCTTGTAGGGGTAGCGCGGGTTGCCCTCGCGCACCTCGACCACAGCCACGCGGTGCAGGTCGTTCACCTGGTTGGCCGCCAGGCCGGCGCCCGAGGCGTCGCGCATCGTTTCGATCATGTCGTCGATCAGCGCCTGCAGCCCGGGCGAGCGCAGCTCCTCCTCGCTTACCTCCCGCGCGCGCTCGCGCAGGACCGGGTGGCCGACGGTCGCGATCTCGCGGACGCTCACTCGCCCTCGCGCATCGGAATCCGCACCTCGCGCTCCTCCGCCACCGCGATTGCCTCGTCATAGCCGGCGTCCACGTGGCGGATCACGCCCATGCCGGGGTCGGTGGTGAGCACCCGCGCGAGCTTCGCGGCGGCGAGGTCCGTCCCGTCGGCGACGCACACCATCCCGGCGTGGATCGAGCGCCCGATGCCCACTCCGCCGCCGTGGTGGATGCTCACCCACGACGCGCCGGCGCTGGTGTTCACGAGGGCGTTGAGGAGCGGCCAGTCTGCGATCGCGTCGGACTCGTCCTTCATGTCCTCGGTCTCCCGGTACGGCGATGCCACAGAGCCCGAGTCGAGGTGGTCGCGGCCGATCACGATCGGCGCCTTCACCTCGCCGTTTCTCACCATCTCGTTGAAGCGCAGCCCCAGGCGCGCGCGCTCGCCGTAGCCGAGCCAGCAGATGCGCGCCGGCAGCCCCTGGAAGGCGATCTTCTCGCCGGCCTGGCGGATCCAGCGCCCAAGCCGCTCGTCGTCGGGGAACTCGTCGAGCACGGCGCGGTCGGTGGCCGCGATGTCGTCGGGGTCGCCCGAGAGCGCCACCCAGCGAAACGGCCCCTTGCCCTCGCAGAACAGCGGGCGCACGTAGGCGGGCACGAAGCCGGGGTAGGCGAAGGCGCGCTCGAAGCCGCCGAGCTGGGCCTCGGGGCGCAAACTGTTGCCGTAGTCGAACACCTCCGAGCCCCGGTCGAGGAAGCCCACCATCGCCGCGCAGTGGGCGGCGATCGAGCGGCGCGAGCGCTTCACGTACTCGTCCGGGTCGTCCACGCGGAGCCGTGCCGCCTCCTCCAGGCCGAGCCCGTCCGGCACGTAGCCGTTGAGCGGGTCGTGCGCGCTGGTCTGGTCGGTGACGATGTCTGCCTCGAAGCCGGTCTTCAGCAGGGTCTGGAACACGTCGGCCGCGTTGCCCAGCAAGCCCACGCTGAGCGGGCGCCTGTCGGCCTTCGCGGCGCGGCAGCGCGCGATGGCGTCGTCGAGGTCGTCGGCCTGCTCGTCGAGGTAGCGCGTGTCGAGGCGCCGCTGGATCCGCTCGGGATCCACCTCCACGCACAGCACCACGCCGTCGTTCATCGTCACCGCCAGCGGCTGCGCGCCGCCCATGCCGCCGAGCCCGGCGGTCAGGGTGATCGTGCCAGCCAGCGAGCCTCCGTGGTTGCGCCGGGCGATCTCGGCGAAGCACTCGTAGGTGCCCTGCACGATGCCCTGGGTGCCGATGTAGATCCACGACCCCGCGGTCATCTGCCCGTACATCGTCAGGCCGAGGTCCTCGAGCCGGCGGAACTCGTCCCAGGTGGCCCACTCGGGCACGAGATTCGAGTTGGCGATCAGCACGCGCGGCGCCCACTCGTGCGTGCGCATCACGCCGACGGGCTTGCCCGACTGCACGAGCAGCGTCTCGTCCTCGGCGAGCTGGCGGAGGGTGCGCACGATCGCGTCGAAGGCCTCCCACGAGCGCGCGGCGCGGCCCGTGCCGCCGTAGACCACGAGGTCGTCCGGCCGCTCGGCCACGTCGGGGTCGAGGTTGTTCATGAGCATTCGCAGCACGGCCTCCTGCTGCCAGCCCCGGCAGGACCGCTCGGTGCCACGCGGGGCGCGGACCTCGCGCGGGCCGTGAACGGCGCTGCTCACGCCAGCTCCCCGACGGCAGCCTCGACCGCTTCCAGCAGCGCACCGCCCGCCACGAGCTCCTCTGCCTTCGCCAGCTCGGGCGCCAGCCAGCGATCCGGGCCGGGCCCCTCGACGCGCTCGCGCACCGCCGCCAGCGCCGCCTTGCCCCCCGCTCCAGGCTCGAGCGGCGCGCGCAGGTCGAGCCCGTGGGCGGCGCAGGTCAGCTCGACGGCGAGGATGCGCCCGAGGTTGCCGAGCGCCCGGCGCAGCTTGCGAGCGGCGGACCAACCCATCGACACGTGATCCTCCTGCATGGCGCTGGTGGGAAGCGAGCCGACGCTGGCGGGCGCGGCCAGCCGGCGGTTCTCGCTGGTCATCGCGGCCTGCGTGTACTGGCCGAGCATCAGCCCCGAGCCGACCCCCGCATCGCGCGTGAGGAACGGCGGCAGCCCCTCCGAGCGCGAGGCGTCGAGCAACCGGTCGGTGCGCCGCTCCGAGATCCCGCCGACCTCGGCCACCGCGATGGCCAGGAAGTCGCACGCGAACCCGAGCGGTGCACCGTGGAAGTTGCCGCACGACTCCACGCGCCCGTCGGGCAGCACCATCGGGTTGTCGATCGCCGACAGCAGCTCGGCCGCCGCCACGGACTCCGCGTGCGCGAGGGCATCACGCGCCGCCCCGTTCACCTGCGGCGCGCAGCGCAGCGAGTAGGCGTCCTGAACGCGGTCGTCGCCGTAGCGGTGGCTGGCCACGATCGGCGAGCCGGCCAGCAGCCGCCGCAGGTTGGCCGCGCTTTCGGCCTGCCCGGCCAGCGGCCGCAGCGCGATCAGGTCCTCGGCGAACACCCGGTCGGTGCCCAGCAGCGCCTCCACCGACATCGCCGCCGTGATGTCGGCCACCCTGAGCAGCCGGCCGAGGTCGTGCGCCGCCAGCAGCAGCATTCCGAGCATGCCGTCGGTGCCGTTGATTAGGGCGAGCCCCTCCTTCGGACCCAGGGTCAGGGGCTCTATGTCTGCCTCACTAAGCGCATCGCCCGCTGCTTTTCGCCCCCCGTCGCGGTCCTCGACGTCGCCCTCCCCGATCAGCACGAGGGCGCAGTGTGCGAGCGGCGCGAGGTCGCCGCTGGCACCGAGCGAGCCGTGCTCCGGCACGACCGGGGTGAGGCCGGCATTCAGCAGCGCGAGGATCGTCTCGGCCACCGCCGGACGCGCGCCCGAGAAGCCCATCGCGAGCGTGCGCGCACGCAGCAGCATCATCGCCCGCACCACCTCGGTCTCCACCGGCGGGCCCATGCCCGCCGCGTGCGAGCGCACCAGCGAGCGCTGCAGCTCCTCGCGCCGCTCGGGCGCGATCGCCACGTTCGCGAGCGAGCCGAACCCGGTCGAGACGCCATAGACGGGCTCGGTGTGCGCGGTCAGCCGGGCCACCACCTCCGCGCTTCGCTCCATCGCCTCGGCGGCCTCGCTCGCCAGCTCGACCGGCGCGCCGTCCCTCGCCACCGCGACCACGTCGCGAGCCGAGAGTCCGGTGCCTGTCAGCTGGAGCATGCGACCGACAATATGCCGCCTGGCCTCCGCAGGGCGTTCGCGTCATATTGCGGCCATGCCCGAGACCATCACGCTCGACGGGCGCGGCCTCACGCCGGCGCAGGTGGTGCAGATCGCGCGCGGCCGGGCGGAGGCGGAGATCGCGCCCGAGGGACGTGAGCGCAACGCTGCCGCCGAGCGCCTGGTGCGCGAGTTACTGCAGCGCAACGAGCTGATGTACGGCGTCACGACCGGCGTGGGTGTACTGCGCTCCTCGCCCTCGGCGCTGCCCGACTCCGGCGAGCACCAGTGGCGCCTGCTGCGCAGCCACGCGGGCGGCGGCGGCGCGCCGCTGACGGTCGAGGTCGTGCGCGCCGCGATGGCAGTTCGCGCGAACCAGCTCGGCGCCGGCGGCGCCGGGGTGGGCGAGCAGTTGCTCGACGCCCTCCTCGCCGCCCTGAGCACGGGCGTAACACCGTTCGCCCGCGAGGTCGGCTCGCTCGGCACCGGCGACCTCACGGTGCTCGCCGAGATCGGCCTCGCCCTGGGCGGCGAGGGCGAGTGCTGGGTCGGCGACGACGTGGTGCCGGCCGCCGAGGCGCTTGCCGCCCACGGCCTGACGCCGGTCCATTACGGCCCGCGCGACGGCGTCGGCTTCATGAGCTCGAACGCGGTGAGCATCGGCCAGGCAGCGCTGGTCTTCCACGACGCGAGCCAGCTGCTGGCGTCGGCCCTCGGCGTGGCCGCGCTGTCCTACGAGGCCACCGCGGCCGACCTGTCGGTGCTCGACCCGCGCGTGCACGACGCCCGCCCCCACCCCGGCCAGGTCGAGGTGGCGCGCCGGCTGCGACACCTCCTCGGCGCCGGCCCGCGCGAGCGCCCGCCGGACAGCGCGATCCACGACGCCTTCGTGTTCCGCTGCGTGCCCCAGGTCGAGGGCACGCTGCTCGACGCGCTCGAGCGCCTCGCCGGCGTGCTCGCCATCGAGCTGAACGTGGCGGGCGAGAATGCGCTGATGCTGCCCGCCGACGGCGTGGCCCTGCCGAACGGCAACTTCCACGCGGGCGTGCTGACACTGGCGCTCGACTCGCTGCGCGGGGCGATGGCCCAGTCGGCCTCGCTGACCGCCGCCCGCGTGAGCGCGCTGCTCGACCCCGACGTCACCGGCCTGGCGCCCCAGCTCGCCCAGGATCCGGGCCCCGACTCCGGCGCGATGATCCTCGAGTACACGGCCCACGCCGCGGCCGCGGAGGTCCGCTCGCTCGCCGCCACCGCCGCCTCGCAGACCACCTCCGTGCAGTCGGGCATCGAGTCGCACGCGAACTTCGCGGGCCACTCCTCGCGCCGCACCTCCGACGCGCTGTCGCGAATGGCGGTTGCGGTCTCTGCCGAGCTGGTGCTCGCCGTGCGGGCACTGCGCCTGCGCGGCCGCCCGCCGGAAGGGCCCGGCAGCCGCGCGCTCTACGACGCGGCCGCCGCCCGCCTCGACCCGGACATGGAGGACCGGCCCCTCTCCGGCGATCTCGAAGCGGCCCGCCAGCTGCTGTTCGAGGACGCGCTCTGGATGGACGCCGAGGCGGGGGACTAGCTGTTCGGGGTTGGACTACGCGGGCTGGAGCTCGCCCTGCCAGCGCGACGGCTCCAGCGAGCTGCGGATGATTCGAGACACCTGCATCTGGGACAGGCCGACCCGCTCGGCAATCTCGGCCTGCGTCAGGTCTTCGTAGAAGCGCATGTAGAGGACCTGGCTGTCCCGCTTGGTCATGCGGCGGAGGCCGCGAGAGACGGCGTCGCGGGTCTCGACGAGCTCGAAGCCCTCCTCGTCGCGCCCGAGCCAGGCCTCCGACCCGACAGACGTGTCGGCCTCACCGGCCGCCACGTCGAGCGACGCCGGCCGGGCCGCTGCCGCCGCGTCGAGGCCGCGCATCACGTCCTCGACGCTGAGGTGCGAGCCGGCGGCCACCTCCTCCGGCGTGGGCGCGCGGCCGAGCCGCCGCGAGGCCTCCTCGGCGGCGCGCTTAACCGCTCCGGCAAGCTCCTGGTCGCCCCTCGAGAGGTGCATGACCCAGCCGAAGTCCCGGAAGTAGCGCTTGAGCTCGCCCAGGATGGTCGGCGCGGCATAGGACATGAACTCGTGCCCGCGCTCGGGGTCGAAGCGATCGAGCGCCTTCAGCAGCCCGATCGTGGCGACCTGGGCAAGGTCCTCGATCGGCTCGCCCGGCCGCTGGTATCGCCGCGCCAGCTTGTAGGCGAGCGGCATGAAGCGCTCGACCAGCTCGGCCCGCGCGGCCTCGTCGCCAAAGCGGGCGTAGCGCCGCAGGAGACACTGCTCACGAGCCCGATCTACTACTGCCTGAGAAGAGATTTGAACCGGCTCCCCGAAGTGTGTTGACGAAGCGTCTGGTGCTTCGCCGGCGGGGTTTCGGCCGGTTTCCTGCTGGTGTAGTACCCGGTTCCGCGGACTTCTAACTCGCTTCCGGGTCGGATTTCACAACATCCTCGCAGACCTCGATCAGCGGCCTCCGCGAGCTGCGCGCCTCGCCCCGCATCCGGTCGAACGCCTCCTGGTCGCCGATGCCGTGGCGCTCCATCAGGATTCCCTTCGCCCGCTCGATCTGCGCCCGGCGGTCGAACGCAGCCAGCAGCTTCCTGTACTGCTGGTAGCGCTGCAGTGCGACGTCGATGCCGCCCTGCAGCTCGGTCTCCTGCGTGGAATCGAGATAGGCGAAGACGCCGCGCTGCGCCGCCTCGGCGACGAACTCGCGGCTGGCGTCGTCGGCGAGCACGAGCACCGGGCAGGTGGCCTCCTCGATGATCTCGGTGATCAGCTCGAGCGCGTGCTCGGTGTCCTCGTGCAGCGCGACGATCGCGATGTCCGGCCGCTGGTCCACGGTCGCGCGGCCCACCTTCGCGAGCTCGACCTCGTGGGCGACGACCTCGTGCCCTAGGTCTTCGACCGACTCGCTGATCGCCTCCAGGTACTTCTGGCGCTCGTCGGCCACGAGCACCCGCAGGTTGTGGGGTTCGGCATCGGTCATCTCGGCCCCAGGCTACCCGGGGCCGCCCGGCCGCTCCCTACCATTCGAGCGTGCCCAGGATTCTGCTCGCCGAGGACGACGAGGGCATCCGCCTGCCGCTGGTGGGCGCCTTGGAGCGCGAGGGCTACGAGGTTGAGGCTTTTCCGACCGGCGGCCAGGCCGTGGCCGCGGGGCTGCACGGCGATCACGACCTGCTCGTGCTCGACATCGGGCTGCCCGACGTGGATGGGATCGAGGTCTGCCGCCGCATTCGCGAGGACAGCCCCGCGGTGCCGATCATTTTCCTGACCGCCCGCAATGGCGAGACCGACGCGATCGACGGGCTCGACGCCGGAGCGGACGACTACGTGACCAAGCCGTTCCGGCTCGACGAGCTGCTGGCCCGCGTCCGCGCCCAGCTGCGCAGGGCGACCGCCGAGCGGTTCGAGGCCGGCGAGGTCGTCGTCGACGTCGCCGCACGCAAGGCCTGGTGCGGCGAGGAGGAGCTCGACCTGTCGCCGAAGGAGTTCGACCTGCTCGCCCTGCTCGTGCGCTCCGCCGGCCGCGTGGTCACGCGCGAGCGGATCATGTCCGAGGTGTGGGACGAGAACTGGTTCGGCTCGACCAAGACGCTCGACATGCACGTCTCCTGGCTGCGGCGCAAGCTCGGTGACGATGCGGCCGACCCGCGGCGACTGGTGACCGTGCGCGGCGTCGGCCTTCGCTTCGAGCCCTGAGGCCCCAGAATGCGCCGGCGGCTCATCCTCTCGACGGCCCTGATCGCGCTCGCCGCGGTCGTCGTCCTCGGGATCCCCCTGGCCGCCGTCGAGGCCGCTCGCGTTCGCCAGGACGCGACCGGGCGCTTGGAGCGAGAGGCCGACGCCGCCGCCGGCGCCGTGGACGACCTGCTCGAGGCGCACCGCATGATCAGCCCCCAGCTGCTGGCCGCGTTCGCCGGCCGCCACCACCGCATCGCCGTCACGACGGAAGCGGGCCATACGATCGCCACCGGACCGCCTATCGGCGGCGAGGTCGTGCGTACGCACACGGGGTCGGCCCTGCGCGGCACGGTGATCGCCGAGGCGCCCGCCGGCGAGGCCGACGGCCGGATACACCGCGTGTGGCTGCTGATCGCCGCGCTCGCCGCGGGAGGCGTTCTCACCGCCACCGCCTTGGCCGCCGTGCAGGCGCGGCGCCTGGCCCGCCCGCTCGAGACGATCGCGCGCAGGTCCGCGCAACTCGGCGACGGTGACTTCTCGGTGCGCGCCGGGCAATTCGGCGTGCCCGAGATCGACGCCATCGCGCGGGGACTCGACAGCAGCGCGGAGCGCATCGGCGGGCTCGTCGCGCGCGAGCGCGAGTTCTCCGGGAACGTCTCCCACCAGCTCCGCACCCCGCTCACCGCCCTGCGGCTGCGGCTCGAGGAGGCCGACATCGAAGCCGCGCTGGCGGAGGCCGACCGGCTCGAGCGGACGATCGCGGACCTGCTCGCCCACGCGCGCAACTCCAGCATCGGCCCGCGCATCCCGGTGGATCTGGGAGCGGTCACCTACGAGCACGCGCTGACGTGGCAGCCGGTCTACGCGCGCGCCGGCCGGTCGCTGGAGGTGGCCACCGCGAAGAACGTGATCGCGAGGGCGTCCCGCGGCACCGTGGGCCAGGTGCTCGACGTGTTGCTCGCCAACGCGCTGCGGCACGGGGCGGGCGCGGTCCGGGTGGGCGTGGCGAGCGACGGGCCGGCAGCCAGCATCACGGTCGACGACGAGGGCCAGGGCGTCAGCGAAGCCGACCGCGAGCGAATCTTCGAGCGCGGCGCCTCGAGCGCGAACGGCACCGGCATCGGCCTCCATCTGGCTCGCACGCTCGCCCAGGCCGACAGCGGCGCGCTGCGTGTGGCGCCGGGCGCGCCGAGCCGCTTCGAGCTGCGGCTTCCGCTGCTCAGCGCCTAGGGCGCTGGGCCGAGACCACGAGCGCCAGCTTCGGGCAGGCCTCCGCCGCGCGCCGCGCGTGCTCCAGCAGCTCCTCGGGGATCGGGCCCCGGTCGATGATCGGATAGCCCCAGTCGTCGAGCTCGATCCACTCCGGGAACAGCTCGGCGCAGAGCCCGTGGCCCGAGCACGCGATCGGGTCGACCCGCAGGTGCTCGCTCACGCCGCGGCGCTCCGGGCGGCCGGCTGGGTGGCGAGCGTGGTGGGCCGCCGGCAGGCGAAACAGGGGCCGTGGCGCGCGTGCTCTCCGAGCTCTGTGGCGAACACCCGCCGGCCGGTCGCGAGGAAGCGCACCGCCCCGTCGGGCAGGTGGCAGGCCCCGCGCTGGACGATCTGGGCGCTCCAGCGATCGAGCCGCCCGAGGGCGTCAGGCGGCGCAGCACCGCTTGCGACCGCTGTGACCGTCTCCGCAAGGGCCGGGAGCCCGTTGGCGCACGGCCCGCACTGCCCCGCGCTATGGGCCGCCAGCCAGCTCATCGTCTGTGCGAGCTCCTGGGCGGGGCAGGCCGACTCGCCCAGCGCGACGATCACGCCGGCCGCCAGCGTGGCGCCGAACGCCGTCAGCCCGTGGTCGTCGAGGGCAACCGACGGGATCTCCTCCGCGCCGATCCAGGTGCCGTGAAAGCCGCCTACCAGGACGGCGCGCAGCGGCTCCGAGGGGCCACCGGCACTGTCGAGCACGCTCCCGAGCGGCGTTCCGCACGCGATCTCCTGAACTCCGGGAAGGTCCACGGCGCCCGAGACCGTGACGAGTGCCGAGCCGGTGTGGTCAGTCGTCCCGAGCTCCCGGAACCACCCGGGGCCGTGGCGGGCGATCAGCGCGAGGTGGGCGAACGTCTCGGGGTTCAGCACGAGCGTCGGCCGGCGCCGCAGGCCCCGCTCGAAGGGCAGCGGTGGCACCACCAGCGGCTTGACCGGGCCGCCGTTCAGATGGCGTATCAGCGCGCTCTCCTCGCCGGCCAGGTACACGGAGGGGACCGGGCGCACCGCGACCCGCCGCCCGAGCGGGCGCTCGGCCGCGGCGCCGCGCATGGCGCCGAGCGCGGCCGTGGCCTCGTCACGGATGGCCACGACCACCCGGCTCGCACCGATCGCTTCAGCCGCGAGCAGCGCCCCGTCCAACACCAGGTGGGGCGCCAGCTGCATCAGCACGCGGTCCTTGGCGCTCATGGGCTCGCCCTCCGCCCCGTTCACCAGCACGAACCGCTGTCCCGGCCGCTCCGCGACGCTTCGCAGCTTCACCGCCGTGGGGAACGAGGCGCCGCCCCGGCCGCGCAGTCCCGCCGCGCCCACCCGCTCCATGAGGCCGGTGTCGGCGCGCGGGCAGGGGCCGTGCACGGCGAGGTGCTCGGTCCTCGGCAGCGGGGCGCCGGGCCGCGTCCCCGCCAGCAGGCGGGGCAGGCTCATGCGCCGCTCCCCGGGACGGGGCTGCTGTGAAGCTGGCCGCCCACGACCTGGCCCCCGAGCGCGAGGCTCACGCTCAGGCGAAGGGCCCGGCCGTCGGCCGACCCGACCAGCGCCCGCAGGTTCGTGCCGGACAGCGCCACGACGCGGCCGCGGTACTGGCTCGAGCCGTCGGCGCTGCGCAGGCTCACAGCGCTGCGGGTCATGTGCAGGCCACCGTCGGGCAGCGTGTCGCCCCCGAGGCGGATGCTCAGCACCCCGCCGGGCCCGTCGCGCAGGCGCAGGCGCAGGTCCACCACACCCAAACCAGCCGAGCTCGAGCCGTTGCGGATCTGCCCGCTGAGGCTTGTCGAGAAGGGTCGCGCGAGCGCGTCCCGGCGACCCGTGGCAGGCCGCGTACGCCGCGGGCTGAAGGCCGTGAGCACCGCGCGGGGAGTTCCCGCTCGCGGCGCCCAGCCGCGGGCGAGCGGCCCCTGGGGCAGCCAGACCGCGAGGCCGATCGCTGCCGCAGCCGTTGACGCGAGAATTCCGCGTTGCGCGAGCTGCGGTGTGCCGGCGGCGGCCGCACGGGCGCCCAGCGCGAGCACCACGGCGGCGACACAGGCGAGCGTCAGAGCGAGCATCCACGTGGACTTGGTGTCCGAGCCGGCACCGAGGCCGTGAAGCAGAGCGACCGGCCAGCACGCGTACGAGAGCCAGTGGACCCCGCGCCAGGCGCGGTAGCCCAGCCGCCGGCGCACCACGCTCGTCACCGCCACCGCCACCAAGAGGTCAGCGGCCAGCGTGCCCAGCCCGATCCAGATCGGGCGATACGTGGTCACGAACGGCACGACGGCGTTCAGCAGGCCGATGTGCGGGAAGGGATCCAGCAGCGTGGTGGCGATGTGCACGACGAGCAGCGCCAGCGCCAGCAGCCCCACCGTTCGGTGCATCGCGGCGACCGCGAGGCGCGACGCGCCGGCGGGGCGCCAGCCAGCCCATTCGACGATCCCCAGCACCACGCTGAGCGTCAACAGCACCAGCGTCATCGCCCCCGCCCCTCGCGTCACGTACCAGAGCGCGCTGGGGCCGTGCGCGGTCACGGCAACGGCCAGCCGGCGACCGTGGTCACCTCGCCGAAGCGATGCACAAGCCGGGCCGGCATCCGGCGCTCGCTCAGCCAGGCGACGGCGCCCTCCCCTCGCACGATCGCCGCCGTGCTCGCGATGTTGGCGTCCACGCAGGAGGCCGCGGCGGCGCAGACGGTGCGCCACCAGGCGCGCGCCGGCCTGCCCGTGGCCGGGTCGATGATGTGGTGGGCGCCGGGTCCCCAGCGACGCACTGTGGTGCTCGAAGTTGCCAGCCCGCCGGAGCTGATCGTCACGTTCTGGCCGGGCGCGTCGGTCCCGTGGCGGTGGTCTTCGACGACCCGGACGGCCCAGCCGCCCTCAGGCGGCGGCCCGGCGACGGCGATGTCGCCCCCCAGGCTCACAAGTACGCCCGAGCCCGTCGCTGCGCACGCAGCGGCCGCTGCCCTGTCGGCCGCGAGCGCTTTCGCCGTGGCGCCGAGGTCCAGCTTTACGCCGCGCGGGACGGTCACCCGCCCGCGCGCCTCGTCGACCACCACCGCCCGCCATCCCGCTACACGCGCGGCGCGCACTGGCCCTCGCGTGGGCTCAAGATCGGCGAAGTCGCGGTCGTAGCCGGCGAGGATCAGCGCATGCCCGATCGTCGGGTCCACCGCCCCGTCGGTCACGGCGGCGCCCCGCAGCGCGACCTTGACCGCCTCGAGCAGGAGCCGGCCGGCCTTCGCGGGCCGTCCGCCGGCCGCATTGACGCGCGACAGCTCGGAGTCCTCACGGAAGCGGCTGCATGCGAGGTCGATGGCCGCGAGCTCGGCCTCCACCTCGCGGCGGGCCGCCGCGAGGGCACGAGGATCGGTCACGAGCAGCGTCGCCGAGGTGCCGAGAGCCGGCCACGTGGCCGCTCGCATCAGGAACCCCCTGACGAGACCGGCGGTGGTGCGGGGACGGGCTGCGACGGTGCGCTCTGCGGCGGCGCGGACGGCGGCTGAAGCGGCGCCTGGTCCCCGGCGATCGCCGGCACGTGCTGCGGCGGTGGGACGGACTGCCGGGCCCGCGCGCGATGCCCGGCGGCAACGGGGGCGGCGTGCGTCTTGCCGTTATGGCCCTTGAAGGCGTGCGCCGCCGCGACCGAGAACGCTCCCGCCAGCCCCGCGGCGGCCAGTCCCGCTGTCCAGGACACCCTGCGAACACGTCGCAACGCTCGATCTCGCCTGGCCGGTTCTGATGTGGGAGTCCTCGCCATCGTTCCCCGCATGGTGGGGAGCGCCCGGTCAAGAGCGGGCAAAGAAACGCGAGCGATCAGTCGCCGCCGCGGCCACGCTCCCGCGGAAGCGTCCGCAGCCAGGCGTCGACCGTTTCGAAGTCGCGGTCGGCCACGACCGACGGCGGGAATAGCCCGTGGCCGTGCTTGCGCCTGAACTGGCTGAGCTCGGCCCCGCCGGCCAGCGGCGGGCCGCGCATTCCCTTTGCCAGGTCGCCGTGACAGCTCGCACAGCCCAGCCCGCTCGCCGAGAACGCCGCTTTGCCCGCGCTCGCCTGGCTCTGGCCTCGCGCCAGGGCGATCTCGAGGCGCTTCTCGCCAATCGCGGTCTGGGCGAACTGGCCCCCGGAGTCCACCCCGACGCCGTGGTTGTAGGTGATGCGGCCTCCGAGATAGCCCTGCGCGAACACCACCACGAGGGCGAGCGCCCCGGCAAAGAGCAGGATCGGACTGTGGGTAGGGCGCCCGCGGCGCACGGTGAGGTAGCGGATCAAGACCGCGCCGAACACGATCACGGCCAGCGCGATACCGAGCCAGAAGTGCCACGTCCCGATCCGGAACGAGGAGCCGCGCAGGGACGTCTGCGCCTG
Organism: Solirubrobacterales bacterium; assembly: GCA_038215095.1. Lineage (GTDB taxonomy): Bacteria > Actinomycetota > Thermoleophilia > Solirubrobacterales > Thermoleophilaceae > DATACN01. The sequence goes on along the minus strand of JBBQRG010000021.1, from coordinate 19,312 downwards.
CCCCCATACCAGCAGCCCGGTCACCCCCGCGCTGACGACGCCCGCGATCGCCGCCCAGAGCAGCCAGGGCTCGACGTGCGCGAGCGTCTGATGGTCGGGACCGAAGCGCCGCAAGGTCAGCACGAAGGCGTAGACCGGGATCGCTATGACCGCGAGATGGGTCGCGGCCCCGTGGAGCTCGGACAGGTGGGGCATGGCTCGGAGATTGTGCGAGCCGCATGCAAAGACGCGGCAAAGACGCGGCTGTTCATACTCAACGGCCATGAGTCCCAAGTGGACCGCCGACGAGATCCCCGATCAGGACGGGAAGCTCGCGATCGTGACCGGCGCCAACAGCGGGCTCGGCCGCGTCACCGCGCTAGAGCTGGCCCGCCACGGGGCGGAGGTGGTGGTGGCGTCCAGAAGCGCCGAGAAGGGCGAGGCCACGGCCAAGGAGATCGCCGAGGCCGTGGGCGGACCCAAGCCGGCAGTCGAGCAGCTCGACCTCGGCAGCCTCGACTCGGTGCGCCGCTTCGCCGGCGCGTTCTCGGACAGGCGCGTGGACCTGCTCGTCAACAACGCCGGGGTGATGATGACCCCGCGCCGGACGACCGACGACGGCTTCGAGCTCCAGCTCGGCACCAACCATCTCGGCCATTTCGCGCTGACGGGGCTGTTGCTGGGCTCGCTCCAGCGTGCGGAAGCGGCCCGCATCGTCACCCTCAGCAGCAACGAGCACAAGGGCGGGCGAATCGACTTCGACGACCTGCAGCTCGAGCGTGACTACACCCCGCGCGGCTCGTACAAGCGCTCGAAGCTCGCCAACGCGGTGTTTGCGATCGAGCTGGACCGTCGCCTGCGCGCCGCCCAATCGCCCGCGATCAGCGTGTTCGCCCACCCGGGCTATTCCGCGACGAACCTGCAGAGCACGGGGCCGACCGGCGCGCTCAAAGCCGTGCTCGCGGTCAGCAACCGGGTCTTTGCCCAGAGCGCGGAGCGCGGTGCGCTACCGACCCTCTACGCCGCCACCGCGCCGGGCGTGGAGGGCGGCCAGTACTTCGGTCCTGACGGCGCCGGCGAGATGCGAGGCTCGCCGAAGAAGGTCGAGGCCATCCCGGAGGCGTACGACCCGGCGATCGGCGAGCGGCTGTGGCAGGCGTCCGAAGAGCTGACCGGCGTGCGCTACCCGCTCTGACATGAGAAGCCCGCTGCGCTCACGGATCGAGTGCCAGCTGACCATCGACGACGGCCCTTCCGTCCACACCGAGCTGCTGATCGCAGAGCTTGCCCGGCTCGAACAGCGGGCTGTCTTCTTCGTCGTAGGCCAACACATCGCCGAGCACCCCCGCCAGTTGCAAGCGATCTCCGAGGCTGGGCACGAGATCGGCAATCACTCCTACGACCATCTCGCGCTCGACGAGCTCGGCAAAGCCGACATCCGGGACCAGCTCGTTCGTTGCACTGACCTCATCGAGTCGTTCGGAATATCCGCGCCCACTCTCTTCCGGCCACCGTACGGACGCAGCAACGAGACCGTCCTCAAGGTCGCCGAGGAGCTGGGCATGCGGTCGGTGTTCTGGGACGTCAACCCTGAGGACTGGAAGCCGGACGCCGCGCCACGCGCAACCAGCCGCGCGATCCTGCGCGCCGGACCGGCCGACGTCGTCCTGCTCCACGAGCGCGCCAACACCGTCAAGGCCCTGAGGCAACTCCAGTAGTTCGCTACGCGCTCTAGGGCGAGACGGTGCGGCGAAACAGCAACCCGCAGATCGCCGCGATGATCAGGGCGATCACCGGCAGGCCGAACCCCACCACGCCGACGAGCGCCAGCACCAGGCCGACAACCGCCACCACGCCGGCGCCACCGCCGACCACCGCCAGCTGGTACGCGCGTCGCTCGCGCCCGCGCCGCGAGGGCGGCCTTGCGGAGCCTCGACTCAGATCACCCATGGCCTGAACGTTAGGGCCTAGAGTCCGAGGTGATGCGACTGCCATGGCGTTCACATGGCAAGAAGAAGCGCACGACCTACGTGGGCAGCCACGAGGACAAGCTGTCGCGGATCCCCCCGATGCACGTCGATCCGGACGACGATCGCCAGACCCGGGAGGACCGCGAGGAGGACCGCACCATCTTCGACATCCCGGTCCCGCTGCCGCGCTTCCTGCGAGGCGGCCGGCCCAAGCGCCGCGGCTAGCCGATTCCGGCGCGGGCGGCCTCGATCGCCTGGCCCTCGTCCAGGTACGCGCGCACGCGCGAGACCCTGCCGTCCCGCATGTGGGCTACGTGGAAGACGGGGATCATGCCGATGTCGACCTGGCTCTCAGCCCCGCGCGTGCGCGCGACCATGCGGATCACGATCTCGTCGCCGATGACCTCGAGGTGTCCCAGCTCGACCTCGCCGAGCTCGATCACGTTGACGACCTCCTCCTGGAGGAAGCGAACCACCGCCTCGGCGCCGCGGTACTCCACCTGGCCGGGCCACTCGGGGGCGTTCCGGAACACGATGTCCTCGGTCCAGCACTCCCGTGCCAGGCCCTGGAGGTCGCCGGCGTTCCACAGGTCATAGCCGTGGCGAACCAGCTCCAGCTCCTGCTGGGTGATCTCGGTGCGAGTCGAGGCCAGGACGGTCAGACTACGCCCTGAGCTAGGTGAACGGAACCCCGGAACGCACGAAGGTCGCAGTGCTCGGCGGCGGCGTCGGCGGAATGACGGCGGCGTTCGAGCTGACCGCGACGCCGGCCCTGCGGGAGCGCTTCGAGGTGACGGTCTACCAGCTCGGCTGGCGCGTGGGCGGCAAGGGAGCGAGCGGCCGCAACGCCGCGTATGCGGATCGCATCGAAGAGCACGGCCTGCACGTCTGGTTCGGCTTCTACGACAACGCCTTCCGGCTGATGCGGGACGCCTACGCCGAGGCCGGCCGGGCTCCCGGCACGCCCCTGGCCTCGTTCGAGGAGGCCTTCGTGGGCTGCGACGAGCTCGTGCTCTACGACCGCGATCGCGACGGCTGGCACGCCCAGCAATTCGACATGCCGCGCAACTTCATGCGGCCGGGCGACACCACCGAGCTGCCGACCTTCTGGGAGATGGCGGCCACGGCCTGCCGGTGGGCCCTGGGCGGCTGGCAGGTGATGCGCGCCCGCAAGGACCTCGCCGCGCGCCCGACCGCGCCCTTCACGCCGGGCTGGCTCGAGGATTTCGCGTCTGACCTGCTCGAGTTGCCCCTGGACGGGGCGGAGCGGCTGCTTGGCATGGCCGCCCACCTGGCCGCCGAGGCCGCGGAGCCGCCGCTGCTCGTCGAGCTGTTGAACGGGTTCCGCGCCTGGCTGTGGTCCGTCGTGCGCAGCCGGATCGACACCGATCCCGAGCTGCGCATCTACTTCACCGCCATCGACGCCGGCGTGTCCACCGTGGCCGGGATCGTGGAGGACGGCATCCTCGAGCACGGCTTCGACGTGGTGAACGACGAGGAGTGGGCTGCGTGGCTGGCGCGGCACGGGGCACGCGAGGTCACGATCGGCCGCACGCCTGCGGAGCGCTCGCCGGTGCTGCGGGCGGTCTACGACGTGGCCTTCGGCTACCTCGACGGGGACATCTCGAAGGCGAACGTGGCGGCCGGCACGGCGACGAGCGACCTGCTCCGGCTGGCGTTCACCTACCGCGGATCGATCATGTACAAGATGCAGGCGGGGATGGGCGACGTGGTGTTCACGCCGCTCTACGAGGTGCTGCGGGCGCGGGGGGTGAGGTTCGAGTTCTTCCACGCGGTCACGAAACTGGGCCTAGCGGGGAATGCCATCGACTCGATCTCGGTGGTGCCCCAGGTGGAGCTCGCCTCCGGGGTCGACGAATACGACCCGCTCGTGGACGTGAAGGGCCTCGCGTGCTGGCCGAGCGAGCCGCGCTGGGAGCAGCTCGCGGATGGCGAGGCGCTGCGGGCTACCGGCGTGGACTTCGAGTTCGATCACGATCCGCTCGGGTGTGGCCCGATCCCGCTCAAGCGCGGCGTGGACTTCGACGAGGTCGTGCTCGGCATCCCTGTGGGTGCGCTGCCCGGGATCTGCGGGGAGCTGATCGCGCATGACGAGCGCTTCCGCCGTGGGATCGAAACGGCCGCCACGGTCCAGACGCAGGCGTTCCAGCTGTGGGCTCGAAAGGACGCCACGGAGCTCGGCTGGGAGCACAGCGAGAACTCGGTCACTGGCTGTTACGTGGAGCCGCTCGACACCTACTGCGACATGACGCACCTACTCCCCCGCGAGGGCTGGACCGCCAAAGACGGGGTGAAGACGATCGGCTACTTCTGCGGGGTGCTCGACGAGGTGGCCGGCGAGACGCAGGCGGAGGCGAACGAGCGCGTGAAGGCGAACGCGCTGGAGTTCGTGGAGCGCGACATGGGGGCGCTGTGGCCGGGGTTCGCGTGGCGCGACCTCGTGGACCGCAGCGGCGGCCGCGGGCGCAAGCGCTTCGACTCGCAGTACTGGCGCGCGAACATCACGCCCTCGGAGCGCTACGTGCTCACGCCGGCCGGCTCGGTGGAGCACCGCCTGGCTTCTGGTGAGTCCGGCTTCGAGAACCTCGTCCTCGCGGGTGACTGGACGAGCAACGGCATCGACGGCGGCTGCGTCGAGGCCGCCGTCATTTCTGGGATGGAGGCCGCCCGGACGCTGACGAGCGCCGCACCCGTGCCGGGCGCTTCCACGCGCTGGCTGCAGCCACAGCAGGAGCTGCCGGCCTACGTGGAGTACGGCGGGCGAGCCACGGCGCCACCGCCGTTCGCGTGCGCCGAGGGCAAGCTGACCAGCCTGATCCTCCAGGGCGACGGCGCGCGCATCGCAGCGCTCGTGTCACGCATGTTCGACGAGCCCGCCGGCCGCTCGCTCGACTACCGAGCGATCGGCTCGCAGGTGCTGCTGATGATCGGGCAGTTCGGCCAGGTCACCTCGCAGACGCCGCCGTTCGACCGCTGGGGGTCGGTGCGCGAGACCCAGGCGTCGTTCTGGGTGCCCGTCCTGGCGGGCCGCGACCTGGGCGACGTGTTCGTGGCGGAGCGCCTGCTGCTCGCCGTGCCGTACATCCTTGTCGACAACCCGATGTCGTACCTGGGCGGGCGCGAGGCGTATGGATATGCCAAGGCGATGGGCCGCTTCACGCCTGGCTCGGGGCTCGGCCCGGAGGTCGTCGTGGAGGCGTTCGGCGGTGACTTCGGCCGCGGCCAGGGCGCCGACTGGCGCGAGCTGCTGACGCTGGAGGCGCGCGGCGACTCGCTCGACGCGGACGGCGCCTTTGCGGAGGGCCCGGCGGCGCTGGTCGATGCGCTGGTGGGGGGCCTGCCCGCGCTCGACGACAGCGGCGAGCTGGTCGTGGGCGATTTCAGCCTCGGATCGGGGCTCGTGGCTGACATGCTGGCCGGACGCGTCGGCCAGGTCTTCCTGAAGCAGTTCCGCGACGCGGCCGACGGAACGCGCGCCTGTTATCGCTCGGTGGTAGAGGCCCCGTGCCAGATCCAGCAGGTCCGAAGCCGCCCCTCGCCGGCCGACTGGTCCGTGGAGATCCACCCGCTCGACAGCCACCCGCTCGGCCCGGAGCTGGGGCTCACCAGCCAGACGCCGATAGCGGCCTTCGACGTGGAGATCGACTTCGTGGTCGAGAACGGCGTCGAGATGGGCCGCGTGGCAGCGCCCGTGGGCCTGCCGACGGCGGATCCCGGCCTCCCGGGACCGGATGGATACGCGGGCATGCTCGAGGGCGCGGCCCGCTGGATGTGGCGGGAGTTCACGGCCCTGGAGCGAGCGTCGCTCGGGCTGCTCCGCCGTCGACTGTGAGCGGTCTCACGTTGCAAATGTGACCAGTGCCACATCCCGGCCCTGACCAGTCAGAGATGGTGAACAGGTACCCGCCGCCCAACGTCACTGGAGGAGAGAATGGGCCCAGCAATGCCTTTCACATACGCAGCCCGAAGCCTGGCCGAAGCAAACGGCCTGCACGCGGACACCCGCCACTCCGAGGTCAGGACCGCCCGCCGCCGGCGTCACCTGCGGCGCTGGAAGCGCCACGCCTGACTCTCTGAGCACGGCTCCAGACCACTGGCTAGAAGCTCCGCCTCTCGGACAGCTCCTGTCGGAAGTAAGCTGCAAGCGAGCGGACCAACGGATCGGAAGCGCGCGCTCACCGGTCGCCCCCTGACGTCGAGCCGCGCGAGACCCCTCGGCAAACCACACGAACCCCGGCACGTGCCACATCACGCTGCTGGCGCTAAGGCTTGTTGAAGCCGTTGGCCTGCGTCCCGCCCCCCGGCGGGGCTCCCTGGAGCAGGTTGCGCTCCTTGTGATACTTCGTGGCGAAGGCCTGTCCAGATTGACCAGGACCCTAGCCGACCTTCTAGCGCCGGACATGACATTCGAGCGACCCCCTGGTCCCGCAGCGGGGAGCCGTTTACGTCCAGCCCTGAGTTGGGGAACCCGGGTTCCCGTACATGACCGGCTCCGTAGCCCGTGGGAGGTGGACGGCTGGGGCGGTCTACCACCTTGAGCGAATGACCTCGTGAGGCCGAACAGGTCGCGGCGCGCCAGACAAAATCTCTCTGATCGGTGAAATAGTGTCCGTGCATGGCGGACCGTGGACTCCGACTCCCTGATGCTGGCTTCGAAGTCATTCTTCGAATCCTTAAGGCGTACCTCGCCGCAAGCCGGAACCAAGCGGGCACTCCAGTCAAGTTGGCGGACGTTGTTCGTCGCGCCGGGGGAGGACGTACACAGGTCAGCGGCCAGAACGGTTTTTTAGCCTCAGTCGGGCTGATCGAAGGCGGCAACGCGAAGGCCCTAACTGAGCTCGGCCGCCGAGTAGCACTCGTCGCCGATCACGAAGGGCAGCCCCAATGGGATGACGCCTGGCAGGAGGTAGTGAACAACTCCGAGGACCTCACCGGAATTGTGGACTCGGTCCGGGTGCGAAACGAAATGACGACGGATGATCTCCTGGCGCACATCGTGCTGACTGCCGGCGTCGCGAAGAACAATCGGTCGCTGACCGGAGCCCGGACGGTTATTGAAGTGTTGTGGGCCGGGAAAGCGATCGTCGAGCGCGATGGGACGTACAGGGCGGCGAGCCCATCCGACCAGCTGCCACCGACCGGGACGGAGGACCGGCCTGGGGGCTCGCCCCCGAGAGATCCGCCCGCCGCGGCACCCTCAGCAGGTCACGGTGCGCCAGCGGTACCGACACCTGCCGCCTCGGGCTCGCCGGTCAGCGTCCACGTGCATGTTTGGGTGGCTGCGGCAGACGTCGACGACGAACTGGCGCAGAAGCTTCAGGCCGTTATCGAGCGGCTCACGCCCCCAACGCCGTAATCCCAAGTGGCTGAGTTTCCTCAGTGCACGGCTGAGCAGGTTGTTGAGGTGGCTGAGGCAGTGGCTCTCTCCGCGGATCCCGTATCCGCGGAAACCGTTGCGGAACATGTGAACCACCCGGTGGCTTCCGTTGAACGCGCCTTGCGGGTCGCGGTCAGTCTCGGATTAACCGAGCAGGCGGGGGAGGAGTACGCCCCTACTCCGCCCTTCGGCTTTTACTTCTCTGAAGCCACCGAGATTCGGCGGATCGACGTGCTGCGCTTCGCCTTGGAGGCCTTTCCGGCCTATGGCTTTTTCAAGCAACGCGTCGCCCTACATCGCGATCCGCTCAAGGCCGCGCGCGAGACGAAGCTTCGTTTCGACTACGACAACCACGAGAGCGAGATTCGCGAAACGCTTGTCAGCCTCGGTCAATTCTCGGGCTCGCTTATCTACGGGACAGAGACCGGCTATCTCGTCGATACGTCGGAGGAAGCGGAAGCGTTCCTGGCGGCCGCCGAGCAGATCACTACCGACAGCGCCGCAGTCGAGAGTTTCATCAGAGAGAGGCTGGGCGACGAGGTCTACGGGTACGTTCAGGATGAAGAGGAAGCGATCATCACGCATCTTCGAAGTGCGTTGCAGAAAGTCGTCTCCGGGGAAGCTGACCGCACCGCCGTAGTTCACATCGGCAACGCCTCCGAGAACTTCCTGGTCAAGCTGGCGCGAGAGTCCGCCCCGGCCGTGGACCTCACCGGCGCAACGGGAGTCATATCCAAGGCTCAACGCCTGAAAGACCAAGGTGTAATCACCGAAAAGCACATGGGATACATGCGCTTCATTGGGCAGCTTAGAAATGCGGCCGACCACGGCGAGGACCCCGACATCCACATGGAATGGGAGATCACTCCAGAGGCCGTCCTGTTGGGCTCTCTGGCCATAGTTGGAGCTATCAAGAGCGCTTCAATCTTCGTGCTCGCGAGCCGCGCCGAGTTCTGATTCCGTCCTACGCGCAGCGGACGGCATCACGTAGTGGGCGGTAGGCGGACCGTGGGCGAGCGCTCACGACGCCCCCCGGCCCTTGGCGATATGCCCCTGTGACCTCCGGCGATGCGCGAACCTTGCCTGCCATTGCACGGCCGCCCCGGGCGTATCCCACCGGCGGGCAGATGGCGGGCAATGACCCCGCGGTCAGCTTTCCCGGCGGGCCTTGGATCCCGCTCCCAGGCGGCCCTTCCCTCCTGTTGACCGCCTGTTCGCTAGGCGGGCGGTCCGGAGTACGGCTCAGCTATCGGAGTCGGCGTCACGCTCCGTCGCGGGACCGAACGCCTCAGTGAGCCGCTGGAGAGTGAAGGGCTGACGAAGCTTGGCCACGACATTTTGGTTGGCGAACATGCCCTTCTCCCAAAACGCTTCTTCTCGCGGTCGGGTCGCGACCCAGCGCACGCGCACGAGGTATTCGGCGCGCTCTGGGTCGTCCGCGTCCTCTTCCATGTTCGTGGCCTGTAGCGGGGCCTGCAGAATCGGCATGGTGGCACCGTCCACTTCAACCTCGAAGTCCCGTATTCCGACCGCCGAGGCGGTGACTTCGCCGACGCCGACGTACCCCGTCCCCGGAATTGAGGCCCAGACTCGTGCGCCCTCAAACAGATTGCTCATCGCCTTCCGGTACTTATCGCCGTGGCCAGCAGAGACGAAGCCGTACCGGCGCATGTCATCCCAATTTCGGTGGTCGTCTTCTCCAACTGCAACAAAGAAGTCGAGCCCATTCCACGGAGCCTGCTTCTTCCCGCTCCCTCCGCTCGCGGGCTCTAGATCCGGATCGGTCAGCCACGAGCGCGCGAGGTACTCGCGATCGCCATCTCGCAGATACTCGAAAAACAGGACGTTGATCGGCACGGCGTAACCCCGCACGTACTCCACGATCTGCTCCGTACTGAGGTCCATCCCAGTCGCGACGACTACGAGCTGGTGACCAGTGTTGATCGCCTCCGGCAGGTCTGCCTCGAAGTGACTAGTGAACGCCGAATCGAAGTCGTTTCCCTGGTGATGCTTCGCGTACAGCTCCCGGATGGCATCGAAAGACAGATCATTGATCCAGAAGCCGTACTCAAGCGCCTGCGCGACGACCTCCCGCGGCGTCCTGTCCTTCTTCAGTTCGATCGCATGCAGCTCACCCCGCCCGTCAATCGCCAGAAGGTCGAGGCGCTTGCCGTAATCGGTGATGACCTGTCGCCCGATCTGGAAGAGGTTGCCCAAGCCAAGGATGTCGATCCGGGTCTCGATGATCTCCTCAAGGCGCTCCTCGCTCGTAATCCCAATCGTGGGCACCTGCTCAACCGATTCGCCATCCAACCGCCACAAGCCAAACTTCACTGGCATGTCCCCGAGCCTAACCCGCCGGGGCGGTTCGCGGCGCTCGATCCTTGCGTCTTCCCAAGCGTCTGGAAGGTCAAATACCGTGCTCATGTGCCTTCTACGTCTCCGCCGGACGCCGTTCTACGCCTGATCGAGCGCTTCCGTGAGAACCACGCTTTCATCCGAACTGCCGCATACAACGAAACACAAACTTGGGCGCGAGTTCTTGGATCCGTTCTTCGGGGCGCTTGGCTGGGACATCGCGAACGAGGCAGGCGTCTCGGACGCCTATAAGGACGTCATCCACGACCCCGGCCGACTGGTCGGTTGACATTCGCCCGCTCAACAGCCACTCGCTCGGGCCCGGAGCTGGGGCTCACCAGCCAGAAGCCGATAGCGGCCTTCGACTGGAGATCGACTCGTGATGGAGGACGGCGTCGAGATGGGTCGCGTCGGCGCGCCCGTGGGCCTCCCGACGGCCGACCCCAGCCTGCCGGGAGCAGACGGCTACGCGGGCATGCTCGAAGGCGCGGCCCGCTGGATGTGGCGGGAGCTCATGGCCCTGCAGCGAGCGTCAATCGACCTATTTAGACGCTTCTAGCTCTCGCGGCAGGCGAATTCTGCGTTTGCCGGCTCTCCCCCCGCACCGAATCCGCGCCATCGGAGAGAACGCGCGCCGCTCGGAACACTCCAAACTCTTGAGCGAAGCTATCGATCAACGCCTGATATCGAGCCTTGAGCACATCAAGCCCCGTCATCAGGTTCTCTGACTCCACGAAGTAGCCGCTCCACTCGTCTCGCCACGCCTCGCCCCGCTCCGCACGCTGAGCCTTCGCCGATGTCTTCAGCTGGGCATCTCGCCCCAAGCCGACGAATACCTGGAAACAAGCGGCCATGAACGAGTGATAGGCGGCCACGAATTCGTCGGTCATTAAGGCCTCATTCACAAAGAAGAGTCTGTCCAGAGTCCGCTTTCGCTCTACCGCAGCCGGAGGTGAAATTTCTTGGAAATGGCCAACTCGACGGAAGAAACAAAAGAGGTCATTCAAGGGTTCTGCCATGCGATCAAAGACCTCCAAGCGTCGTTCAGTTAGCTTGCGGTCGGTCCACTGCGCCTGCTCTACGCGGCGGATCGCCTTTGCAATCCACCAGCCAAGCACGACCACGGCAATCGGGGTGAGCGCGGCAACGCCGAGCTTCGCGGCCTCGAGCGATGTCCACTCGTTGCCTGCAGGTGGCGTGCCGGCGGCCACGATGCTGCTGAGGACACTCCAACCCATCGACCGGTGGAACCCTACGCTTCCCCGCGCGACCGCCGCTGCCAGAATGCGCGCAGGAGAAGGTGCGGTCTGAAAACGGGCACGGCTTCCCCGCACGGGCTCTCGCGGCAAACACCGCCTTGCCCAGGAGCCGAGCGCGTCCTTCCGACTCGCGACTACTGGTCAGGACCCACCCGCTCCCGGCGTCACCTGAGGCGCTGGAAGCGGCACGTGTAGCGCTCTCGCACCAGCCGGCGGGCGCAGGCCCATCTCCGGCTCGCAACCCGTCGGATCAAAGCGTCACCTAGCAAGCGCCGTGCCAATCTGTGCGGACGGATTGCAGTGCGGCCGTGCAGTCTTGGCCGCCGGTTTCTGGGCGCCTACTGGGAACCTTGCGGAATGAATTAAGGCTCGTGGCTCTCGGTCCGCCGTGCTCAGTAGCGTGCTGCAAGTGAGCGCTCCATCGGCCGCATCGGAAGCAGCTACTGGGACTCTTGAGTTGTCGGATGGGGCGGTTTTTCGGTCCCGTAGCCCTTCCCCTGCAATGGACGGAACGTCGGTCGAACTGTTCGCCGGGGGTGGCGGAATGGCACTCGGAGTCGAGGAAGCAGGATGTCAGCACGTAGCTGTCTCTGAAGTGGATGACCGCGCGTGCCGTACGCTCCTCGAGAATCGCGCTGTGCCTGTCGAGGACACCAGCCATGCGATCAAGTTGTACGGGGCGGGGAAGGAAACGCACGCGATGACCCGTTCTGCGCCCTGGCCCCTAATTCAGGGCGACTGTCGCCGGGTGGACTGGGCGGCGCTCCGGGGCCATGTTGACCTGCTAGCTGGCGGACCACCTTGCCAGCCATTTTCAATCGGAGGTGCCCATCGAGGCCACCACGATGAACGCAACCTCTGGCCAGAGGCAATCCGCGCGCTGAACGAGATCCGCCCAAGAGCCTTCTTCTTCGAGAACGTCCGCGGTATCGCCCGCGAGTCTTTTCGGCCGTACTTCGACTACATCTTGCTTCAGCTCCGCGCACCGCACATCGGGCGGAGAGACGCAGAACAATGGGAGGAGCACAAGAAGCGGCTGGAGCGCAGCATCCGGAGAGAACCCGCAACCAGCCGCTACACGGTGCGTTGGCAACTCGTGAATGCGGCCGACTACGGCGTGCCCCAACTTCGCTGGCGGGTATTGCTGGTTGGTTTTCGCGCAAACCTCGGCGACCACTGGGCTTGGCCCGCCTCGACCCACTCACGTGAAGCGTTGCTTTCGGCACAAGAAGACGGCAGCTACTGGAAAGAGCATGGCCTCAAGACTCGGCCACCGCGTGGCCGCACTCGGGCCCAGCGGTCTCTCGCCGTAGGCTCGCAAAAGCGATGGCGGACACTTCGTGACGCGATTCGTGGACTCCCCGAACCGGTGAACGGAACCGAAAGCCCCAAGGTACCCAACCACGTCGGTATCCCCGGCGCAAAGCTCTACACGGGCCACTCCGGAAGCGTGCTGGACTGGCCCGCGAAGTCGGTAAAGGCTGGAGTGCACGGCTGCCCCGGGGGCGAACACATCGTCGTCCGCGACGATGGAAGTTGCCGCTACTGGACCGTGCGCGAGACCGCCAGGCTCCAGTGCTTCCCAGACCACTACGTTTTTGAGGGGCCCCGGAGCGAAGCGATGCGACAGATCGGCAACGCCGTTCCGGTGAGCCTGGCAAGCATTCTCGCTCGCGGGATCGCCGAAACGCTCCGCGGTACGGTGCACGTCGTTGAGCCCTCCGTCCCAGCGCAGCGAACCGGCCAGACGCGACCCGGTGGTCACCAGCAGAATGATGAGTCGCGTTCGCAACAAGGACTCGAAGGCTGAGCTAGCCCTTCGGCGAGAACTGCACCGTCGAGGTCTCCGCTTCCGACTTCATGCCGGAGACGTTCACGGTAGGCCCGACGTGGTCATTCGGGCGAAGCGGCTAGCAGTCTTCGTCGACGGAGACTTTTGGCACGGTAACGCGTGGCGACTCAGAGGGTTGCCGAGCATAGAAGCACAGTTCCCTACAAACACTGAGTGGTGGACGGCGAAAATCCGCCGGAACGTCGAGCGCGACCGTGAGGTTACGGAACAGCTAGAGGCAAGTGGATGGCGTGTCGTCCGGGTGTGGGAGTCGGACGTGCTCCGCGACCCTGGCTCCGCCGCCGAGCAGGTGCTGGACAAGTTGAGGCTTGCCGCAGGCAAGGCAACCAGAGGGGGCTACGGTGAGAAACAGGCGGATGGGCAGCAAAATGCCTACTAGTCCTGGGTCTCGGGCGCATCCGGGATCTCCACCTGTACTTCGCTAGCGGCCAAGGAGCCGGTGGCAGGTTGATCCAACGTCGCTGCCGACCCGCTCTTGAAGGCCTCCTTGATTCGGCGCTGGATTGCCGTGGAGGTGGTCACCCTACGCATCCTGGGCTGCCACGGGCGACCTGGGTGTAGCTGATCCCACTCAGAGCGGTTACCGCCGTGCCGCCTACTGCCTGGATCGTGAAGGCCAAATCCCGAGAGATGAACGTTCCAGAGCGGACGGAATTGCTGGATCAGCATTGCCTCTCCCATCCCGATGAAGATGTCCTCGACTACCAGGTAACGAACACGAAAATCGCGGAGGTGGAGGTTCTTAGCGTCATCGATGCTCTTCGCGTGGTCATCAATACGCTTCCACAGCACCGTCCCGACTGCCGCGCTGGGGTCGATCAGGCCCCTCCGGGCACCCGCAGGGTCTGCCTTCCCAACGTAGATAGGGATGCTGCAGTCAGGCGAAGAGATCGGTCGGTACGGCTTGAAGGGTCCGGTGTAGTAGACGGCATATAAACCAGCCCCGCTGAAGACGTCCGTGAGGGGTAGCGTGAGGCAAGGCTGTTGCAACAACGTCGCCTCGACCGAGCGGGCGAGATTAATCCGATCGAGTGGGTTATAGGGGGTAGGACCGGCGGCCATTCGTGGAGCTACGCGGTTTGCGTCCGGGAATGCTTGCTGATCGTCGCACGCAATGGAGGAACCGGTGGTGCTGCCCGCATGCGTGAGCGGCCGGCCGAGCGGGCCGCGGACCGACGCCAAGGGCTCCACCTGTGGCTCGAGACGCTTTGCGGAGCAACTTGACAACCACTAAATTCCGTGAGACCAAAGCGGACCGGATCTCGCGCGATTTCGGGCGTGACGACGCAACGAGCTAGGAGAGCATGTCTCAAACCATCGATATCCAGCCTTCCCCTCGGATCCTCAGCGTCCTCGGAGACATCGAGTTCCAGGAGTGGCAGTGCATTGCAGAGCTCGTCGACAACGCCTTCGATGACTTCCTAGAGATCCAGCGCGCCGGCACTCCGTGGGACGACGGCTTTCGGGTGGATGTGCGCGTACCGACCCCGGCAAGCCAGCCCGGCGACGCAAGGGTCGAGGTCATCGATGGCGGCAGAGGTATGACCCTCGAAGCGGTCAACGATGCGGTGCGCGCCGGTTGGTCGAGTAATGATCGCTTCAGCAAACTCGGCCTCTTTGGGATCGGCTTCAACATCGCCACCGCTCGCCTCGGAAACGTAGCTCGGATCCTGACAACCCGATCGGGAGATCAGGAGTGGGTCGGTGTGGAAATCGACCTACCGCAGGTCGCCCACAGCCAGGAATTTCGAGTTCCCGTCATTCGGGAGGAGAAGACCCAGCCCAGTGACCACGGAACTCGGGTCATCGTCGACGGGCTCAAGCCGACGCACCTCGCATGGCTGCAGAGGAACCAGCCCCAGCTCAGAAACATCCTCGGAGACGTCTATGCCTACCTCCTCGAGCATCGAGGCTTCCAGCTGTTCGTCTACGACGTCGCTGTCGAAGGGCGCCGCGCGTGTCATTGGGCACCGGAGCGCCTGGTCACACGAGGCAGTGGAAAGAACGCCGAACAGATCCCAGCCGTCATAGAGATCGATGAGTCGCTGCCAGCAATGGAGACGTGCCTGCAGTGCCACAACTGGCAGGAAGCTGGATTAGGTGAATGCGTCGAGTGTCGAAGCACAGCCCTCGAGGCACGCGAGCGACGAATACACGGATGGCTTGGGATCCAGCGGTATCTCCACAAGACCGACTTCGGCATTGCGTTCCTGCGAAATGGCCGCAAGATCTTGCTCAATAACAAGCTGCTGTTCGAATGGCAGAACCCAGATGCGCCACGCGCGGGCTCGCCCGCCAGACTCCGGTTGCCATGTCGCCTCATGGCACCGCTCAAACGGCCGCCACCCATTCGTAACCCGGCATAGCTAAGGACCGACGGGGGACCGAGCCCACCCTTACCGGCTCTCTGTCAGTCGGGGTCTACCCCGGGATCGGCCCCGGCCTTCCATCTGCGGGCGGCCAACTTCTGGCGATCAGGAATCAGTGGCCCCCTCGCGGCGCTGACGCTGCCGCTCGCGCACCATCTGCTCCTGGCGCTCGGTAAGCGGTGGGCTTCCATCGGCTGCGCGGTTGGCGTTCATATCAGCGATCGTCGCCTCGCCCTTCTCGAGGGCGAGACCCTCGGCCTTCGCCTCCTGTTCGGCTCGCCAGTCCCTGACCCCCTTGTCCCGTTGCTCCAGGTCGGCCTCGATGTTGCGCACCACCGCAGGATGCTTGGACCGCAGCTCGGCAGCCCAGGGCCGGGACGGGTCGATCAGGATGCCCTCCCACGTGTACTCAGGCCCGGCATCGGCAATGATCCGGTCGTAGCCGGAGACGGCTACATCCTCGTTAGGGGTGCTCCACGCCTTGATCGCCAGGTCCCAGGCGTTGACGTCTTCCTTCAGCACGTCGTTCGCCCACTGGGTGGGCACGTAGCGGGTGTCGTCGGCCTTCCTCACGTGGACCTCGCCGCCGTCCTTGCGAAACAGGGCGGGCCGCTCGGTCTTGATGCAGTCGTCAAACAGGTCTCTGGCGGTCTTGGGTTGCTTCGTGCTGCTCATCCAGCTCCTTCCGATGGGTATCGCTGGGCTGGCCCACCAGGAGCCTTGCCTCGAGCACGCCACCCAGGAGCATGCTGAAGTTGGTCCGGAGGCTAGGGCGTTCACCGCACTCACCGCTCAAACGGCCGCCACCCATTGGTCACCGGCATATGCAGGTCCTTCCCCCACGCCCGCGCCGTGATCTTCACCCCCGGCGACACCAGCCGCCGCTTTCGCTCCCCCTCGATCACCAGCCGCAGGACGTCCTGCACCGTCCGGCGCTCGAAGCCCGCTTCCACCAGCTCCTCGATTCCGTCGCCGTACTCGATGAAGCGCTCCACTATCTCGTCCAGCACTCGGTAGGAGGGCAGCGAGAGCTCCTCGCGCGAGCGGACTGAGGGGGTTCGGTCGAGGATGTCTTTCGGCAGGTCGTCCTGGTCGGAGGCGCGGTTTCGCCAGCGGACCAGGTCGTAGAGCAGCGTCTTCGGGCAGTCGCGCAGCGGGGAGAAGTCGCCGCTCATGTCGCCGCCGAGCACGCCGGCGCCCACCGAGAGCTCGGACTTGTTGCCGGTCGCCAGCACCATCGCGCCCAGGGCCTCGCCCATCGTTCGCAGCACCGCGCCGCGGGCTCGGGAGCGCAGCTCCTCCAGCGCGTCGCCTTCCGGCACCTCGGCCACCTGGTCGGCCGCGCCCTCCAGGGCCGGCTCGACCACGCTGAGCGGGCGCTCCTCCAGCTCTATGCCGAGCACCGAGGCGAGCCGGCGCGCGGCCGCCAGCTCCTCCCCCGCTCCCTCTTCGTCGGGCGCCGGCATCGCCACCGCCGTCACGCAGTCCGGGCCGAGCGCGTCGACCGCCACGGTGGCGGTCACGGCCGAGTCGATTCCGCCGGACAAGCCGAGGATCGCCTTCTCGAAGCCGTTCTTGTGGGCGAAGTCGCGCACTCCGATCGCCAGCACGCGCCAGACCTCGTCGAGTGGCTCGTAACGCGTCACGGGCTCAGGCGGTGGCGAGACCTCGCGGACAGGCTGGATCCGCGCGTGCACCGTGCGAAGCGGACCGCCCATGATCGGCCGGGGCTCGGCGACCGGTACGTCGACGATGAAGCGTGCCGCCTCGAACTGCGGGCCGAGATACCGGATCGAGCCGTCGGCGTCGGCGATGATCGAGCCGCCGTCGAAGACGAGGTCGTCTACCCCGCCGACGCAGTTCACGTAGACCACCGGGACGCCGTTTCGCCGGGCCACGACGGAAGCTGTCTCGCGGCGGCTGTCGCGCTTGTCGCGGTAGTAGGGCGAGCCGTTTGGGACCAGCAGGATCTGCGCGCCGTTTGCCGCCTGGCGCTCCGGCGGCCCGTCGCCCGACCACAGGTCCTCGCAGATCGAGATCCCGGCCACGACGCCCCCGATCCGCCAGATCGCGCCCGGCAGGGCGCCCGCGGCGAACGTGCGCGCCTCGGAGAAGACGTCGTAGGTCGGCAGCAGGACCTTGTGGTAAACGCCGCGCAGGTCGCCGTCGCAGAGCACCGCCGCGCCGATCGCCGACGTTCGCTCGACCGTGTCCCAGCCCCGCGTCGGTGGCACGCGGTCGAGACAGCCCACCACGGTTACGGTGGTGCCCGACTGGCCGGCCAAATGGGCCAGTGCCTCCATCGCCTCGTCGACGAACTCGCGCCGCAGCGCCAGGTCCTCGAGCGGGTAGCCGGTGAGCGCGAGCTCGGGCAGCACGAGCACGTCGGCTCGCTCGCCCTCGGCCCACTCCATCGCCGAGAGGATCTGCTCGCAGTTGCCGGAGATGTCGCCGACCACGTTCTCGAGCTGCGCGCAGGCCACGCGCAGCACCTGGGGTGACTGGGCCCCGTTCGTGCTCATCAGGGGAGAACCTAACCGGCCAGAGCCAGCCCGAACGGACTCCCTTCGGAGTCCTTGCAGATCGCCGTGTGCTCGCCGGGATGAACGACGCTCCCGCCGAGTGCCTCCACGCGCTTGACCGCCTCAGCGAGGTCGGCGACGACGAAGTAGGGCAGCGAGAACGTGTCGCCGGGGCCGGGCCCACGGGCATGGACGCCGACAGCACTTTCGGCGCCGCGTGTCTGCCAACCCTCCCCTTCGCCGTCCTCCCGTGGCTCCAGCGGCGACCCCAGCAGCTCGGACCAGAAGCGGCGGGCGCGCTCAGGGTCGTCGGCGGGGAACTCGACCAGTGAGAGATCAGCGTTTGTTGGCATCTCGCGCGGCAGAGCCAAAGCGTACGTCACGGCCTATTCCAACCCGGGCGCGCTCGCCTTCACGCTGTGAAGCGCTGCGCCAGCCAGCAGGCGCCGGTCGTACGCGATCAGCTCGTCCGCTTCGACGTGCAACGCCGTCGCCAGGTGGATCGCGTCGAGCGTCCGGATCTGGCGAGACGCAAGCGTCCGGGCATCGCGCAGCACCGCGTCGACGACGTCGACGAGGAGACATGAGGCGAGCATGCGATCCGCCTGCTCGACAGCACCTTCCGAGGTGGCAAGCGCGACTGCGCGGGGGACCTCCACGAGGGCCAGCCGGCTGGTCGCGAGGACGTCGTCGGGCTGGAGGTGCGCGAGCAGCTCGTCGCGGTGCGGCTCTCTGATCACGAGCTTGACGAGCGCCGATGAGTCCAGGTAGAGGAGCCGCCTGTCAGCGCTCAGATCGGTCTTCCTCGATTGCCTCCGCCGCGGTGAGCTCGCCGGTCACCGGGAAGCTCCGCAGCGGACGGTCCAGCGGGACCGGAGGGCTGGCCTCGCCCGCTGCAATCAATCGAGCGACGCGATCGCGGGGCACCGGGCTGATGATCGCGACCGGCTCACCGTCGTGGGTGACTTCAAGCGTTTCGCCGTTTCTCACCCGGCGAATCGACGCCGTGAGCGTGTCGCGTAGCTCCCTGATGCCAATCCGCTGCCTCATGTGACCACATGCTACCACCAGGCTGCTGAGCTTCTGTCGGGGACGCATGTCTTTGCAGTGAAGTCTTGTCCCGTTACAAGCTCGCCCCCATGCTCGATTCCGTGGCACGCGAGAAGGGGATCGAGGGCGAAATGCTTCAGGGCGAGACGCCCAACTGGCTCCCCCTGGCGCTCGTGGCGGGAATCGACCTGGTCGAAGACTTCATGTGGATGTTCGAGGTGCGCCTGAGCGACGATCGACGGCTCCACGCGTACAAGCACCGCGACACCAGGCGCTACCTGCATCTGGACGATGAGGCCAACGCGTTCTTCTATGACGAGGACGATCGCTACCGGTCTATCGAGCTCTGGCGCATACTCCACGCCGCCTTGAGCCCACTGTGGCGCAACGGCCTGAACTGCGCGCCAGGCGGCGTGGCCCGTGCTCGAAGAGCTATCGACCTCGTCCACGCACGAGAGGACGACGCGGATACGATCACGCGCCGATGAACTTCGACCTCTCAGACGAGCAGGACGCCATCCGCCGCCTCGTGCGCGACTTCGCCGACGGCGAGGT
>JBBQRG010000020.1:0-39441 GCA_038215095.1 Solirubrobacterales bacterium | reverse complement strand
GTTGAGCGCCTCGCGGTAGCGCATCGTCGGCACTAGTCGGCGCCGCCTTCCTCTTCGGGCTCGTCTCCCGACTGCTCGCCCTCGCCGGAGGCCTCCTTGCCGCCGTCCTCCTCGTCGCGGCGCTTCTTCGCCTTCTTGTCGCCGACCGACGCGTAGGCCGCGCCGTGCTCGGCGAGCTTGTGGGGCAGCTCGCCGGCCTCGCGCTCGTCCTCGCCGCGGTGCACCTCGGGGGAGCGCTCGTCCACCGACCACCAGGCCGGGGCGCGGTCGCCCTCCAGCACATAGATGTCGTCGTAGAGCGAGTCGAGGTCGGGGAAGTCGGACTGGTCCGCGAACTGCACGGCCTCGTCGATCTTCGCGATCGCCTCCTCGTCCATCTTCTTGATGTCGTCCTCGGAGAACACGCTGTCGGCGGTGAGGCGCTTGGTGAGGGTCTCGATCGGGTCGCGCGTGCGCCATTCCTCGACCTCCTCCTTCTCGCGGTACTCCTCCGGGTCCGCCATCGAGTGGCCGCGGTAGCGGTAGGTGACCGCCTCCACGAGCTGCGGCTGGCGCTCCTTGCGCGCCTTCTCGATGGCCTCCGACACGACCTTGTGAACATCGAGCACGTCCATGCCGTCGCAGCGCATGCCGGGCACGCCGAAGCCCTCGGCCTTCTTCGACAGGTCGGTGACAGCGGAGTGGCGCTCGAGCGCGGTGCCCATGCCGAACTGGTTGTTCACGATCAGCAGCACCATCGGCAGTTTCCAGAGCGCGTTGATGTTCATCGTCTCGCCGAAGGTGCCCTGGTTCGTGGCGCCGTCGCCGGTCATCGACAGGATGATGTCCTCCGTCTCCATGTAGTCGCAGGCCAGCGCGACGCCTGCCGACAGCGGCAGCGAGCCGCCCACGATCCCGTAGCCGCCGAGGAAGCGCCGCTCCCAGTCGAACAGGTGCATCGAGCCGCCGCGGCCGCCCGACACGCCGTCCTTCTTGCCGAACAGCTCGGCCATCACGCGCTCGGGCTCGGTGCCGCGTGCGAGCGCCTGGCCGTGCTCGCGGTAGGTGCTCATCAGGTAGTCGGTCTCGCGCAGCGCCTGGGTGGCGCCGACGATCGTGGCCTCCTCGCCAATGCACAGATGCAGGAAGCCGCCGACCTTCGCCTTCGCGTACATCTCGCCCGCGCGCTCCTCGAAGCGCCGGATCAGCAGCATCTTGCGAAGGATCAGCTCGCAGGTCTCCTTGTCGGGCAGCGAGTGCTTGTGCTGCTCGACCCCGGTTTCCTCAGGCTTCCTTACCCTCGTGCGGTCCTTGGTGGCCACTGGGGCGAACGTTACCCGGTGCGGCTAGAGCTAAAGACTCAAGCAGCCGCGAGTGCAGCGGCAGCGTCCTCGAGCTTGTCGTCGCCCCAGAAGAGCTGGTCGCCCACGGCGACGGTCGGGACGCCTTGCACGCCGCGCTCGATTGCTTCATTCGTTGCGTGCTTCAGACCGTCCCTGACCGACTGCGTTTCGATGCCCTTGAGCACCGCGCGCGGGTGCAGCTCGCAGGCGGCCGCAGCGATGAGAACGTTGTCGATGTCGGCGAGGTTCTTGCCGCCGGCGAACATCTGGCGGAAGGCGGCGAGTGAGAAGGCGACGGCGCGGCCGGCCTGCTGGGCGAAGATCGCGGTGCGGAGCGCAGACATGCTCATCGTCTCGAGCGGCCAGCCGTCGATCCAGCGGATCTCGGGAAGGTTGCGTTCGGCGGCACGCCGCTCGACCTCGCGCTGGCCTTCCTCGCGCTCGTCGCCGAGCGACCACGGCGTGCGCCCCGAGTTCTTGAGGACGTGGCCGAATGAGATCGGCTGCCACTCGGGCACGACGGGCAGCACGTGGTTAACGCGCTCAGCCGCGAGGTACGCGAAGGGCGAGTTGAAGTCGTAGTAGAAGATCGGCTGCTGAGGCAAGCCGGATTCAGTTGCTCGGGTTGGTGACGCAACGGAAGGGGTGTTGTGCGCTCGCTTGGTCGAACGCGAGGCCGCCATTGCCTACAGCGATCAGAACTCGGGCGACCTCGGGACCGTCGGGATCCTCCACCGCATTCGCGGTGAGCTCGCCCCCCGCCGCTGCCGAATGCCCGGCTGCAAAGAACGCCACGAGCTCGGCGTGTGTGGGCAGGCGGCGGTTGCCTAGATTCGTCGCCCCGCAGGTGCCAGTGGCAGAGTAATACGACGAGGGCTGCTGTGTAGATGACTCGAAACATTCACCTGCCGCAGGCTCGGTTCCAGCTGGGCAGCGCAGTTTCAGCCGCCCTGCTCCCTTGGCAGTGAGTCCGCTCGCACGGGGCACCGTACCGAGGCGGGACTCCTTAATGTTGGTGCCTCCGAGCGCGTTTCGGCCTACGTCTTTCTGGGTGATGGTGCGATTGCGGATGTCCTTGCTGCGGATGCTGTTGTCCACGATCTCTCGGCTGCTCACTTGCAACGCCGCGTAAGAACTGCCGCCAAGCGCTACGAACAAGGCGAGCGTCGCAACAACGTTCGCGTAGGTACATCGCCGGCGTATGCGCTCAATCACCTCGTCGGTCCTCGCGAGAAGTAAACCCGGGATTAGTGCCGAGTTCCGCTAGGGGCCACGCACGGTAACGAAAGCGGTGGGTGAGCCGCCTAACGCGAAGGGGTAGCCCGCTTCCGGCGGTATTCGGATTCGGAAGCGGTAGCGGACGATTCCGCGGGTGCCCCCGAAGCGATAGCCGAAGTGCCAGCCCCCACGACGGTTCGTTCTCACAGTCGAAAACGTGCGCCACCGGCCTCGGAAGAAAGCCTGGATCTCCATCAGCTTGCCGCCACGCGGGATCGGACCGGTGAAAAGCCTGCCCCTGAAGGTGACCGAATCGCCGACGAGCAGAGAGCGGTCGCTGGAGCGGATGGTGCTCATGGCCGGGACCTGAAGCACGACATTTCGGCTCTGCGCGCGAATGCGGCGAGAGCCCGGATACCGAAAACGTACGACTCGGCTCCGCGTCGCCCTTGCCACGTAGCTGAAGCGCCCGTGGCGGTCGGTGTGAACGAGTCCAACGGTCGCGAAATCCTTTGGGCTGCCACGTGTCTTGGAGTAGACATGGATAGTCGCCTCGTCGATGGGCTGCCCGTCGCGGTTCGCCAGCGATCCGCGAATCCGCGCTCGTCGCCCAACCCGTACGCGTCCAGAAGACCGAAGCAGGGTGACCTTCCGCCCGTTGGCTCGCCGCGTGACATGAGGGAGGCCTACCCGCAGTCGCGTCTGCACTCGAAGCGGAAGGCGTAGCGACATCTGGGCGCCATCGCTGCGGCGGTCTGTTGAGGCTTGGTTCCCAGCGCCGTCGACGGCTCGCGCCCGTAGCCGGTAGCTGCCGTTCTCGAAGCGCTCGTCATCGACTACCCCTACAAGTTGCGAGCTCTCCACGCGCGTGCGGACCGGGTGCCAGCTCGACCCGCCGACGCGCCTAATCTCGATCTCCCCGTCGGCGAGGCCGGACTGATCGTCGTGCGCATCCACCGAGACTCTGAGCGGGTCGGCAGGGTTGCTGCGCGCGAAGCTCAGCGTTGGTGCCTCGGTATCAAGGCGTAGACGTATGTGCCGTGCGCGGTCGACATCCTGGTTCCCGGCTGCGTCCTCGAGCCATATCGCGAGGTCGTGCTCGCCCGAGCCCGCGGCAGCCAGGTTCTCGAGGCGTGTTACGTCGGCGCCTGGCTTACGGCCTGACGTGCAGCTGCCGCCGGCGAGCGGGCAGAGCCGCCAGTGCACGGCCGCGATGGGGGCGAAGCGTTCGATCGGGTTCTCCCAGTGGATGCCGAAGTCGTTATGCCTGCGCCAGCCATCGCCGCCATCGATGCCGGCGCTTGCAGGTGCGCCGGGAGCCGTGTTGTCCACCAGCACATTGAATGGCGCGCCAGAGGTGGATTGCCCGGCCGGATCGGAGGTGACCACGCGGAACTGGTGGGTGCCGTCCGCGAGGTCGGAAAGGTCGATCCGAATCGCTCCGGTGTCCTCAGTAGGACAGGGCCGCAGTCTTGTCCAAGCGGGGCCCGCGGGGCCGTAGACAGGTCCAGCGCACGCGGGCTTGCGAGACGCGCGCGTGATACCCCCCACCACTATTGCGTTCTCCACCACCCCCCCGCCCCTGTCGCTCGACTGAACGTTCAATGACTGCTCGCCACGAAGCCATCCACCAGCGAGTAGCGAACCGCCGCTCAGATCAGGCGCGGCCGGGGTATACGCATCATTGAGCGTCATCTCGGGTTCATACATGACCAGACCCGGCGCGAACTGACCGAACTGGCAGCCATCCGACCCGCCATAGCCCGTGCAGACCATCCGGACCTGAAGCGCAAGGGCGCCTCCCGACCAGCTCTTCTCCTTCGGGCTGCCCCAGTCGTCGTAGCCGAAGAACAGGTTGCTCCAGCTCACGTTGCACCAGAAGTCGGAGCAGGCGCGAGCCCACAGCAGTACGCCGTCCGAAGTTCCGGTGCCTCCCTGAAATGAGGCTCTCCATTTGACAAACGCCGTCCCATCCGGCGCCCAGGCCAAATAGAGGTTGCCGTCGTTCATCGCGACGGTCTTGAACGGATTCGCGTGCAGGCCAAGTGAGCCTGCGGTGGCGCACTGATTGACGGTGAAGAAGGCGTCCGCACGGCGAACTCCGGGATAGAAGAAGTCGGTGGTCGATGTGTAGCTGGGGTCGCATTGGCGCACCGTGTACGTCGCCGCCTGGGTCGGGGCGGGTGCCCCGAGCCCAAGCGCGGCGAGCAGCACGACGAGCAGCGTCAGGCGGGGGGATTGCCTGCGGCCTTCGTCGGCTGTCCTGCTGTCGGGCGTTCTCATTCCCTATGAAGAACAGGGCGGCGGTTGGAAAGTTCGCCCCCGCCCAGCGCCTTCGCTTCAGGTGAGTGGCCAGACTAAGTCCGGTCGCAGGCCTAGAGGACTGGATCTTGCGCAGTTTGCTGAGGGAA
Organism: Solirubrobacterales bacterium; assembly: GCA_038215095.1. GTDB lineage: Bacteria > Actinomycetota > Thermoleophilia > Solirubrobacterales > Thermoleophilaceae > DATACN01. The sequence goes on along the minus strand of JBBQRG010000020.1, from coordinate 34,490 downwards.
TCCTTCGCAAACTGCGAGAAAGCGAGGTCGGCTTCAGGCCCAAACATGGTTGGAGCCTCATCCCTAGAGGGCCGCTATCTCGCACCGCGCTCCGGAAAGCGTTCCGCCGCCGGCGGTCGGTAAGTCAGACGGAGGCTGTAAGGCGCCGGTCGGGCCGCCGGCGGGTTGACTACGCGCTTGGGGTCGCGAGGTGATTCCGCCACAAGAGCTTCAGCTATCGCGTTGTCCAGCAGCGCTCCAGAGTGTTCCCGGTGGAGGGGACGTAAACGCTGTAGCGGTGGCCCTTGACCACGGTCGTCGTGACCGTCGTGGTGTGGGTGGTGGTCCGTTCTATGCCGAGTTCGAGCTTTATCGAATCGCCGAGATCGAGGCCCAACGTCGCCTTAGACGTACGTTCAAACTCGATCTCCGTCTCAAGATCAGGATCTCCAGCTTGCCCCAAATCCCAGGTCTGAAAGTTCGGGAGCAGGCTTGCTTGCTTAAAGGGCTCCCCGCAGTGGTTTTCCGCGCGCGGAAGCTCATGGGGGTCCTTCTTCCCCTCTGCGACATCCAGGATGTTGGCGTCCCAGTCTCGACGAATTTCCTGGCCGTCGACCCGAAGACTGTGGAGAGCCACCCCGAGCGCCACCGGCACACTCACTTCGATGCAGCTGTCGGTCGCGGTGTAGGTCTCCGTTGCCTTGGCATCGAACGATGCTTCGCCACCAACGCTCACGCCGAGGGTGAACTTAGCCGACCCGGTGCCGGACTCCTCGCCTGCGATGGCGTACTTCGCCTCGCAGCCCTGTTCATCTGGGCGGTGTAGGCGGATGAGAGGTACATCAACGTTCACCTCCCTCTCAGTCCCCGGAACCGGAATCCACTCCAAGGTGCCCTCGGGAAAATACAACTTGCCTTCACGCCAGTCGCCTGATTGTGGGAGAACCGCGATCTGGCCGGCACTCAAGTTATGCCGCGCCTCAGCGAGCGGGACTTCGAGCTCTTCGGAGCCGACGCGACCGAAAATTGCTGCTGACCGGCCTTCTCTCCCGTTGACCCCTTCCAACCTGCGAAGGGCCGCACCGCTTGGCAAAAGTTCGCGCAAGAGAACCTGAGCTTCAGCCCCTCTCTTACCCGCTGCCACAAGGACCCGAATCTGGCGCGGCAACGCAGGGCTCAGCTGAACGTTCTCTACGAGCACCTAGAGCCGACCGTACTCTACGACCGATCAGAGCGCAACCATCGATGTGAATACTTTGACCAATCGTGTCACTAGGGCGGTGGCGCTGTTTGCTCAACGGCGTCTCAGTAAGCAAAAGGTTGCAAGCGGGCGCGACTCCGGCGATAGTTGGTTTCGGCCATCGCGGCAAAAGGAGGTAGATCAGTGACTGACGGGGCTGGCGCCGTAGGCTCTTCGCTCGAGTCCTTCGAGGAGGCAGCCTTGAACGCATTTGGTGATATTCCGGGAGACCCGGACAGACGGGGTCTGGTCTCCGCCTCAGTTGCGCGGATGTGGCTCACGAAGGGCGGCGTCGTCGGCGTGCCTCAGTTTCACGTCGAGCTCCAGGCTGACGACCGTCTGAGCCAGGAGGGGAAATAAAGTGGCCTTTGGGGATCCTGTAGATCCGGCTTACACCCGCTTTCTTGCCGGTCTAGAACAGATCGCGGCGGACCCGTCGGGACGAGGAGCCTGGCGCTGGCATCCGCCAGATGGGAAGTGGTACGACTATCCCCGCTCGACATGGGTGCTAGAGGAGATAGGAATGCCAGACACTCCGCCGGGCTCGGCCTTTCAGGGCAAGTTGGGTTGCCCACGCCCACCCAGTGGACAGTAAGTGAATTCATGGTGCCTGACCTCTTCGAACGTCTCGCGAAGGCCTATGCAGCGTGGCCTCATAAGAACGTTCAGAACGTGGTGTGGGGCCCGTGGGGGGACGGCGACTGGCGATTCGCATTTCTCCGCAACGGGTCGCCTCCCCCAACCGGGGAGAAGCCGAAGCCTGTACCGGAGGCATGTCGGAAGCGCATCGAAGAGGTTCAGGCCTTCGAGGCACGGGGCTACATCACGCACGCTCAGGCTCAAAAGATGATTAACACGATTGTCGAGGAGTGTGTTTGACGCTGCGCTGCGGCTAAGCAAACCTCACGTCCAGCCGCGGTGTTCTGAATAGATGTGGGCGCCGAGGAGCTCTTGTCTTTCGGCCGTCGACGATCTTCACCAGGCTCGCGGGTCGCCGTAGACGGTGGGGGGCGCCGACGGCGCTCATCGCCACCCTGCCCGCCACAACCAAGGGACTAGAGGAACGGCACGCGCTTGCCGTTCGGGCGCAGCAGCATGGCGCCCGGGCGTGGGTGGATCCTCAGCTTCGCCCGATTGGCGTCCGTCAGTGGGAGCCGCTCGTAGGCGAGGTAGCGGCTCGCAAACACCGTGGTCACTCTCGTGCGGCCGCGCTTCAACGCCTCGCGCAACGGGCCGGGCCGCTTGGCGTCCTTCACATCCCTTTTCGTGAGACGCCAGTTCGCGATCAGCCACTCCTCGAGCGGGAGGTAGGTCTCCGCATCGACGAGATATTCGATGTGCGCGACAGTGTGGAATGTCGCGGGCCCCTGCCGGGAGGACTTCGACACGAGCCGGTATGCCTTGCGGCCGCCCACTTCGGTTGTGCCCGTCACGCGGAGGCCGTGGTGTTCCAGGGCCTGGCGCAGGCGCGCGCTCGGGTCGGCGAAGGGATTCAGCGTGACCGATGCGGGGCCGATTGGTCCGCCCGCGGCCATCGGGCCGATGCCGACAGGCTGGGCGACGTTCCGGCGCCGGTTGTACTCGATGCCCTTGCCGTTCGTGCGGCAGATGCGCGCGCGGCAGATCCCGCTCCGGCCGGCCACCTCCGTGGTTTGCCGGCCGCGGCGACCGTGGTCGTAGCGGAACATCTTCGTGTGCAGCCGGTAGCCGGGGCCGAACCAGGACTCCGAGTAGAGGCGCTCGCGCCAGCGGTTGTCCGGGTCCCTGATCGCGGGGTCCTCCGGTGTCCTGCTCTGCTCCTCGAACACGACGACGTGGTAGATCGCGTTCTCGGCGGACACCGCCGCGAGTGCCTTCTGGACGACGTCCGGGCCGGGGTTGCCCGAGTCGAACAGGTCGAGGGCGACGAACAGCGCTAGGCCGGCGATCGCGGTGGCCGCGCCCAGGGCGAGCAGGCGGGGGAAGCGACGCCTTCGAGCGACAGCCTCGTCAGTCGGGCTGACCAGGATGCTGGCCAGTAGCGCTTCCACCTCGCCCTGGTCGGGGACGTCGGCGCCGCGGGCCGGATCGGCGTGTGCGAGCCGCTCCATCAGCTCGTGATCGGGGGTCATCGCTCAGGCCTCCATCGGGTTGGGTTCCACTGCTGGTAGTTCCTGCGCCTCGAGCTCGGCGGTAAGCCGTGAGCGGGCGCGGTGCAGCCGCACCGCGAAGGCGCCGCGGCTGCAGCCGGAGGCGCGCGCGGCCCGAGCTGCGTCGAGGCCCTCCCACGCGACGAGCATGAGCGCCTCACGGTCCTGCTCTGAGAGGCGGCCCAGTGCGAGACGCATCAAGTCGGCGTAGCCCACTCGGTCCGCGACGTCCTCGTGTCCGTCAGGAGAGCCGGCGAAGGCGAGCTTGGCTTCGAGCGCGGCGCCCCGCCCAGCCGCGCGGCGCTGGTTCGCGAGTACCTTCCTCGCCACGCCGTAGAGCCACGGCAACGGGTCGGATGGCAGCTCGTCGAAGCGTCGCCAGGCGATCAGGAAGGTCTCGGCTATTGCGTCCTGTGCCAAATCGTTCGGCGCGACGCGACGCGTATGCCCGCACCGCGGGGTAGTGCTCTCGGAACAGGCCCTCGAACCTGCTGGCGCGCGTCGTCTGCACCATCCTCTAGGTCGATTGTGTCCGGCAGCGCGGTGGGATTACAGGCGAAGCCGACTCAGCCTGGGCAGCGCATGGGCCGCTTGGCGCCTGACTTCAGGCAGCGGTCCAGCCGTGCCGGAGTGAGACCTCGGCGGATGCGAAAGCGCGTGTACTTCCCGATCGTCCCGCGCTTTGTCACGGAGAGCTCGAGCACGGTGCCCGCCGGCAGCAGGCGCTGAAGCCTGCGGAACCTCACGACGCCGCGGGAGCGCGCTCCGGCCCGGCGGTATGGGCATTTGCGGCCGTGGCAACGCACGGACACTCGTGCCCCGCGCGGCGCCTGGACCGTTAGGAGCTCGACCTCGGTGCCCTTCGCGGTCACCTGCCCGACCAGCCGAACCACCGGGAACGGGCCGAGGAGCCGCAGCGGCTTGTGGTGGACCGGAATCCAGCGTGTCGCGGCCCGGGATGCGCCATCGCGGTCCCTGACCTGCAAGGTGACGGGATAGACGCCCGGGACCGACCACGAGCGGGTGACCGTCGCCGCGCTTGCGTGGGCGAGCGGGCCGCCGGTGCCCATTGCCCAGTCCTCGGCGACCAGCGGACCGTCGGGGTCGAGCGAGGTCGACGTGAGGGTGACGGGCTCTCCGACGACCGGGTTCGAGGGCGAGTACGTGAACGAGGCGATCGGCGGGCGGTTTAGCACAGTGATCGTGCGCATCTGCTTGGACGTGGTGCCGTCGTTCACGCACAGCCATACGGGGTACTGGCCGGCGGTCGGGAACGAATGTTGGACGGTGCCGCCCTCGGCGTCGGCACAGTCGTCGTTGTTGTTGAAGCCCCAGCGCTTGGTGCCTGTAGAGGTGGAGGTGAACATGACCGGCTGGCCCGTCAGCGGCGCGGCCGGGCTGTAGGTGAACGAGGCGGCCGAGTCGGCTCTACTCGCCGCGGCCGGGACGAGCAGGGCGACAACGGCCAGGGCTCCTACAGTGAGGAGTCGCCTCCGCTGCGCTGATGCGAATCCGATCGCCATCTCCCAGCTACGGCCGATAGGCGAAACGATAGCCCTAATGGGCCGTGCGGACTAGCGGGCCGGGTGCCGTCGCTTGTGCCGCTTCGGAGCGTGCAGCACCAGCGTCTTGCTTCTGGCGATCGGCGTCCAGCCGTCCCCGCCCACCAGCAGGACGCGTACCCGCGCCGGCCGCTTCACGCGGAAACTCGCGCTCGAGAGGAAATCAAGCCGTTTCCGGCCAACGGTCCACCAGCCGAAGCGCTCGCGCAGGTGCTCTTGAAGCACGATGCGCGCGTCGGGCGCCGCCGGCGTGACCGTGACCGCCACACCGCGGCGGGTCGCGCGGATGCGCACCGTGCGTTCGCTGACCAGGAGGTGCCTCGTCTCGCTGGTGTCCGTGCCGACGGCGGCGCGGTAGTCGCCGGTCTGCTGCGCCTTCAGGGTCGATCGCCAGTTCCCGTCGGCGGCAGGCGACGCCGTGCCCACGGCGCGGAAGCCGCTGCCAGTGTTGAGCTCGACGGTCACGGGCTGGGCCGGGTCGGTCGTCCGGCCCTCGAAGTCAACGGGCCTGCCGGCAGGAACCGCCGCGGTTGGAAGCGTCCCGAGGGTGACGCGCCGTACATCGACCTCGGCCGTCATCCCCGCGTGAATCGTGCAGTGGTAGGGGTACGCGCCGACCACCGCGAACGTCCGGCTGAAGTGATCGCCGCCGCTGAGGTCGCCGGAGCCGAATGAACCGTCGTCGGCGGTCACGGTGTGATGGCGGTCGCTGACGTTGCTCCAGTCGACGGTCTCGCCCGGCAGGACGTCCAGCGGCGTGGGGGAGAAGGAGGCGAACAGGATGTTGACCCCCTGTGTGGACGCGGATGCGGCCGTCGGGAATACGCCGAGAAGCGCCGCCGCGAGCGCCGCGAGCGCAACGCGCCTCATCGCCTCGACACCCGGTAGATGCCGATCATGCCGCGCATCATGTGGTCCTCCACGTGGCAGTGGTAGAGCCACGTGCCCGGGTCCTCCTCGCGCCAGCGGAAGCGGAAGCTCTCGGCCGGCCCGACGGTCTGGGTGTCGCGCGGCACGCCGCCAGCGCTCAGCCAGCGGTGCCCGTGGACGTGGAAGGTGTGGTGCTCGGACCCCATCCCCATCACGTCCCACTGGACGAGCTGGCCGACCTTCGAGCGGAACACCGGCGTATTGCCGACGAACGCGCGCCCGTTGATGGCCATGAACTTGCCGAAGGGTGAGAAGACGACCTCGAACTCGCGATCCGGCAGCCGCTCGTGGCGGCGGAAGATGGACAGCATTCCGAAGAGCCCGCCGCCGATCGACTTGTCCATCGACGGCGAGTGATCGTGGTAGGGCCAGACGCCGACCGAGTCCCGGCCCGCGGTCAGGCGGTAGGTCCAGGTGTGGCCGAACTTCACGTTCGCGTCGCCGCCCGAGAAGCCGGGCAGGTATGCGCCGTCCGAGCTCGGCTTGTAGTGCACGCCGTGGAAGTGCATCGAGTGCGGGTCCTTGCGCAGCGTGTCCATGTTCTTGAAGTGGATGCGAAGGCGGTCGCCGACGCGGGCGCGGATGAGGGGGCCGGGAATGAGCAGGCCGTCGCTGGATGCCTTGGAGGCGTTCTGCAGCGGCCTGCGCCAGTGCGGCGTGAAGCGCTCGTAGACGACGGTCGGGAAGATCGAGTCGGCGGGGCTGACCGGCATGCCCATGATCGCGTCGTGTCCGTTGGGGGCGATGTTCCACGGCGCCTGGACCGCAGCCACCCAGACATCGCGCACGCGGGCCTGGGCGGGCACGGCGCCGAAAAGGGCGAGGGCCCCGGCTAGTGCCAGGGCCCTCGCGGTACGCCGGAGAGTCATTCGGCTCCGGTTACTTGACGACCTTCAGCTTCGCCTGCATCCACGGGTGGATGATGCACATGAACCTGAGGGTCTTGCCGGCCTTGGCCGTCACCTTGAAGGTGACCTTGTCGCCCTTGTTCGGCCCGGTGATGCCCGAGTCGCCCGGCCTGTCCAGGTTCGACGGCGTGTTCTGGCCGACGCCGTTCTCCAGGTAGGTGAACGTCGGGGGAGCGGGGCTGTTCGGGTCGGCGCCGTGTGCCTTGCCGAGCGTCGCGCAGATCTTGCAGTTGCTGACCTGCTTGCCCGTCCTCGGCTCGTCCTTCTTCCTCACGACGCTGAAGGTGTGAGGCCCTTCCGAGACCACGTTCGCAACGAGGGTCACGGTCCCCCCCGTACGCACCGTGTAGACGTCCTTGGCGAAGCGCAACTCGTCCTGGATGTACCTGTTGGGCTTCACCTTGGTCCCGGCCTTCTCCTTGACGGTGACCTTCTTGGGAGCCGGCTTGCTCTTGGCGGCGACCGCAACACCTGTGCCGCCGATGGCAATGGCGAGGCCGGCTACGCCGGCGATGATCTTGCTATGGGTCATTTGGTCCTTTCGCGCGCTGGAGGGCCACAGCGCTGGGCGAGTCCTGCCCCCTGCCTGTTTCAGGATCGCGCAGTATAAGCCGTGCAAAGTCAGCCGTGAATGAGCCAGCCGTCCGTCGCCCGGGCGGCCTCCATCACGGTCTCGGCGAACGCCGGATGCGGATGGATCGTGCGCGCCACCTCGGCGAAGCCCCCCTCGAGGTCGTGTGCGACCACGAGCTCCTCGATCAGGTCGGCGGCGCGCACTGAGCAGATGTGCGCGCCGAGCAGCTCGCCGTACTTCTTGTCGCCGACGATCTTGACCAGGCCGGCGCGATCGCCGTAGACGGTGGGGGCGCCGACGGCGCCCATCGGCACCTTGCCGACTACGACGTCATAGCCCTCGTCCTTCGCCTCCTTCTCCGTCAGTCCGAAGGAGGCGACCTGCGGGTGGCAGAAGGTCACGGCCGGCACGAAGCGGTAGTCGATCGGGTGGGTGTCCTGGCCGGCGGCGTCCTCGACGGCGATGATGCCTTCGTCGGAGGCCTTGTGGGCCAGGGCGGGGCCGGGCACCATGTCGCCGATCGCCCAGACGCCCTCGCGTGAGGTGCGCTGGCGGCCGTCCACCTCCACCAGGCCGTTGTCGTTCAGCTTCACGCCGGCCTCGTCGAGGCCCAGGTTCTCGATGTCCGGGGCGCGGCCGGCGGCGATCACCAGGTAGTTGAAGTCCTCGGTCTCGCCGTTGAAGGTCACCTTCACGCCGTCGTCCGAGGCCTCGGCCTTCTCGACCTTGGCGCCGGTCTCGATGCGCACGTTCTGCTTCTTGATCTCGCGGGCGCAGGCCTTCGAGATCTCCTCGTCCTCGAGCGGCAGGATCTGGTCGAGCGCCTCGAGCAGCACCACCTCGGTGCCGAGGCGCCCGAAGGCGGAGGCGATCTCCGTGCCCGAGGCGCCGGCGCCGATGATGGCGAGCTTCTTCGGCTGCTCGTTCAGCAGCCACATGCCCGCGGTGTCGAGGATGCGCTTGCCGAACTTCAGGTCGAGCAGGGGCTTTGCGATCGAGCCGCAGGCGAGCAAGACTTTGTCGGTCTCGAGCTCTTCGCCGTCCTTCGCGGCGCCGATGCGCACGTTGCCGTCCTCGGTGAGCGCGCCGAAGCCGTCGAAGACCTGGATCTTGTTCTTCTCAAACAGCATCGACACGCCCCCGGTGAGCGTCTTCACGACCTTGTCGCGGTGCTTGGTGGCGCCCGAGTAGTCGAACTCGGTGTCGCTCACGGAGATGCCGAAGTTCTTCGCGTTGTGCACCTCCTCCATCACCTCGGCCACGCGCAGGATCGACTTGGCGGGGATGCAGGCCTCGTTCAGGCAGCGGCCGCCGACGTTCTCCTTCTCGGCAACGGCGACCTTCATGCCGAGCTGCGCGGCGCGAATCGCGGCCACGTAGCCACCGGGCCCGGAGCCCACCACGACGAGGTCGAACTTGCTGTCTGCCATACGGCCGAGAGCCTACTCAGCGCCGGGCGGACGGCGGAGTCGGCATCTGGATGCGGGCCATCGCCTTGATCAGGAACCAGAACAGCGGGCCCGCGACGGCGAGCACGGCGACCACGACGAGCGCCGCCCGGAGGTTCTGCGCCTGGAGGCCCGAGAGCGCCACGCCCACGATCGTCAGCCCCAGCAGGGTCTGCATGCCGAGCACGGCCCAGTACTTGGCGCGCCACATGCCGGCCGCAACGACCAACAGCAGCACCACGGGGATGCCCGTGCCGAGGAGCTTGCGCGAGTCGCCCGAGCCGATGTTGAGCAGCAGGGCCACGAGGTTGGCGAGCCCCGCCAGCAGGGCGACGATCGCACCCACGGTGACGGCGGTCGGCCGCTCGCCGGGGCGCAGCGGCTTCAGCGCCGCCCGGGCCTGCTCGTCCTTGACGCGGCTGCGCGAGTAGCCGCGCGCCATGGCGCCGGCGCCTTCGGCGGGCGTCCGCTCCTTCGGTGGCCGTGGCGGCGGCGCGGGTGCTGCCCCGCCCTCCCGCGCGGCGCGGCGCTTCTTGCGCCGCTGGCGGTCACCGGACTCTGCCAACGGGCCTCCCTTCGAGTGCGGCTCGCAGCTCGCCCGCCGCCGCAGCCGGGTCGTCCGCGTCGCGGATGGCGCGAACCACGACCACGCGCCCGGCGCCGGCCGCCACCACCTCGCTGACGTTGTGGCGGTCGATCCCGCCGATGGCGAACCAGGGCCGGTCGCCACCGATGCGCTGGGCCGCGTAGCTCACGTAGCCGAGCCCGGCGGCGGGGCGGCCCTCCTTGGTGGGGGTCTCGTACACGGGGCCCGCGCTGAGCTCGTCGGCGTCGGTCGCGAGCGCGGCGTCGAGCTGCTCGGGCGAGTGCGTGGAGAGGCCCACGAGCACGTCCGGCCCGACGTCGCCGCGCACCTGCTCGACCGGCTCGTCGTCCTGGCCGACGTGGACGCCGTCGGCGCCGGCCGCGGCCACCAGGTCGGGCCGGTCGTTCAGCCAGAAGAGGGCCCCGTGGGCGTCGCAGACACGCCGGAACACGGCCGCGGCCCTCAGCAGCTCGTCGTCAGGCGCGCGCTTGTCGCGCAGCTGCAGCATGTCCGCGCCGCCCTCGAGCGCCGCGGCGAGCAGCTGCTCGAGCGGGCGGCCGGGCGGCTCGGCCTCCACCACGAAATAGACGCGAGCGGCCTGTAGCCGCTCGCGTCGCGTCTTACCAATCTCCGTCAATCAATCAGTGGCAGTAGAGGCGGGAGCCCGATTCCCCCGCCGCCCCCGGAGTTGCCAGACCCCGGAGGCGCGCTCACGGGCTCGGCGGGGGTAGCGAGATCGGGCCCCCTGGCCGCTTGAGCCTGCTCTTGTACTTCTTGAAGAAGCCCGCCAGCGCGTTGTACTGCGGCTGCCTCTTGCCCTTCACCGACTCCAGGCCAAGGTCGAAGAAAGCGAACGAGGACTTCTTCGGCGGCTGCACCAGCTCGTACTGCAGCTGCGACTTCACGCGGCCGTTCGCGAGGGCCATCTTGAAGCCCTGAGCCAGGTACTTGCCGCGCTTGCTCTTCGACAGGGCGCGGTGGCCCGAGGAGAAGTAGCCGAACTCGGTCAGGTAGAGGCCCAGCTTGCCGCCGCCGTTGCGGCGGATCTGGCCCGTCCTCGAGAGCCGGTCGAGCGCGCGGGTCAGGTGGCTGAGCGTGCCCATCGTTGCGTTGTCGGCACCGGGGTACTTGAAGTTCGGCGCCTGCTGGAAGTAGTACGGGTGGTGCGCGTAGCCGTCAGCCTTGAGCGCCGCGCACTTGTGGACCCGCTTGTACTTCTTGTTCACGCACGCAACGGAGCGCAGGAACGCAATCGGGGCCACGGCGCGGCCCTTCTGCGCGTAGGGCGCCGTCTCGCCGATCAGCACCTTTGCCTTGGGGTCGTTCTTCTTGATCGCCGCGTAGCCGCGCGTGTAGAGCCCGCGGTACTGCGCGGGTGCGCTGCTCATGGGGGCGAGCCAGGTCTTCCAGTTGGGCTCGTTCCAGATGCTGTAGCGGTCGACGCGACCCTTCATGTGGTGGGCCAGGGCCGCCGTGAAGACGCCGAACTCCTTCTGGTTGGGCTTGTAGTTGCCGAGCCTCTTGTTGCCCGTCGCCCAGGCGGGGGCCGGGCCCTGCACGGATACGTAGGTGCGGATGCCGCGGGCCGCCGCGGCGTCGATCGCCGAGTCGAGCGCGGCGAAGTTGTAGTTCAGCGTCGCCGGCTTCTTCTTCGCGTTCTGCTGCGCGCGGGTGAGGGTGAAGCCCCAGTTCGCGACGACCCGCAGGCGCGTCACGCCCAGGCTGCGCGCCTGGGTCAGCCCCTTGTCGCGGTTGAAGTAGCTCTGATCCCGGAAGACCGGGTCGTCCCACAGTCCGATCTCCATGCCGCGCGCGGCCCGGGCCTTGCCAGGAGTGGTCGCGCAGGCGCCGAGCGCCAGCGTGCACAGAAGGGCTACCAGTCCGAGCGCTCTCAGATGGTGATTGGTGACGGCAAATCTCACGAGTTGGACAGCTCCTGGAGGATCCTATTCGGGGATGGTCAGCGGCGAGCCGGGCGCTTGGACCGGGAGAAGCCGCCGATGCTGATCTTGTATTTCCGCTTGCTCGCGCTCGAGACCTTCCGGATGAAACGGAAGTACCCGGCGGAGTTGAGCTTCGGCTGGGCGAGCACGGTGTACTTGCCCCCCGGGCGAGCCGAGGAAACCGTGGCCGTCGCGCCCGGGGAGGTGCGCAGGCCGCCGAACACCTCGACGCGGTTGCCCGAGAGCAGCCGCACGAAGGCCGGCAGCCGGAAGGCGCTGTACACGCCGGGCTTGGCCTTGCCGTTCGAGAAGCGCAGCCCCATCTGGAAGCCGGCGTAGCGGCTCAGGCTGAACTTGCCGCCCGGGTTCAGGGCGTCGTCGTGCAGGGTGTACTGCGAGTAGCTCGCCACGCGGCTGTTGCGGAACGCGCGCCACTCGCTCTCGTCCATGTAGCCCGGCACCTTCCTGATCGCGTTCTGGAACGGGTCCGGCGGGTCGGTCTGGAAGCCGAACTCGGTGATCCAGACGCTCACGCGCTTGGAGAGGCGCCCGTGGGCGGCGATCCGGTCCGACACGCGGGAGATGCGGCCGAGCGTGGCGATCGAGGCCTCGTCGGATTGGATCCTGGCCCGCGGGCCGCCCTGGCTGGGCGTGTACGGGTGGTAGGCGATGCCGCTCGTGGGGATGCGAGCGAGCTTGCTCGGGCATCCGCGCGCCTTGGCGGCCTTGCCGCGGTAGGCGCGGTAGTGGGAGTCGAGGCAGGCCACCTCGCGCAGGAAGGTGAGCGGCGGCACCTTGCTGCTGCCGCGGCCGCGCGGGGCCAGCTCGCCCAGCAGGATCTTGTCGGCGCCGTGGCCGCTGGCCACGAGGCCCTTGTGGCCGGCCAGGTAGAGGTTGCGGTAGATCGAGGGCGAGAGCGGCGTGCCGCCCTTGGCGCGCTGGGGACCGAGCCACGACAAGAGGTTCGGCTCGTTCCAGATCGACCAGATCGAGACGCGTGGCAGGCCGCCGTAGCTGCCCGAGTAGCGGGTGCCGGCGGCCTGGGCGAACAGCGCCAGCTCCTTCGCGCTGGGGCGATTCGTGCCCTTGTGCTTGCCGCCGCTCTTGCTGGCCCAGGCGGGAGCGCGGTTGCCGAGCACGAGGTAGGGCCGCATGCCGCGCGCGACTGCGCCGCTCACGATGCCGTCGTAGTCGTGCCAGTTGTAGGCGGCGGGGTTGGTGGCGTCGAAGCCGGAGGGCTTGTTGCTGCCCGCGGGCGCGATCTCGCCCCAGTAGACCTGCACCTTCACCACGTCCACGCCGAGCTTCTGGAACTCGTCGAGCGTCGCGGCGCGGGTGGTGTCGCCGGAGCGCAGCAGCAGGCCGTCGTCCTGCATGATCGTGACCTGGCGGCTCGAGGCCGAGGCGCCTGCGGGCAGGCCGAGGCACGCCGCGAGCATGGCGGCGCACAGCAGAGCGATGGTGATGGGCGTCCTTCGCATGGGTCCCTTCCGCCGGGTGGTCGGCGTCGTGAGCAACTAGAACCAGCGCCGCGCCGCCGAGTTGCGGTTGGTGCCGCGAACCTGGCGCCAAGAGCGGCGGGGGCAGTGTTGTTATCAGATCGTCTGGCTACAGTTGGCCCCAGTGGGGCTCGGAATGTCCATATTCCTGATCGCCCTCGGCGCGATCTTGCGCTACGCGGTCACGGTTTCGATCTCGGGAATCGAGCTCCAGACGGTGGGGCTGATTTTGATGATCGTCGGCATCATCGGCCTGGTCATCACGCTGTTCGTGCTGTTCCAGCGCAACGGCGATCACGTCGACTACGACGAACGCCCAACCCGGCGCTACTAGCCCGAGTACCATCTGACAGGCCATACGGGAGCTCGGAGGAACCGGGCTGAGAGGGCGGCTGCGGCGCCGCCGACCGTGGAACCTGATCCGGGTAATGCCGGCGGAGGGAGAGCCATGCAAGCGCCGCGCAGAGAGAGCTACGACGCGGTCGTCATAGGGGGCGGCCTGATCGGCCTGTCCTCCGCCTGGCGCGCTGCGGAGCGCGGCCTGTCGGTGCTGGTGCTGGAGCGCGACGCGCCCGGCGCGGGCGCCTCGGGCGTGGCCGCCGGGATGCTGGCGCCCGTCACGGAGGCGGAGTTCGGAGAACGGGCGCTGCTCGACCTGGGCCTTTCCTCGCGCGCGCTCTGGCCGGCTTTCGCGGCCGAGCTGGAGGAGCGCAGCGGGCAGTCCACGGGCTTTCGCGAGACCGGCGCGCTGGTGGTGGCCGCCGACAGCGACGACGCCGGCGAGCTGCGCCGGCTGCACGAGTTCCAGCGGCGCCTCGGCCTCGAGTCCGAATGGCTGACCCCGCGCGAGTGCCGCCGCCTGGAGCCGGGGCTGGCGCCGCGGGTGGCCGGCGGGGTGCTGGCGCACTCCGATGCCCAGGCCGACCCCCACGCGGTGAACCTGGCGCTGGCGGAGGCCTTCGAGCACGCCGGCGGCGAGCTGCTGAGCGGCGCCGAGGTGGGCGCTGTCGAGACCGCGGGCGGGCGCGTGACAGGCGTGATGCTGGCGGACGGCGCGAGCGTCCGGTGCGAGCGCGTGGTGGTGGCGGCGGGCCCCTGGAGCCCGGCGCTCGACCCTGCCGGAGAGGGCCCGCCGGTGCGCCCGGTGAAGGGCCAGATCCTGGAGCTGCGCGTGCGCCGCGGGATGAGCGAGCCGATCGAGCGGATCGTGCGCGGGCAGCGCTGCTACCTGGTGCCGCGCGGCGACGGGCGCATCGTGCTCGGCGGGACCGTGGAGGAGCAGGGCTTCGATACCACGCTCACCGTCGGCGGTGTGCATCGCCTGCTGGAGGCGGCCTGGGAGCTCGTGCCCGAGGTCGAAGAACTAGAGCTCGCGCACGCGCGCGCGAGGTTGCGACCGGGCACGCCCGACAACGCGCCGGTGATCGGCCCCGGCTCGGTGGACGGTCTGGTGTGGGCGACGGGCCACCACCGCAACGGCGTGCTGCTTGCGCCGGTGACCGCGCGCGCCGTGGCGGCGCTGCTGGCGGGCGAGCCGCCGGCCGAGGAGCTGCGTGCGTTCTCGCCGGCTCGCTTCGAGCGGGTGCCGGCGTGACCGCGGTGCGGATCAACGGCGAGGCGCGCGACCTGCCGGCCGGCGCCACGCTGGACGAGGCGGTGCGAGAGGCCGGTGCGCCCCAGGGCGGCCGCGGCGTGGCCGTGGCCGTGGACGGCGAGGTGGTGCCCCGCGGCGACTGGTCCGGCACGCCGCTGCGCGAGGGCCAGCGCGTTGAGGTGCTGCACGCGGTGCAGGGGGGATGACGGTGGGCTTCGAGCTGGGCGGACGCAGCTTCGACTCGCGTCTGATCATGGGCACCGGCGGCTTTCGCAACCTCGAGCTGATGGCCGAGGCCGTGACCGCTTCGGGCGCGGAGCTGGCCACCGTGGCAATGCGCCGCGTGGACCCGGCCGCCCGCGGCTCGATCCTGGAGGTCCTGGAGGGCGCCGGCTGTGAGGTGCTGCCGAACACGGCCGGCTGCTTCACCGCCCGCGACGCGGTGACGACCGCGCGCCTTGGGCGGGAGGCGCTCGGCACCGACTGGGTCAAGCTCGAGGTGATCGGCGACGACCGCACGCTGCTGCCCGATCCGGCCGAGCTGCTGGAGGCCGCCGAGACGCTGGTGGCTGACGGATTCACGGTGCTGCCCTACACCAGCGACGACCCCGTCCTGGCGCGGCGCCTCGAGGACGCGGGCTGCGCCGCGGTGATGCCGCTCGGCTCGCCGATCGGCAGCGGCATGGGCATCAACAACCTCTACAACCTGCGCTTGATCGTGGAGGCCGCTGGCGTGCCGGTGATCCTCGACGCCGGCATCGGCACCGCGTCCGACGCCACGCTGGCGATGGAGATGGGCTGTGACGGCGTGCTGCTGGCCAGCGCCGTGTCGCGCGCCGAGGACCCGGCCGCGATGGCGCACGCGATGCGGCTGGCGGTCGAGGCCGGTTACGAGGCCCGCCGCGCGGGGCGCATCCCCAAGCGGCTGCTGGCACGGGCGTCCTCGCCCGAAGCCGGCGTGCCCGAGCTGACGTGAGCGGCGAGCTCGAGCACGGCGAGCTCGAACGGACCGGCCTCGAGGAGCTCAGCGGGCGCTGGCGGGCGGCCTGGCAGTCCGGCGGCTTCGAGGCCTGTTGCACGCCGGACGTGGGTTACGAGGACCCGGTGACCGTGGAGCCGCTGCACGGCACCGACGCGCTCGAGGACCTGGCCGCCGCCGTGCGCAACGCCCTGCCCGACCTCCAGCTCGAGGCCACATCGCCGGCGCTCGGCCGCGACGGCTTCGCCTGCCTGCCGTGGCGCGCGGTGGGCACGCATCGCGGCGACATCGGCACGCTGCTGCCGGCCACGAACCGCTTCGTGACCTTGCACGGCCTGCACTACGTGGAGCTCAGCGACGGCCTGGTGCGCCGCGCGCGCGGCTTCTTCGACCTGTACGACGCAGCGGTGCAGCTGGGCATGCTGCCCGCTCGCGGCGGGCTCGGCGAGACGGCCCTGCTGCTGGTGCGGGGCTTCGGCCTGCGGCGGCCGAAGCCACCGCCGCCCTAGGCGCGCCGGCGGGCGAAGCTGAACCGGCTGGCACCGCGCAGCCCGAAGCCCGCGACCAGGGCGACCAGGCCGAGCAGCGCGACGGCGATCAGCGCGTAGCCCGTGAAGGGCAGCCTGGAATCGCCCTCGGTTCCGGTGGAGGGCCGGGCCGTGTCACTGACGTTGGCGACCTTCTTCGGCTCGTTGCCGGGGGCGGCCGACTGCGTCTGGCCGGACACCGCGTTCTTCCCGGAGCTTGCGTGCTTTCCGGACGAGGCGGCGTGGACCTTGGGGCGCGAGGCGGGCGCCGAGCCGGAGGCCGAGTGGCCGGAGCCGGTGGAAGCCGACCCCGGCGAGCTACCGGTGGAGCTGGACGGCGAGCTGCCGGACCCCCCCGCGTGGCTGGGGGCGCTCGACTTGGGAGCCGAGCCCTTCGAGCCCGAGCTGGGCGCCTTGGCGACAGGCGCGGAGGGCAGCGACGGCAGCTGCTTTTGAACCTGCTGGGGAACCTGGGGCACCTGCTTGGTCACGCCGGTCACCGTGTTGCCGACCTGGCCGGGGTCGATCTGACCCAGCGCGACGGCCGGGATGGCACAGGCGATCGCGACGCCCACCAGCAACGCGCCGGCACGAATGCTCATCCTCATAAGGCTTCCCCCTGTTGTAGGTCCTACGCGGCGCGGGCATCATAACGCGCGTAACCCTGGGATCCAGCCTGGCGCTACTTGACCGTGACGGTGGCCTTCATGTTGGGGTGCACCGTGCACACGTAGTGGACCGTCCCCGCAGTGGTGAACTTCTGCTGGAAGGTGTCGCCCTTCTGCAGGCCGCCGGCCGCTCCGGACTTGAACTTGGGTCCCGGGCCGCTCTCCTTGGTCACATCGTGGCCCACCGAGTCCTCGTTCGTCCACTTCACGGTGCCGCCCTTGGCGACCGTCACCGCGGTGGGGGTGAAGGCGATGTTCTTCAGCTGGACGCTGGCCGTCTTCCCGGCCGCGCCGCCGCTCGGAGCCTGCTTCTTGGTCGAGCTGCTGCCACCGCCGCTACTGCTGCTCTTGTTGTCGCTGCTGCCGCAGCCCGCGGCCACCAGGCCGAGGGCGAGAGCGGAGAAGAGCACTGCGAGCCACCTGTTCATTCGCGCCTCCTGGGGGAAATTGGGAGCCAAGACTAGCTAGCCGGACACGAGCAGCTCGAGCAGGGCCTTCTGGGCGTGCAGCCTGTTCTCGGCCTGGTCCCAGATGGCGGAGCGCTCGCCGTAGAGCACCCCCTCGCTGATCTCCTCGCCGGCGTGCGCGGGCAGGCAGTGCAGAGCGACGGCACCGTTGCCTGCGCGCTCGAGCAGCCGCTCGTCGATCCGGTAGGGCGCCAGCAGCTCGCGCCGGCGCTGGGCGTCCTGCTCGTCGCCCATGCTCACCCAGACGTCGGTGTAGATGGCGTCGGCCCCGGCCACAGCATCGTCCAGCTCGGCGTTCGGGCCACCGGGCAGCGCCAGCTCGGGCGGCGAGGCCACGGCCACCTCGACGCCCGCCGCGCGGCCGAGCAGCACCAGCGAGCGGGCCATGTTGTTGCCGTCGCCCACGTAGGCCAGCTTCACGCCCTCCAGGCGGCCGAACAGCTCGCGCAGCGTGACCAGGTCGGCCAGCGCCTGGCAGGGGTGGTGCTCGTAGGTGAGCATGTTGATCACGGGCACCGTGGCGTACTCGGCCAGCTCCTCGAGCGTCGCGTGGGGACCGGTGCGAACGCCGATCGCGTGGACGTAGCGCGACAGCACGAGGGCCGTGTCGCGGATCGACTCGCCGCGCTCGAGCTGCAGCTCTCCCTCGCGCAGCACGATGGGATTGCCGCCCAGCTCCGCCACCCCCACCTGGAACGAGACGCGCGTGCGGGTGGAGGGCCGCTCGAACACCAGCGCGACGCTCTTGCCCTCCAGCGTGCGCGAGCCCAGGCGGTCGGCCTTCAGCTCGAGCGCGCGCTCGACGAGCGCGTTCAGCTCGTCACCCGTAAGCTCCTCGCCGGTCAGGAAGTGCCTGGTCAAGCGAGCATCGTACTCGGGGTCCTGAGCTGGAACCTGTTCCACGGGCGGGATTTCCCGCCAGACCGCGAGCTGCGCACATGGCGCTCGCGGCTGCTCGGCGTGAGCGAGCGCAACGCCACCCACGAGCAGGTGAACCGCTCCCTGCTGGACGAGTTCGGCGGCTGGATCGCGGGACACGAGTGGGACCTCGCCCTGCTCCAGGAGGCGCCGCCGCGCTGGCTCCACCCGCTGGTCCGGCGCGCCGGCGCCGGCGGCGCCCTGGCGCTCACCTCGCGCAACGGCGGCGCCGCGGCTCGCCGGCTCGCCGGGCGCCTGAACCCCGACCTGATCGCGTCGGGTGAGGGTGGCTCCAACCAGCTGCTGGCCCGGCCACCGTGGCGCATCGCACGGGTGCGGCGCATCACCCTGGCGCTGCGGCCCGAGCGCCGGCGCATGCTGTTCGCGGAGCTCGACGGCCCGGGTGGCCGGTCGCTGTGCGTGGCGAATCTGCACGCCACGGCGAGCGTGGGGGATCGTGCGGCCGCGCCCGAGGTGAAGCGCGCCGCGGAGCTGGCGGTCGAATGGGCGGGCGAGCGGCCGCTGATCTTCGGCGGCGACCTGAACCTGCGCCCGAACAGCGTGCCGGAGCTGTTCGCCGAGCTGGGCGAGCGCCACGGCCTGGCCGCCCCGACCGACGCGCGCGCCATCGACCACCTGCTGGTGCGTGGCCTCGAGCCGGTCGAGCGGCCGCATCGCCTGCGCCCGGAGGAGCGCGAGCTACCCGGGCGGGACGGCCTCGCGATCCGGCTCTCCGACCACGCGCCCGTCCTTGCGCGGTTCAGCATGAGATAGTCCGTTCCGCGGCACGTACGCCCGCTTGAATTTCGATCGGTGAAAGAGGGGGAGCACACACATGGCGCAGCAGCGCGGTGGGAGCAGCAAGCGGAGCGGAAGCTCCAGCCGCTCGGGGGGCAGCAAGTCTTCAGGCAGCAAGTCGTCGGCCAGCAAGTCGTCGGCCAACAAGTCGTCGGCCAGCAAGTCGTCGGCCAGCAAGTCCTCGGGGGGCAGGTCCAGCAGCAGGTCGTCGGGCGCAAGCAAGTCGCGCTCCAGCGCGAGCACGTCGAGCCGTTCGCGCTCGAGCTCCGGTTCGAGCTCCGGCTCGTCGGGCAGCGCGGCCAAGCGCAAGGCGGCCGCCAAGAAGGGCGGCCAGGCGCGCGCGCGTCAACAGAAGGCGCGCAAGACCGCGAAGACCACGTCGCGCAGCGCCGGCCGGGCAGCCAGCAGCGCCGGGATCGAGGCGAAGACGGTCGCCGAGTTCCGGGAGTCGCTGCGCAAGAACCTGATCCGCCCGCTCGACCTGGTGATGCTCACACGCGAGCGCATCGACGAGGTGCTCGACGAGGCTGTCAGCCGGGGCCGCATGACCGCGGACGACGCGCAGAGCCTGGCCAACGGCCTGATCCAGCGCGGGCGCAAGCAGACGAACGACGTGCTGAAGGACCTCGAGCAGCTCGTGGGCCGCGGCCGCGGTGAGATCGACGATCGCACCTCCAGCGCACGCCGTGGCAGCACCGAGGCGGCGCGCGGGGCGCGTCAGCAGGTGCAGGGAGCGGCACGTGCCGCCCGCTCGCGGGCGGTCAAGGCGGGCGACCCGGTGCTTGCGCAGGCCGACCGCGTCAGGCGCGCGGCGGGAGTGGGGCCGAGCTTCCCCATCACCGGCTACGACGACCTGACCGCGGCCCAGATCACCGGCCGGCTGACTGACCTCACGCCGGCTGAGCTTCGCAAGGTGCGCGACTACGAGCGCCGGCACGCGAACCGCAAGAGCGTGCTGAACTCGATCGAGACGAAGCTCAGCTAGGCCGAGCCGACCAGCTCGGCCTCGAGCGCCGAGAAGTCGAGTTCCGACCCGGAGAGCTGAGCGAGCAGCTCTCCGGCGTCCTGGGCCTGACCCTGGCGCCAGAGGCCGCGCAGCAGGTCGCCCGCCCCCTGCTCGTCGAACCAGGCCTCGCCGAAGCGATCGCTGAGCAGCCGCCGCAGCTGGGTCTCGAGCGCCCACGCCCTCAGGTAGCGCGCCGCGTAGAAGAACGGGTCCACGTCGTTGAGCCAGCCGCTCGAGGGCCACTCCACGCCGACGGCCTGCGACAGCCGGCGGGCGTACACGCCGCGCATGTCGTCGAGTGACGCAGGCGAGCCGTGCAGCTCGAGCTCGTAGGCGAGCTTCGCGCAGTAGCGGCGCAGGAACAGCAGCTTCACCGCCTTGGAGTGGGCCAGCACCTCGCTCGGGTCCTCCACGCCAAGCCGCCGCTCGAGCCACGCCGGGCGCGACACGAGGTGCTCCATCAGGAAGGCGAAGCCCTCGGTGACCGAGTTGTCGCCGAACAGGCGCTGCTCCACCGGCAGATCGGGGTCCACGTGCGCGTAGTGCTCGGTGTGGCCCGCCTCGTGGAAGAGCGCCGCGAAGTCGTCGCGGCCGCCGATCGGCGAGATCACCAGGTACACCTCGCCGGGGGCGCGCACCGGCGCGCAGAACGCGCGCGGCGACTTCTTGGGCCGTGCCTCGGTGTCGAGCGAGACGCCGTCCTGCGACTCGATGTCGATGCCCATCCCGGCCAGCGTCTCGGTCAGGCTCGGCAGCAGCCGGTCGGCCTGGAAGCGCTGGTCGAGCGACTCGGCGCGGAAGAAGGCGGCCAGGTCCGAGCGCCGCAGCCGCTCGAAGCCGAAGCCCAGCTGCGACTCGAGCTGGGGCTGGAGCACGTCCCGGTAGCCCTCGTCCGTCGCTCGCAGGAAGCCCTCGGTCTGCTCGACGAGCGCGCCCAGGTCGATGCCCGACAGCTCCTCGCACAGCGCGCGCATGCTGGGCCAGCCCAGGTCGGCGGCGATCGCGTGCGAGCGCTGGAGCAGCTCCAGCAGGGTCGGGTTGAGCTGCTCCTCGACGGCTGCGTTGCGCGCGTCCTCGATCGCCTGGCGCCGCGCCGGGTCGGACTCGTTCGCCTGCGCCACCGCGGCTGAGCGGTAGGGGATGCGCTCGCGGTCGACCTCGATCTCGAGGTTCGACTCCCTGCGGGCCAGCTCAGCCTGCTCGGCGCTCGTCTCGCGCCCGATCAGCCCCTGGACCGCGAACTCGAGCAGCAGCCGGGCGTCGCCCTCGCGCAGCTGCTCGACCGCCTCACGCGAGAACAGGTCCGCGTGGCTCTCGTAGATCCGCTCGACCTCGTAGCTCTCCTGCTGGCCCGAGAAGTGCAGGTAGTACTCGCGGTCCAGGTCCGAGACGAACCGCTCCGCTTGGGCGCGATAGGCGTCGAGGTCCATGCGCCTGCCAGCATAGATCGGTGATGACCCAACCCCAGGCACCCCAGCGCACACGGCCGCGGCCGGGCGACGAGCTCGAGCTGACCGTCCACAAGCTTGCCTACGGCGGTGCCGGAGTGGCCCGCGCGGAGGGCGGCTTCGTGCTGTTCGTGCGCGGCGCCGTGCCGGGCGACCGCGTGCGCGCCCGGGTCACGAAGTCGAAGCGCTCGTTCGGCGAGGCCGACACCGTGGAGCTGCTGGAGCCGAGCCCCGACCGGATCGAGCCGCGGGCTCCCCACCCGGGCGCGCCCTGGCAGGTCTTGCCCTACGAGCGCCAGCTCGAGGAGAAGCAGGCACAGGTCGCGGAGGCGCTGGAGCGGCTCGGCCAGTTCGAGTCGCCGCCGGTCGAGCCGATCGTGCCGGCCCTGGAGCAGCTGCGCTACCGCAACAAGGTCGAGTACTCGTTCGGGACCGGCGAGGAAGGCGAGCTGGTGCTGGGCTTCCACAAGCCGGGGCGCTGGGACCTGATCGAGGACGTGAACGACGACATCCTCGCCTCGGAGCGCGTAGGCGAGCTGCGCGACGCCGTGCGCACCTGGTGCCGCGAGGAGGGCCTGACCGCCTACGACCGCCGCGACCACGCCGGCATGTTGCGCAACCTGGTGGTGCGCGAGGGCAGGCGCACCGGCCAGCTGCAGGCCCGCATCGTCACGAGCCCGGGCGACTTCCGCGCCGCGGAGCTCGCCGCCATCCTGCCGGCCGACTCCGTCCTGTGGACGCGCGCAGCGGGCGTGGCCGAGACCACGCGCGACGGCGAGACCGACCTGCTCACCGGCTCCGAGCAGCTCGAGGAGGAGCTGTCCGGGCTGAAGCTCGGGATCTCGCCCGACGCGTTCTTTCAGACCAACACCGAGATGGCCGAGGTGCTCTACGGCACCGCGTCCGAGCTGGCCGGGCTGAGCGGCCGCGAGCGCGTGCTGGACCTCTACTGCGGCATCGGCACGATCGCGCTCGCGCTGGCCCTCGACGCCGGCGAGGTGTTCGGCGTGGAGATCGTGGAGCGGGCCGTGGCGGACGCGATCGAGAACGCGCGGCGCAACGGGATCGACAACGCCAGCTTCTTCGCCGGCGACGTTCGCACCGCGATGCGCCCGCTCCTGGAGGAGTCCGGGCAGCCCGACGTCGTGGTGGTGGACCCGCCGCGCGCGGGCCTCTCCCAGAAGATCGTGCGGCGCATCCTCGAGGCCGAGGCAAACAAGATCGTCTACGTGTCGTGCAACCCCACGACGCTCGCGCCGAACGCGCGCCAGCTGGCCGACGCCGGCTACGAGCTGCGCACCGTGCGCCCGGTGGACATGTTCCCGCAGACCCCGCACATCGAGTGCGTGGCGCTGCTGGAGCGAACCGCGAACTACCTCGCGGGGCCGTCCTCGTCGTCGAGCGACACCCGCTCCGAAGCGTGCACCGAGCAGAGGTAGGGCCCGCCCGCCTCCATCGACTCTTGGATCTCGGCGTCGGTGAGCCGCGCGCCGCACTCGGAGCACTCGCGCTCGATCACGGGGTCGAGGCTGTGCTCCTCGAGATCCATCAGCCCGCGCTGCTCGCCACGACGTGGGTGACCGGCAGGCCGGTGGCGTGGCCGGCCTTGTGGGGCAGGTCGATCTTCAGCCACTTGGACAGGTGGAGCGGCAGCGTGGAGATGATCAGCTCGTCGTAGCTCGTGAGGTTGCACTCGTCCTGGACCGCCGCCAGCGGGTCCGGATCGCCGACCTTCGCCTCACCGATGTTCAGCCCCTCTCCGCGAAGCTGGTCGAGAAACGCCTTGCGGTGGTCCTCGGCCTCGTCGGCGCCCGAGTCGTGGGGATTCACCGCCCAGCTGATCCCGTGCGGCGTGGACGGCACGAGCAGGGTGAACTCGCAGTCGCCGTTGCCGGCCCGCTGCTTCAGGGCTTCCAGCAGCTCCGGCGATTCGGCCGTGCGGTTCGCCATCACGAGCACCCTCGGGCTCATGGGTCGATCCTAGTACGGAGGGAAGTCCTCGTACCAGTCCCCGAGCGACTTGAAGGCTCGCCAGAAGTCGCGCTTGGCGTCCTCGTCGTCGAGCGAGCGGTCGATGTCGGGCACGTACACGGCGTCGCACGAGGGCGTCAGCTTCTGGATCGCGCCGGGCTCGGCCCTCACCTCGGCGGCCAGCGGCACGGCCAGCGCGTTCAGCTCCTCGAGCGCTTCCTCGCCCATCACCACGACCATCCGCGGCTGCACGATGGCCAGCTCGTGGCCCACGCGCGCGCGGCACTCAGGAGCGGACATGTCCGTGTCCGCCACCGGGCACTTCACGAACACGGTGCCGTACACGGCCAACGGGTCGATGCCGAGCCGCTTGAAGGACTTCATCAGCGCGCCGCCGGCGCGGCCGTAGAAGGCCACGCCCTCCTCGATCTCCGCGGGCATGGGCGCGAACTTCAGCAGGAAGATGTCGGCCTGCGGGTGGCCCGAGCCCAGCACCGGCATCAGGTTCCCGCGCGGGCAGTGCTCGCAGCCCTGGATCTCGCGGGTCAGCGAGTTCAGCTCGCGGATCGCGCGCTCGAGGTACTTCTCCTTGATCTCATCGTCGGTGGCGGGCATCGGGGTGACCGTGGGATTAGACGGCACCGGTCCCGCTCCTCTTGGCTGCATTACCTCTTGCTCCGCGTCTGTAGGAACTTGAGGGCCTGAACGTAGAGCAGACTCTGGCGCTTGCGCACGATGTCGGCGTCGCGAAGCGACTCCAGGAACTCGTCCGGGCCGTCGAAGTCGCGCATCCTGATCTTCACCGAACCAAGGCCCTGGGCCACATGGCTGTCCGAGCCGGCCCCGGCCACGATGCGGTACTTGGCCGCGAAGCGGGCCGCCTCCTCGTTGAAGGCGGAGATCGCCACGCGCGGGTTGAACACCTCCATCGCGTCGATGTCCTCCACCACGTCGAGCAGGTGCTCGTAGTCGGGCACCGAGTGCATCCGGTCGAACGGGTGGGGCACGTACACGAGGCCGCCCTGGCGGCGGATCTCGGCGATCGTCTCCTGCAGCGTCATGCCGCGCTCGATCTTGTGCTCGATGAAGAGGCCGATGACCTCGCCCTGGTCGGCGGTCTTGACCTCCTCCGCGACGATCACCTTGACCTTGCCGTCGGCCTTGTCGCGCGCATCGAGCGCGCCCGAGATCTCGTTGTGGTCGGTGATCGCGATCGCGCCGAGGCCCACCTCCGCCGCGGTCTCGAGCAGCGTCTCGACCGGGGTGGCGCAGTCCGGCGAGTGGTCGGTGTGCATGTGCAGGTCCACATGGATGAAGTCACGCTGGTTCAGGCGCTTTCGCAGGTCCGGCCGCCCATCCGGGTCGTGGCGACGGGCGGCGAGCTCCTCGTAGAGCTGCTCGAACTCGTCGGCGACGCGCGACCAGTCGAGGTCGGGGCGTACGTCGGCCACCCGGCGCCCGAAGCCGGCAAGCAGCTCCGGGTCGCACACCAGCCGCTCGAGCTGGGCGGCCAGCGTCACGGCGTCGCGCGGCTCGAACAGCAGGCCGAGCTCGCCCTCGCGCAGCGCCTCTTCGTACTGCGGCAGCCGCGACGCCACCGGCACGGCGCCGCCGGCCAGCGCGCGCAGCACCAGCTGCGGAGTGGGCGCGGCGCCATTGGACGCCGCCACCGCGATGTTCGCCCGGGCCAGGTACTGGCCCTCGGAGCCGTCGGCGGGCCCGGCCAGCGTCACGCGGTCACGCAGGCGACGGGGCAGGCTCACCGCCGGCGCGGCGGCCGGATCGCGCATCCAGATCGTCGCCTCCCAGTCCTGCTCCACCGGCAGCTTGCGGAGCGCGCGCAGGAACAGGCGCAGCGCGCCGCGCTCCTCCTCGGCCGAGAACACGATCCGCGGCGGGCCGTCCGCGTCGTCCTCGCCGGCGCGGTGTGCCAGGTCGGCGCCGGGCCGGATCACGCGGTAGTCGCCGGGGAAGTAGCGCTCGATCAGGTCGCGCGTGGCGGCGAAGCAGGCGGTGCGCCCGTCAAGTCGCCCGAACAGCAGCTCCACCAGGGGCCGGGCCACCTGCGTCGAGACGAAGCGCTCGGTGGTGGAGTGGAAGGTGCCCACGTTCAGCGCGCGCGAGTGGCGCAGGGCGGCCGAGGAGGCGCTCGGCGCGAACGGCTCGTGCACGTGCACGAAGTCGAGCTCGGCACGGTCGAGCAGCTCCTCCAGCGAGCGGGACACGTCGAGCGGCAGCGACACCGAGCCGCCGCGCTTGAAGGGCAGGCTCTGGCCCACGGCCAGCAGGCTGGCGCAGCCCGGGTCGGCGAACAGCGCGTCCGGGTCGTCCTCCATCGCCTTGACCGTGGCGCGCCCCTCGCGCACCAGCTCGCGCGAGTCGGATGGGGCCACCACCACCACGCGATGGCCGCGTTGGCAGAGCTCGTCGGACAGCCGCTCCACGAAGCGGTTCACCTCGTGGTGCTGCTCCCAGGGCCACGGGGTGACTTGGGCTATCGAGAAGCGGTCATTCGCCACGCTCGCAGGATAAGTGGAGCTGGCCTCGGCGGGTTAGTCCTGGTGGCCGTTGTTGCGGGCGTCTCGCATTCGGCCTCGGGGGTACGCTCGCTTCGCTCGCTCAGAGAGCCCCCCTCGCCCGACTGCGAGTCGCCCGCGCCACAGCGGCCGCAGCGCGACCGCCCTGCTCTCGGTTGGCCCCAGCGGGCCGCGGGCTCAGCCGCTGTGCACGAAGGAACCGGGCGCCGTGGCGTAGAGCGGACTCGCCCGGCGCCGCCGCCGTCTCGTCACGCCAGACAGTGGGCTGCGGGCATGCGCATCGCTGGTCCGCGCGCGGCTGCTTTTCGCGCAAAGCGATGAACGTCCAGTTTGTACCCCTATGGCGGTACGAAACGGACGTTCGCGCAGAGTCCTCCCTGGCGAGACCATCGCTTCCGCGTGAAAGCGATCGCAAAAGGCGACTCGCGTCGGACCTACGCCGCTTGAACTCCGCCCAGCCGGCCGAGCGTGGGGCTCAGGCGGCTATGCCTCGGTGGTGGTGCGGACCCTGCCCTTGCCCGGCAGCTTCGGCGCGCCGCCGTGCTCCTCGATGAAGTCCGCGACCATGTCGCGCGCGACCGGATCCGGGTACTGCTCCGGCGGCGACTTCATCAGGTACGAGCTGGGGGCGATGAGCGGGCCGCCCTCGCCGTTGTTCAGAGCGAGCTTGCAGAGGCGCACGGCGTCGATCACGATGCCCGCCGAGTTCGGCGAGTCCCAGACCTCGAGCTTGGCCTCGATCGTGAGCGGCACGTTGCCGAAGGACTCGCCCTCGAGCCGGATATGCGCCCACTTGCGGTCGGTCAGCCACGGCACGTAGTCCGAGGGGCCGATGTAGACGTCGTCGGGGTCGAGCGCTTCGTCGATCAGCGAGGTCACGGCCTGCGTCTTCGAGATCTTCTTGGACTCCAGGCGCTCGCGCTCGAGCATGTTGTAGAAGTCCATGTTGCCGCCCACGTTGAGCTGCGAGGTGCGCGCCAGCTTCACGCCGCGGTCCTGGAACAGGCGGGCGAGCATGCGGTGCACGATCGTCGCGCCGACCTGCGACTTGATGTCGTCGCCGACGATCGGCAGCCCGGCCTTGCTGAAGCGGTTTGCCCAGTAGTTCTCGGAGGCGATGAACACCGGGATGCAGTTCACGAACCCGCAGCCGGCCTCGAGGACCTGCTCCACGTACCACTTGGTGGCCTGCTCCGAGCCCACCGGCAGGTACGACACGACGACGTCGGTCTTGGTGTCCCTGAGGATCGAGACGATCTCGGCGGTCTCGCCCGGCGCCTTCGTGATCTTCTCCTTGAGGTACTTGCCCAGGCCGTCGTGGGTCATGCCGCGGTAGACCGGCACGTCGAGGTTCGGCACGTCGGCGAACTTCTTCGTGTTGTTCTGGCCCGACCAGATCGCCTCGGAAAGGTCCTTTCCGACCTTGTCGGCGTCGATGTCGAACGCGGCGGTGAACTCCACGTCGCGCACGTGGTAGCCACCCAGGTCCACGTGCATCAGGCCCGGGACGGCCTTCGCGGGGTCTGCGTCCTTGTAGTACTCGACGCCCTGGACGAAGGAGGAGGCACAGTTGCCTACGCCCACGATCGCCACGCGCACCTTCTCGCCCTGATAGCGAGATGCGCCGTTGGTCGGAATGCTGTCGGTCAAGAGATGCCTCCTAAAAGCGTGAAAAGGGGCCCGTTCCGGGCCCGCGGTTTTTACATACCCGCGTTGGGGCCCTTGTTACACCGCGTCCGGCCGCAGCAGCTGCCGCCGGACGTGGAAAACGCGCTGGAACGTGGTGAAGATCGTGAGCGCGGCCATTACGTAGATAGCAGGCTTGAGCAGCTCGAAGTCGCCGATGCCCGCCCCGGTCGCGAAAAGCAGGCCGATGGAGAGGATGACCACCCGGACGGCCCGCGTGGCCACGCCTACCTTGCATTCCACGCCGAGCGCCTCGGCCCGCGCTCGCGTGTAGCTGACCATGTATGAGCCCACCACGGAGAGCACCACGGCGCCGACCGCGACGTCGTCGCTGTGCTTGGCGAAGTAGGCCGCGACCGCCGCCAGCACCACGCCCTCCTCGACCCGGTCGAGCGTGGAGTCGAGGAACGCGCCGAAGGGCGTGCCCTTGCCCGACATGCGCGAGTAGCGCCCGTCGAACATGTCCATCACCGAGCCGGCGATGAACGCGATCCCGGCGAGTACGAAGCGCTCGTCCAGTACGAGCGCGGCGGCCACCAGGTTCCCGGCGAAGCCGGTCAGGGAGATCGCGTTCGGCGTGAGCCGCGACTCGATCAGCCGCTCGCGCGCCGCGAGGCGCATCTCTCCCGCGGTCAAGCCGTGACCTTGGCGGGCTGCCAGCTCCAGGCTTCGGGCCGGAGCCGCCCGAAGGCTGCCGCGGCGGTCCAGGCCGAGACCGCGGCGACGGTCGCCCCGAGGACCGCGTCGATCCAGAAGTGGTTCCCGGTGGCCACGACCACGAAGGTCACGATGCCCGGATAGATCGCCCACAGAACCTTCAGCGCGCGGTTGCGGACGAGCTCCACCGCCGGGACCGCGATCATCAGGGCGAAGGCCACGTGCATGCTGGGAACGGCGGCATACGGGTTGTAGAGCGCGTCAGCCGTGTTCTCGGCTGTCTGACCTACGAAGTCGGCCACCGTGTCCGAGAAGCCGAACTCGGGCATGAAGCGGGGCGGCGCCGTGGGGTAGAGCACATAGAGCACGAGTGCGAGCCCCATGGCAACCATGAACATGTTGCGCACGAAGTAGAAGGCGCGGTTGCGGGCCATGTAGAGCCAGGCGAGGAACGTGGTCGTGACCACGAAGTGCGAGTTCAGGTACAGGAAGTTGGCGATCGTGATCGGCCAGCCGGCTCCGCGCGCCCACTGCTGCATGCTCGGCTCGAAGAAGGCTCCCACGCCCTGCTCCACGTGGATCACCTGCCTCGCGTGCTCGAAGGCGGCCACGATCTGGCCGTCCTCCGCGCCGCGGACGAGCCGGTAGAGGTAGTACGCGCCGCAGAAGAGCACGATCTGCCGAAGCAGGTCAAGCCAGCCGGCCGGCAACATCCGCGACGAGCCACGGCGCACAATGCGCGAGATTCGGGCCATCGGGGTCCTACCCTAGCGGTCTTTTCGGGTACTCAGGAGGTGCAGCGGCGACCGCGCGAGAACACCCGCTCGAGCGAGAAACGAGTGCTCATGCGCACGAACCCACGGCGCTTTGCGATCACCCGCGTCCAGGCGCCGTTGCGCTCCACGCAGGCCCCCGGCGCATACCAGTAGGGCGTCCAGCGCACGCGCACGATCGCCGGCCCCGGGCGCTTCACGTCGAGCAGCAGCTGGTCGCTGCCGAGCTGCTCCAGCACCACGTTCGCCTGCTTCTCCGGGATCACGAACGGGGCGGGCAGGATCACTTCGTAGAGCCGCCAGTTGTCGCCGCGCCATATGAGCTGGAGGTAGGGCAGCCCGCGCTCGATCAGCGCGCGCTCCTGGTAGGAGCTCTTGTCGGGGATGGCGTTCGGCAGCGCCACGTAGCGCACCGCGTTCTCGGCCAGCCAGCTCGCATAGGTGAAGCGGTTCAGCTGGCCGCGGTAGAAGATCGGGTGGTGCCCGGTGTCGAGCTGGCGCAGCCAGCCGCGCGCCAGCGGGAAGTCGGGCGCGATCTCGGCGGCCTCCCAGTGGCTGCGCGTGAAGGGGATCTCGATGCGCCGCTGCGGGGTGAGCGTCTTCAGGTACTCGTTGAGCTCGTCGAAGTAGCCCGCCTTCGCGGCCGGGTCCTCCATGTACTTGACCACGTCGCGCGCGGGCGCGGACCACTGCCACACGAACAGCCCGAGCATGAGCGCGGCCAGGGCCGCCATGCCCGCCCGGCCGCCGCGCAGGCGCCGGCCCCAGATTGCGCTCAGCAGCACGGGACCGCCGAACAGCGCGCCGAGGCGCACGGCGTTGCCTCCCATGGGCGTCTCGAACACCAGCGCCACGAGGGAGCCGATCGCGTACAGGATCACGCCGAGGCGCAGGACGCGCTGGCGGCGCGGCAGCAGCAGCAGGCAGGCGGCGCAGAAGATCGGGATCGGGAAGAAGGCGGAGAACGGGAACGGCGCCCAGCCGCCCTCCGGGAACGCCACCGAGAGAAACACAGGGGGCAGGAACGCCGCCAATGCGATGCAGGCGCCGTCGGTCCGCTTGTTGTGCGTGTCGAGTCCGCCGGCCGCGAGCGCGTAGGTCAGGCCGGCCATCGCAAGGAAGAGTCCCGCCACCGGGCTGCCGAGCGGGCACAGGAACGCCAGCACGAGCGCCGCAGCGCGCCGCCGGCGCTGGAGCGCGAGCAACGCGCCCAGGGCGAAGGCCACTCCGATGGCGAACGGCAGCCGGCTGGTGAACAGCAGCGCCCCAGTGGCCAGGCCGAACCAGATCGAGCCCCAGCGGGCGCGGCGCTCGCCGAACCAGCCGCGCGCCAACGGCTCGTAGAGCGCGGCGCTGGCGATCGCGCACACCGAGAGCGCTAGCTGCGGGGTGAGCAGCCAGCCCAGCGCAGGCGAAAGCACGCTGTAGGCAGGCGTGTGGTGGCCGCCGTACCACTGCCCGTTCCAGATCGTGAAGCCCTGCTTGCCGAACAGCTCCGAGCGGAACACGTGCGCGGCCATGTCCACCGTCCGCGGCCGCCAGACCATGTAGATCACGGACAGAACTGAGGCGATGACTATCGGCGAGGCACGCCACCAGTCGATGCGCTGCCAGCGGGACTTGAGCCCCGTCGCAGGCGGCCGGCGCCCCACTCGCGGGCCCGGCGGCTCCTTCGTCGGCGGACGCGTGCGCGGCGGCGCCGTGATGGAAGAGATCACGGCTCGCAGCACCGCGGACAGGCTAGCCGAGAAGCTCCCGCGCTCGTTCAACCATGGCGGCTCTGTCGAGGCCCTTAGCCTTCCGCCGGTGCCGGACTGGAAGCCCTCCGATCGCCGCCGCCTGCGCCGGATCCTCGAGCGGCTGCGATCCGAGTACGGGCGCCCGCTGCTCGACCCCCACGAGGCTCCGATCGACGAGCTGGTGCTCACCGTCCTCTCGCAGAACACCAACGACCGCAACCGCGACGTGGCCTACGGGCGGCTGCGCGAGCGGTTCGACAGCTGGCCCGAGGTGCGCGACGCCCCGACGGAGGACGTCGAGGACGCGATCCGCCCCGGCGGCCTGGCGCCCACGAAGGCCGGCCGCATCCAGCGCATCCTCGAGGCGATCGGCGACGACGATCTCACCTGGCTCGGCAGCGCCCCCGTGGCGGAGGGCCGCGACTACCTCTGCGAGCTCCCCGGCGTGGGCCGAAAGACGGCGGCCTGCGTGCTGTTGTTCTCCTACGGCCGCCACGACGTGCCGGTGGACACGCACGTCTACCGCGTGGGCACCCGCCTCGGGCTGTTTCGCCCCGGTGGCTCCCTGGAGGAGGCGCACGACGAGCTGCTGCGCCTGACCACCCCGGAGGAGGCGTACGAGTCCCACGTGCTGCTGATCCGCCACGGAAGGCGCACCTGCACGGCACGCGCGCCGCGCTGCGGGGAGTGCCCTCTGCTGCGCATGTGCCCGTACGGCCGCGAGCGCATGCGCCCATGAGCGACACGACGATGCGCCGCGCGGCGGAGGGAGGCCTGGTGGGTATCGCCGCTGTCTGGGGCCTGACCTTCGTGATGGTCCAGGACGCGATCGCCCGGTTGCCGACGATGGCCTTTCTGGGCTACCGCTTCGTGCCCGCCGCGCTGTTGATGACGGCCGTCTTCTGGCGGCCGCTGTGGAGACTCGACGCCGCCGGCTGGCGGGCCGGCCTGTTGATGGGCGTGCTCCTCACCGCCGGCTACATCCTCCAGACCTTCGGCCTCGAGCACACGACCGCGTCCAACGCCGGCTTCATCACCGGACTGTTCGTGGTGCTCACGCCGCTGCTGGCCGCGCTCGTCCTGCGCGAGCGCATCGGCGCCGTGGCCTGGGCGGCGGCCGCGGTCTCGGCGCTCGGGCTCTACATGCTGTCCGGCGCCGGCGGCGGGTTCGCCCTGCGCGGCGACGGCCTCGTGCTGCTGTGCGCGCTCGCCTTCGCCGCGCACATCCTGGCCACCGGCCACGCCGTGGAGCGCTACGACGCCGGCGCGCTGGTGGCGGTGCAACTGCTGGTGTGCGGCACCGCCTGCATCGCCATCGCCGCGGCCGCGAGCCCGCTCGAGCAGCCGCGCGGCCAGACGGTGTGGTCGGCGCTGATCGTGACCGCCCTGGTGGCCAGCGCGCTCGGCTTCTTCGTCCAGACCTTCGCCCAGCGCCACGCGCCGCCGGCGCGAACAGCACTGATCCTGGCCAGCGAGCCGGCCTTTGCCGGCCTGTTCGGCTACCTGCTGGCGGACGAGCGACTGTCGGCCGTCTCGTGGCTGGGTGCCGGCCTGATCCTGATCGCGATCGTGGCCGTGGAGCTGGCCCCGCGCCTGCGCCCGCCGCGTCCGCTGCCCGAGGGATGAGCCGCCGCCTCGTGTACCCGGCGCTCCTGGCGCTCCCCTTCCTCGTGGGCATCGCGCTGCTGAAGGGGCTGACCGTGGAGATCCACACCTTCCACGGCAACGACGCGACGCTCTACCACCTGCCGACGATCCTGAAGTTCTCGCACGGGATCGACCTGGAGCGCTACCCGGCCGCGCAGACCCCGCTCTTCCACCTGCTGTTCGCGGGCTGGGGCAAGCTCGTCGGCTTCGAGCTCTGGCGGCTGCGCCTGCTGAACGTGCTCATCTCCTACGCCGCCGTGCTTGCGCTGTTCCGGCTGCTCGTGCGGCGCGGCCTGGAGGAGCCACAGGCCTTCGCGCTGTCGCTGCTGCTGGCCCTGTCGCCCTACTACCTCGGCGCCTCCTTCACGCTTCTCACCGACAACCTGGCGCTCCTGTTCGCGCTCCTGGCGCTGGACCGCTTCGACCGCTTCGGGCGGGACGCCGACCTGCGCGAGTTCGCGCTCGGCTGCCTCGCGATGGCGGCCGCTGTGCTCACCCGGCAGTCCTTCCTGTGGCTTGCGCTCGTGGCGGCCGTCTTCCTACTGCGAAGCCGGCTGGCCGTGGAGCGCAAGGTCATGGCGGCCGGAATCGCGGCGCTGGCGCTGGTCCCGTTCGCCGCGCTCGTGGCGGTTTGGGGTGGGCTCGTTCCGCCCGGCTCCGACCCGGCCTCCTGCGGGCTCTGCGCCGACCGCGACCCCGTGACGCTTCGGACGGTCGGCTTCACGCTCGCGCTGGCCGGCGTCTACGCGGCGATCATGATCGGCCCCTCGCTGACGCGACGCCTGCGCGCGATGCGCGGCTCGCGCGCGCTGCGGCTGGCGGCGCGCGTCACGCGGCGCGAGCTGCCCAGGCGCGGCATGGCGATCGCGGCGGCGGCGGGCGCCGCGGTCGTGCTGGTGTCGCCGCTCGCCTACCGCCCGCTCTCGGCGGCCACGCCCGGAGACGCCGGCTGGCTCTGGAAGCTCTCGGACCACCTGCCGGAGCTGCTCGGGTCGTCGCTGCTGTTCTGGGGGCTCGTGCCACTTGGCACCGCATCGCTCTACCTGCTCGCGCGCCGCGCGAAGCCGCCGGCGATGCCCGTGGTCTATTTCGGGGCGGTGCTGCTGGCCGCGCTGCCGGTGGGGCTCGTCTACCAGAAGTACTTCGACCCGCTGGCGCTCGTGGCGGTCGCGCTGCTCACCCGCTACGAGGACCTCGACTACCGCTCGGACTACGCCGGGATCGCCCTGGCTGGCGCGGCCTTCGTGGCCTACGCGCTCAGCTTCTGAGCCTCAGCGCAGGCCGACCAGGTCGACCACGAACACGAGCGGCTCGTTCGGGCCGATCGAGGGCGGCGAGCCCTGCGCGCCGTAGGCCAGCGTGGGCGGGATCGTGAGCTCGCGGCGGCCGCCCTTGCGCATGCCCTTGAGGCCGCGGTTCCAGCCGGCGATCACCTGGCCGCCGAGCTGGAAGCTGAACGGCTGCCCGTTGTCCCAGGAGGCGTCGAACTGCTCGCCGGTCGAGAAGGTCACGCCCACGTACTGGACCGTGAGCTCGTCGCCGGTCTTGGCGGCTGGCCCCTTGCCCTTCACGATGTCGTGCACCTTCAGCTCGCGCGGCACCGCGCCGGTGGGCTTCGGGATCACGGGCTTCTGAGAGGTGTCCTTGAGGCTGGGCGCGGGCGTGGTGGCCGTGCCGGTGTCGGCCGTGACGCTGTCCGTGGGCTGGCTAGTCGACGACTGGGAGCTGTCGCTGCCGCAGCCGCCCACCAGCGCCGCCGCGAGCATCAGGCAGCCTAGAACATATCTGCCATACTCTCGCTTAGATTTCTTATTACGCACTAGAAGGAGTTTGAGAATGGGCAAGACGATCGGAATCGATCTGGGCACGACCAACTCGTGCATGGCCGTGCTCGAGGGAGGCGAGCCAACGGTAGTGGAGAACGCCGAAGGCGCGCGAACCACGCCGTCGGTCGTGGCGTTCACCGAGGGCGGCGAGCGCCTCGTCGGTGCGCCGGCCAAGCGCCAGGCCGTCACCAACCCCGAAAACACGGTGTTCTCGATCAAGCGCTTCATGGGCCGCAAGGAGGCCGAGGTCAAGGAGGAGGAGAAGATCGTCCCCTTCGAGGTCGTCTCCGGCCCCGGCGGTGACGCGCGTGTGAGCGCCGGCGGTCAGGAGTACGCCCCGCCGGAGATCAGCGCGATGATCCTCCAGAAGCTGAAGGCGGACGCCGAGGCCTACCTCGGCGACACGGTCGACAGCGCGGTGATCACCGTCCCCGCGTACTTCAACGACGAC
>JBBQRG010000019.1:0-40413 GCA_038215095.1 Solirubrobacterales bacterium | reverse complement strand
CCAGATCCGCTCCGCCGCGTCGACGATGTCGTCGAAGTAGATGTCCAGGTCCTCGGCGATGTAGCGCTGCTTGGTGCGCTCGAGGTCGTGGAGCACCGAGCGCTGCGGGCGCATGACCTTGCGGAAGCCGACGATCTCCTGTTTGGCGTTGGAGATGTCGCGCACGACCTCCTGGGAGCGGCCCTCGAAGATGTCCTGCTCGAGGCGCTCGAGCTTGTTGCCGACCTTGCGCAGCATCGGGAAGCAGTAGTCGAAGGAGTCGTCGACGATCTTGTAGAGCAGGTAGCCCGGCCCCTTCGAGAAGAGCTGGTCGCGCATCTCCTCGGAGGCGCGACAGCGCTCGAAGAGGTACTCGACCGGGGGCAGCGGGGTGTTCGGCAGCGTGATCAGGAAGTCCGGCCCGACGAACATGTCCAGCTCGGCCGCGTTCAGCCGCCCGACGCCCTTGTCGTAGACGGGGAAGTGGAGAACGATGAACAGGTAGTCGTCGTACTCGTCGATCTTCGGGCGCTGGTTGCGCGACGCGACGTCCTCGTAGTCGAGTGCGTGAAACTCGAAGTGCTCCTCGAGCCAGGCGCGGTCGGCCGGCGTGGGCCGCTCGATGTTGATCCAGCGAAGGCCGTGGCCCTCGACGATCTCTACGCGGGGCTCAGTGCGAGCGGGCGCCTGGCCGCCGTCGACCCGCGACCGAGTGGAGCGCCTGAGACGGGGCTTCGGAAGGCTCGGCATTGGTACTGAGGGGGTCGTCTGACACGGTCGAGGGCAACACGTGGATGATTCTACTTGCGTCGGGCGTTATCCTCTCTTCCAGACATAGCCGTTGCATCGAGAGGGGTGGAGGGACATGGCCCGGTGAAGCCCCGGCAACCAACTGGCGGACGTACGTCCTCTGGGAAAGGTGCCAATTCCATCGAGATGTGATCGGGCGCCTTCCGGCCTCCGTTTCACAAGCAGCGGAGGCTTTCGACTTGGAAGGGGCTTAAGTGTCGGTTGAATCGCTCAAGTGCAAGGAGTGCGGGACCAGCTATGCGCTGGAGGCGCGCTACGTGTGCGACGCCTGCTTCGGGCCGCTGGAGGTGACCTACGACTTCGGCGACATCGAGCCCGACAGCGCCAAGCGGCGCATCCAGGCCGGACCGCAGAACCTCTGGCGCTACGCGGACTTCCTGCCCTTCGAGCAGGCGCCGCGGACCGCGCTGCCCGCCGGCTGCACCCCGCTGATCCGCGCCGACCGCCTGGCCCGGAAGCTCGGCCTGCGCGAGGTCTGGGTGAAGAACGACGCCGCCAACCCGACGCACTCCTTCAAGGACCGGGTCGTCTCGGTGGCGCTGGCCAAGGCGCGCGAGCTCGGCTACGAGACCATCGCCTGCGCGTCCACGGGCAACCTGGCCAACGCGGTGGCGGCCCATTCCGCGGCCGCCGGGCTCGAGTCCTACGTGTTCATCCCGGCGGACCTCGAGGAGCAGAAGATCCTCGCCACGGGCGTGTACGGCACCCACCTCGTGACCGTGCGCGGCAACTACGACGACGTGAACCGGCTCTGCACCGAGCTTGCCGCCGAGCGCGAGAGCTGGGCGTTCGTGAACGTGAACGTGCGGCCCTACTACTCGCAGGGCTCGAAGACGCTCGCGTACGAGATCGCCGAGGGCCTCGGCTTCCAGCAGCCGGACCGCGTGGTGGCGCCGATCGCCTCGGGCTCGCTGTTCACCAAGGTCGCCCAGGGCTTCGCCGAGTGGCGCGAGGTCGGGCTGGTCGAGGGCGACGCGCCCGCCATGAGCGGCGCGCAGGCCGAGGGCTGCTCGCCGGTCGCCAAGGCCTACGAGGCGGGCTGGGACGTGTGCAAGCCCGTGCGCCCGCGAACGATCGCGAAGTCGCTCGCCATCGGCAACCCGGCCGACGGCCCCTACGCGCTCGACCTGGCCCGCTCGACTGGCGGCTCGATCGCGTCAGTGTCCGACGAGGAGATCCGCCAGGGCATCCGGCTGCTGGCCGAGACCACGGGCATCTTCACCGAGACCGCCGGCGGCGTGACCACGGCAACCCTGCGCAAACTCGCCGAGGCCGGAGAGATCGACTCCGACGAGCGCGTGGTGCTGCTGATCACCGGCGAGGGACTGAAGACGCTCGACGCCGTTAGGGGCACTTTCGAGACGCACGAGATCGACCCGACACTCGAGTCATTCGAGGCCGGGCTGGCCACAGCGGTCTGACTTCGTATATTTCCCCGCCCAATGTCGGTGACCGTGAAGATCCCCACGCAGCTCCGGAGCGTGACCGGTGGCGAGTCCGAGACCTCGGTCGACGGCGCCACGACCGTCGGCGAGGTGCTCGACGGCCTCTATGACCGCTTCGACGGCCTGCGCGACCGCATCGCCGAGGACGGCGACCTGCGCCGCTTCGTGAACGTCTACGTGGGCGGCGAGGACATTCGCTTCCTGGACGGCCTCGAGACCGAGGTCGACGACGGGGACGAGGTCACGATCCTGCCCGCGGTCGCGGGCGGCTGACCACCTCCAGCTCAAGCCGGGCCGCGCAGCCGAACCAGCGCACGTGCTCGTGGACGAGGTCCACCTCGAGCGTGTGGCGGCCGGGGGCGGGGGGAGCGACGATGCGCAGCATCACGCGCGTGGCCTGGCCCGGCCGGACCGTCTCGGTGAACACGGCGCGCGCCTCCGCCGCGCCTGAGCCGCCGCCCAGCCAGCGCGCGGCGAGCCGGATGTAGGGCGGCACGTCGCCGCGCGGCCACCATTCGTCGCCGCGGTTCTCGACGACGAACTCCAGCTGGCGCGCCTCTCCGGCCACCAGCGGCGCCTGGTCCGGCTCGAGCCGGACGGCCGCCCGGTAGGCGCCCGGCAGGACGCTGCGGGCCGCCGTCGGGCGCTCGAGCTCCTCGCGGCCGGCGTGGCGCGGCGGTGCTCCGATGGCCCGGAGGCCGGCCGGGGCTTCGCTGCCGTCCAGGACCCGCTCGATCAGGGCGCGGTCGGTCTCGGGGACCGGGGCGGTGTCCACGTCATGGTCCTCCGGCACGTACATGTCGTTCACGGGGAAGCCGTCCGAGGCGACACCGGGCCGCGCGCTCGCGAAGCGCTCGCGCTTGGCGCGGCGGCTCTCGAGATCCGAAAGCAGCAGGTCGGCGTGGTACACCGGCGCGGCGGCCAGGCGCCGCTCGCCGGCCACCGCGAGGCCGTCGTGCACCACTCCGGGGAAGGACCAGATCCCGGGCACGTTGCGCACGAAGCGGACCTGGAAGTCCGGCCGCCATGGGGGCGTGGCCAGGTAGCCCTCGCGGCCCGGGTACAGCCAGCGGCGCCGGATCGCGGCGTTCGTCGGAAAGCGGTCCGCGGCAAGCTCGCGCAGCTCCGCGAGCAGGCCCTGGCCGGGCACCTCGTCGTCGTCCAGCCGCAGGATCCAGTCGCCGCGGCATTGCAGCAGCATCCAGCCCAGCGCCACCACCACCGAGGAGCAGTCCACGCTGAAGCGGGCGTCCGCGAGGTCGGCGCAGGCGTCGAGCGTCGCCAGGCCGCCGCTCGCGTCCGCGACGAGCACGATCTCGTCGACCCCCTCGCGACAGGCCTCGAGCAGCGCCCGCACGCGCTCCGGCGGACCCGCCGTCATCACGCAGAGCGAGATGCCGGCCGGCATCTAGTGGGGCTCGATCGCTTCCGCCACCGTGCGAGCCGGCAGGCCCTGTACGCGAGTGCTGTCAGCGACGTCGCGGGTCACGAG
This sequence comes from Solirubrobacterales bacterium, assembly GCA_038215095.1. Lineage (GTDB taxonomy): Bacteria > Actinomycetota > Thermoleophilia > Solirubrobacterales > Thermoleophilaceae > DATACN01. Next base: position 36,687 of record JBBQRG010000019.1, on the reverse strand, counting down.
CGCGCCGGCGGCGACCACCGAGCCCGCGCCCACCCGGCGGTGGTCGAGCACGGCCGCCGCCATCCCCAGGTAGGCCTGCTGGCCGATCGTCACGCAGCCGGCCACGTTCGCGCCGGGCGAGATCGTCGCGTAGTCCCCGACCTGCGTGTGATGCCCCAAGAGCACGCCGCGGTTCACGATCACGTGGGCGCCGATCCGGGCATGCGCCGCGATCACCGCACCTGCGCCGACGATGGTGCCGGGCCCGAGCTGGACCGAGGGCGCCAGCACGGCGGAGGGGTGCACGAGCGTCGCGAAGCCGAAGCCTTGAGCGCGGGCCTGCTCCACGAAGCCGCGTCGCTTCGTTGTCCCGAGCGCGCACACCGCCGCGTGGTCCCGGGCGAGCGCGGCACTGTCGTCGATCCAGACGACGTCGCGGCCGAGCAGCGGCTCGGAGCAGCGCTCGCGCTCCCAGTTCTCGACGAAGGCGGCGACCTCGTGCCCGCACTGCGCGGCCAGGTCCGCGACCTCCTCGGCGAACGAGCGCGTTCCCAGGATGACGAGGCCCTCCCGCACCGGCGCGACGATAGCCGCGCCGGCCCGGCCCGTGTAGGGTCGCGGCCGTGACTCGCACGCGGTCCCAAAGCGCGCGCGAGCGCGTCCTCGGAGCCGCGGCAAGGGCGTCGGCGGGGCTGCCGCCGCGGGTCCAGCTGGCCCTCTCCGGCAGCCCGCCGGTCCGGCTCGACGGCCAGCAGCTCGACCCGGGCATCCAGCTGCTGCTGGCCGCCGCGGAGCGCACCGGCGCGGGTGCGCTGGCTCGCAGAGCGGCCGGGGAGGACCCGGTCGACGCCCGCGAGAACACGCGCAGCGAGGCGATCACCTTCTCAGGGCGGCCGACCAGGGTCGGGGCCGTGCGCGAGCTGCGGGTGGACGGCGGCGCCGGCGCGCTGGGGGCCCGCCACTACGTGCCCGCCGAGCCGGGCGCGCCGCACCCCCTGCTCGTGTACCTGCACGGAGGGGGCTGGACCACGGGCGACCTCGACACCCACGACGAGACCTGCCGCCTGCTCTGCCGCCACGCCGGGGTGCACGTGGTCGCGGTGGACTACCGGCTGGCGCCCGAGCACAAGTTCCCGGCAGGCCTCGAGGACGCCGCCGCCGCGCTGCGCTGGGCGCAGGCGAACGCCGAGCGCCTGGGGGCCGACCCCACGCGCGTGGCTATCGGCGGCGACAGCGCGGGCGCCAACCTCGCGGCCGTCGCTTCCCGCGAGGCCGAGCAGGCTCCAGCGCTTCAGCTGCTGATCTACCCGCCGACGGACCTGACCGGCGGCACGCGCTCGCGCGAGCTCTTCGCCGACGGCTTCTTCCTCACGAGCGACCGCCGCCGCTGGTTCGACGAGAACTACTTCGGTGGTACCGGCGCGGACCCGGCCGACCCACGCCTGTCGCCGCTGCTCGCGCCCGACCTCGCGGGCCTGCCGCCCTCGATCGTGGTCACCGGCGCCTTCGACCCGCTGCGCGACGAGGGCGAGGCCTACGCGGCCGCGCTGCGGGCGGCCGGTGTGCCGGTGGCGCTGCGGCGCGCGCCCGGCCTGGTGCACGGGTTCGTGAACATGACCGCCGTCAACCGCGCGGCCCGGGATGCCGTGCTGGGGCTTGCGGGCATGACGCGGGCGGCGCTGGCGTTGCGCCGCTAAGGCCGGATTCCGGAGGGAGTATCTTGCCTCCCAAGCAGCTTCCTACGCCGCGGGCCGGGGCTCCTGTTCGCGTGGGACGTCGACGCGCCGCATGGACTCCTCGAGCGGTAGCAGCTGCGATTCCCGGCTCAAGGCTCGGCAGCGTGGGCAGCTGATTGCGGCTTCCTCGTCGGGGGCGTGCGCCACGAGGGCGCAGATCGGACATCTGAAGTAGGGCATGGACCTCTTGCGCGTAGGGGCGGCGCGGAAGGAGAGTCGCGCGAGGCTCCAGTCCAGCCGCGAGCCCACCCTAGATGCGGTTTGGCTTTCGCGCCAGCCACGCGCCCGGCAAGATTCGAACTTGCGACTTCTGCCTCCGGAGGGCAGCGCTCTATCCACTGAGCTACGGGCGCCTGCCAGCCCAGTCTAAGCGCCCCAACGCGCACTCGGGGCGCAACTTCAAGGGTCTCGGCAACGTTGTCAGGTGAGCGGAGATGTCTTTCAACGCCAATCACCGATCCGGCCCCCTGGCGCGCCACGTGCGCGCGGCGGCGCTCCTTGCCCTGGGAGCCCTGGTAGTCCACCAGGGCCGGTACATCCTCGGCTACGGCGGTGGCTGGCACGAGATCTTCAACAAGACCGGACACGAGTACTTCTCTCTGGTCGTCCTGCTGGTCCTGGCGATGCTCGTGGCCGGGGTCGCGCTCTTCGGCGTCGAGCTGCGGCGCGCAAGGGGCGCGACGTCCGCCGGTGCTCCGGCCAGGCCTTGGTCGTTCGCGCGCTCGTGGCTGCTCGGATACGGCGTCCTGTGCACCATCTACACGGCCCAGGAGCTGTCCGAGCGCCTGCTCTCGAGCCAGCACCCGGCGGGCCTCTCCGGCCTGCTCGCGAACGGCGGCTGGATCGCGTTCCTGCTCGCGCTCGGGATCGCGGCGCTCATCGCGCTCCTGCTGCGAGGCGCAGCGGTTGTCCTCGCCCGCGGCTCGCGCTCTGAGCGACTCGCCACCAGGCGGCGCCCGGTCCGGCTGCCCACCGACTTCGTATTGCCGCGCACCCGGCCCGTCGGGCGCCACCTCGCGCCCCGCGGGCCTCCTGCCTGCCTCCCATAGGCGCGGCGCCGACGCCGCGAACGCGCGCCCGGGCAAGCCCCGGGCCACCTTTGAAGGAGGCTTTATGAGAAGCAATCGTTATTTGCGTATGCCGGCGGCGCTGGTCGCCACGGGAGCAGTGCTGGGCCTGTCGGTCTTCGCCGGAACGGCGATGGGCCACGAGCCCGTGCCGTGCCCGACCGGGACCAGCCCCAACGTGCAGTGCCTGGAGCACGACGGAGAGCTCCTGATCATCGGCACCAAGGGACCTGACGTGATCGTCGGGACGCCCGGGGTGGACGAGGTCGATGCACTCGACGGGGACGATCAGATCGACACCGGCGGTGGCGACGACACCGTGTCAGGTGGTCGAGGCTCCGACGTGATCAACACCGGCGACGGAAACGACACGCTGGAGGGCGACGGCGCTGGCGCCAAGGGCGACTACAGATCCGACACGCTGATCGGCGGCAACGGCAACGACAAGCTGACCGACACGGGGGGCAACGACAGCCTCTCCGGCGGGAACGGCAACGACCGCCTCAGGTCCGGCCTGGGCGACGACCGCCTCTCGGGTGGCCGCGGCAACGACGTGCTCGATGGCCGGACCGGCAACGACCGGCTCAGCGGCGGCTCCGGCAAGGATCACCTGATCGGCGGGGACGGTTTCGACACCCTCAAGGGAAACTCGGGTGCCGATCGCCTGTCCGGTGGACCGGGCGGCGACGTGCTCGTGGGCGGCACGGGCCGTGACGTGTTCTCGTGCGGCGCCGGCAACGACGTGGCCAAGCGGGCCGACGGCGAGAAGGTCTCCCGAACCTGTGAGGTGAAGGCAAAGGGCTGACCGCCCTGCCCTGAGATGACATGAGCAGGCGAGCGCCCCGGCCCCCGGCCGGGTCGCTCGCCGCATGTCGATGAACTCAAACCGTCTCCCTCCGGTCGGCCGGGTGATGCAGGCCGGTGAGCCGCAATCGGCGGCCATCGAATCCCTGCGCGCGCTCTGATCGAACGGCCCTTCCTGCGCTGGCGCCGGCGCTGGAGCGCCAACGCGGAGAACGGAGCCGACGCGCTCGAGCGCCGGTTCGCCGCGGGGACGCCGCGGGAGCACGCGTGCCGGTCTAGGGCCGGTCGACGGGCAGGCCGGCGCCCCGCCAGGCCTGAAAGCCGCCCGCAAGATCGGTCGCGTGGGGGAGGCCGAGCTCCTGCAGCGCCGCTGCCGCGAGGCTCGACTGGTAGCCCTCGTCGCACATCAGCACGATGCGCCGTTCGGGCCTTGCGAGCGCGGGATCGTTGTGCGGCGAGGCGGGGTCGAGCCGCCACTCGAGTACGTTGCGCGGCACGAAGGCCGCGCCGGGGACGACGCCCTCCGCCGCGCGCTGGGAATCGGAGCGGATGTCGATCAGGAGAGCGCCCTCGTCCCGCGCGGCCTGCGCCTCGGCGGGGTCGAGGCGGTCGAGGCGTGAGCGCGCCGCCTCCAAGAGCTCGTCGACGTTCGGCACCGCGGGCAGCCTAGCCCTCACAATGCTGCATGGTCGTGCTGATCGCCGTGATCTCCGACACCCACATGCCGCGGGGCGAGCGGTGCCTGCCGGAAGCGTGCCTGGAGCGCATCCGGGCCGCCGACCTCTTGCTGCACGCCGGTGACTTCATGACCGCGGCCGTGTACCGGGAGATCGAGGCGATCGGGCCGCCGCTGCACGCCGTCTACGGGAACGTGGACGACTTCGAGCTCACCCGGCTGCTGCCCGAGGAGCGCGTGGTCGAGGCGGGCGGCGCGCGGATCGCGATGCTGCACAACGCCGGGCGGGCCGCGGGGCGGCTCGAGCGGATGCGGGAGCGCTTCGGCGAGCGGGCCGACGCGCTCGTGTTCGGGCACTCGCACATGCCGTTCCACGAGGAGGCCGGCGGCTTTCAGATCTTCAACCCGGGCAGCCCGACCGAGCGGCGGCGGTCACCGGCCCACACGATGGGCGTCGGTCGGGTAGAACACGCTCACGTGGCTTTCGAGCTCGTGGAGGTGTAGCCGGACCATGTCTGACGGAAGGGAGCCGGCCGAGCGCGTCACGCAGGCGGGCGAAACGCGGTCGGCGGCCGTCGAATCCCTGCGCGCTCTTGCCGCGCTCGGTGTCGTGGTAGCCCACACGTACGTCTCTGCGCGCTACTTCCACGGCCGCGATCCCGGACCCGCCAAGGGGGTGCTGCAGCGCCTGGTCGTCAGCGGCTCGTCGTCCGTCTACATCTTCTTCGCGCTGTCGGGCTATCTGCTCTACCTGCCCTTCGCGAAGCAGGCGTTCGCCGCTGGGCGCCGGATCGACGTGCGCCGCTATGCGGCGAACAGGGCGCTGCGAATACTGCCGCTCTACTACATATCCCTGCTGGTCTACATGCTCATACAGCACGACTTGAGCGGCCACAACATCCTGATGTTCGGGACCTTCAGCGAGAACTTCTCGACCACGACCTCGCATTGGGTGAACCCCGTTCTCTGGACGCTCGTGCTCGAGGTCCAGTTCTACGCGCTCCTCCCGTTGCTGGCGTTGCTGATCGCGCGACTGGGGCGCGAGTCCCTCACTCGGGCCCTCGGCGTCGTGGCGCTGCTTGGAGTGGCCAGCCTGACGTTGCGGTGGGTCACCCTGTACGACCGGGTGGACCCGAGGCCCCTGCTGCGCGACTCCTTCCCGAGCTGCTTCGTCTTCTTTACTGTCGGTATGACCCTCGCCCTCCTGCGCCTGCGCTGGGAGCGGCGACCGCCGCGGCTGTTGGCTGGGCCACTGGGAGCAGCGGAGCTCTGGTGCGGGGGCGCGATAGCGGCGTGGCTGGCGATCGCCTTCGTCGACGCCAAGGGCCGCCCCGCGCTGGTGGCCTCGTTCCTGCTGGTGGGCGCGGTGGTGCTGCCGCTGCGCAACGAGCGGGTTACCCGCGTGCTCTCCTGGCGTCCGCTGGCGATGCTCGGCGTGGCCTCGTACAGCCTCTACGTATGGCACGTCCTGATAGTCCAGAAGCTGTCCGAGCATTACTCCATCCAGTCGTTTCCAAAGCTGCTTGCGGTGGCCGTACCGGCGTGCATCATTTGGGCGTTCGCCAGCTACGGTTTGATCGAGCGCCCCTTCCTGCGCTTGCGGCGGGGCTGGGGCGCGACTGCAGCCGAGGCGCAGGCGACCGGTAGGGGCCGCAGCCCTTCGGATCGGCGCGAGCTCGTGGAGGTGTAGCCGTGGAACTGGAGCTGCTGCCGGACAGGCTGGCGGTCTGCCGCCTCGATGCCGGCGACGAGAGCGACCTCGCGGCCGCCAGCGGGCTGTTTTCCGTCACCCGCACGGCGGACGAGCTGTCGGTGGTGTGCGCCGAGGAGGACGCGCCGCCCGGCGCGAACCAGGTGTCGCAGGGCTGGCGGGCGCTCAAGGTGCGCGGCCCGCTCGACCACGCGGCCGTCGGGGTGCTCGCCTCGATCGCGGGGCCGCTGGCCGACGCCGGCGTGCCGCTGTTCCCGCTGGCGACCTACGACACCGATTACGTGCTGGTGCGGGAGTCCGACGTGGAGAGCGCGACGAGCGCGCTGGAAGCGGCGGGCCACCGGGTCGCGGCAAGATAGGCGGATGGACCTCGACGTGCTCTTCGTCGGCACCGCCGGCTCCGCGCCCACGGCGCGGCGCGGGCTGCCGGCCACGCTCGTGCGCCGCGGCGGCGAGCGGCTGCTGTTCGATTGCGGCGAGGGCACGCAGCGCCAGCTGGTGCGCTCGGTCGGGCTGATCGAGCTGGAGGAGGTCTTCCTCACCCACTTCCACGCCGACCACGTGCTGGGCCTGCCGGGCATGCTGAAGACCTTCAGCCTGCGCGGCCGCGAGCGCCCCCTCGACGTGTACGGGCCACGGGGCCTGGGCCAGCTGTTTCGCGCGCTACGGCCGGTGATCGGACGCACGACCTTCCCGGTGGAGCTCCACGAGCTCGAGCCCAACGACGAGCTGGAGCGCGACGGCTACCGGATCGCCGCCTTCGCGGTGGAGCACGCCGCCGGGTCGCTGGGCTACGCCCTCGTGGAGCGCGAGCGCCCCGGCCACCTGGACCCCGCGCGCGCGGAGGAGCTGGGCGTGGCGCCGGGCCCGGACTTCGGGCGCCTGCAGCGCGGCGAGACCGTCAACGGCGTAGCGCCCGAGCAGGTGATGGGTGAGGCGCGGCGCGGGCGGAAGCTCGTGCTGACCGGCGACACCGCGCCGTGCGAGATGACCCGGGCGGTGGCCTTCGGCGCGGACCTGCTGGTGCACGAGGCGACCTTCATGGAGGAGGAGGCCGAGCGCGCGGCCGAGACTCGCCACTCGACGGCGCGCCAGGCGGCGCAGATGGCCGCCGACGCCGAGGTGGCGCTGCTCGCGCTCACGCACGTGTCGCCGCGCTACGCCGGCGGCGAGCTGCGCGACGAGGCCCGCGAGCTGTTCGCGAACACCGTCGTGCCGCGCGACTTCGACCGCGTCGAGCTGCCCTTCCCGGAACGTGGGGAGCCCACGCACGTGCGCGGCGACGAACACCCGGCCGCCGTCCCGCCCGGCTGATACCTTCATCGAAGTCGTTCCTTTAACCAGGTCCGGTGAGGCCAGGAAGGGGCAGGTGATGACCGAGAGGACGGTCCTCGACCGCGAGGACGTGCGGCGCACGCTTCAGCGCATCGCACACGAGATCGTCGAGAAGACGGGCGGCGAGGGCATTGCGGTCGTCGGGATCCACCGTCGCGGCGCCGTGCTGGCCGGGCGCGTGCGCGACCTGGTGGCCGAGCTGGTCGGCGAGCCGGTGCCGCTCGGCGACATCGACATCTCCTTCTACCGCGACGACGTCTCGCTGCGGCGCTCGCAGCCGACCGTCCACGCCTCGCACATCGACTTCCCCGTCGAGGACGCCACGATCGTGCTGGTGGACGACGTGCTCTACACGGGCCGCACGGTCCGGGCCGCGATCGACGCCCTCTTCGACTACGGCCGCCCCAGCAAGGTGCAGCTGGCGGTGCTGGCCGACCGCGGGCACCGCGAGCTGCCCATCCGCCCCGACTACGTGGGCAAGAACCTCCCGACCGCCAGCCACGAGCGCGTGAACGTAAGGGTGCAGGAGCTCGACGGCATCGACGAGATCGCCATCGGCGACGCGGGGGTCGCGGCATGAGGCGCCACCTGCTCTCGATCGACGACCTCTCGCGCGACGACATCGAGCGCATCCTCGGCCGCGCCGAGAGCTTCGCCGAGGTCTCGGGGCGCGAGATCAAGAAGGTGCCGACGCTGCGCGGCCGCACCGTGATCAACCTCTTCTACGAGGCCTCCACGCGCACCAGCTCCTCGTTCGAGCTGGCGGCCAAGCGGCTCTCCGCCGACCTCGTGAGCATCAAGGCGCTCGGCTCCGCGGTGGACAAGGGCGAGTCGCTCAAGGACACCGTGCAGACGCTGTCGGCCTACGACCCCGCGGCCATCGTGATCCGCTCGCCCGAGGTGGGCGCCGCCGCGCTGGTGGCGCGCTGGACGCCGGCGTCGGTGATCAACGCCGGCGACGGCAAGCACGAGCACCCCACCCAGGCGCTGCTCGACCTCTACGCGCTGAGGCGCCGTGCCGGCGCGCTCGACGGCCTGAAGATCTGGATCGTCGGCGACGTGCTGCACAGCCGCGTGGCGCGCTCCGGCATCCTCGCCTTCGGCCGGATGGGCTGCGAGGTCACGGTCTGCGGGCCGCCCACCCTGATCCCGCGCGGCATCGAGACGCTCGGCTGCCGCGTGCGCTACACGCTCGACGAGCTCGGCGAGGCCGACGTGGTCTACGCGCTGCGGATGCAGCACGAGCGCATGGACGGCAGCTACGTGCCCTCGCTGCGCGAGTACGCCGCGCGCTACCAGATCGACGGCCGCCGGCTGGGTCCGAACCAGCTGCTGATGCACCCCGGCCCGGTGAACCGCGGCGTCGAGCTTGCCGCCGAGGTGATCGACTCGCCGCAGGCGCTGATCACCGAGCAGGTCGAGTCCGGCGTGGTCGTGCGGATGGCGGTCCTCTACGAGCTGCTCACCGGTGGCCGCGGCGGGCCGCAGGCCGGCGCGCCCGGCCCGGTGGGCGAGACCACGGAGCCCCAGCCGGCATGAGCGGCCCGGGCGAGAACGGAAGCAGTGGCCCCGAGGCCGCCCGCCCCGCCGACGCCGGTCGCGCCGGCTCGGCCACAGCGGGCGGCGCCGCGCTCGACCACGCGGGTGGCCCGCCGGCCACGATCCTTTTGCGCGGCGCGCGGCTGTTCGACCCGCGCGCCGGCATCGACCAGGCGGCCGACCTGCTGATCCGCGACGGCCACGTGGCCGAGATCGGCGACTCGCTCGAGGCGCCGGAGGGCGCCGAGGTGGTGGAGGCCCAGGGGCTGCATGCCTTCCCTGCCTTCGTCGACCCGCACGTGCACCTGCGCACGCCCGGCCGCGAGGACGAGGAGGACATCGACTCCGGCACGCGCGCCGCGGCCGCCGGCGGCTTCTGCGCGATCGTCGCGCAACCGAACACCGCCCCGGTGGTGGATTCCGCGCCGGTGCTGCAGGCACTGCGCGAGCGCGCCCGCGCCGAGGCCCGCGTGCCAACCGGCTTCATGGCCGCCATCACGGTCGGCCAGCGCGGCGAGCAGCTCACCGAGATGGCCGAGCTGGCCGACGCCGGAGCGGCCGGCTTCACCGACGACGGCCTGCCGGTGCGCTCGGCCGGCGTCATGCACCAGGCGCTCCAGTACCAGCGACTGGCCGGCCGCACGCTCGCTCTGCACGAGGAGGACCCCTCGCTGTCGGGCAAGGGCGTGATGCACGAGGGCGACATGTCCGCGCTGCTCGGACTCGCCGGCATCCCGTCGGTGTCCGAGTCGGCCATGGTGGCGCGCGACTGCGCGCTGGCGGCATACGAGCAGGGGCGCATCCACGTGCAGCATCTCTCCGCGCGCGAGACGGTGGAGGTAGTCGCGCACGCCAAGCAGGCCGGCGTGAAGGTGACCTGCGAGGCGACCCCGCACCACCTGCTGCTCACCGAGGAGGCCGTGCGCACGCTCGACACCAACGCCAAGATGAACCCGCCGCTGCGCTCGGAGGCCGACCGGGAGGCGCTCATCGCGGGCCTGCGCTCGGGCGTGATCGACTGCGTGGCCACCGACCACGCCCCGCACGCCCGCGAGGAGAAGGAGCAACCGTTCGAGGTCGCTCCCATGGGCGTGACTGGCCTGGAGACCTCGTTCGCCGCGCTGCACACCGGACTGGTGGTCACGGGCATTCTCGAGCTCGGCACCCTGATCGAGCGCATGACCTGCGGCGGGCAGGCGTTCGGTCTGCCCACGCCCTCGCTGGCCAAGGGCTCGCCGGCCGACGTCTGCCTGGTGGACCTCGACGCCGAGTGGCTCGTGGGGGAGGCGGGCTACGAGAGCCGCTCCACGAACTGCGCCTTCGACGGCCGCAGCCTGACCGGCCGCGTGCGCATGACGATCGCCGCCGGCTCGGTGGCGTATCGAGAGCGGTCGTTCGCCTTGGGGGCCGTGTGAGAGAGCAGAGGGCAGAGGGCAGAGAGCAGAGCTATCTCCTGCTCGAGGACGGCACGCGCTTCGACGGCGACTCGGTCGGCGCCCCGGTCGCGGCAACGGGCGAGGTCGTCTTCAACACCGCGATGTCGGGCTACCAGGAGGCCGTCACCGACCCGAGCTACCGCGGCCAGCTGATCGTGTTCACCTACCCGCTGATCGGCAACTACGGAGTCGCCCAGGCGAACATGGAGTCCGACAAGGTGCACGCCCGCGCGGTGATCATGCGCGAGGGGGTGGACCGCGAGGACGCCCCGCACGCCGAGAACGGCTGGCTCACCTGGCTGGCCGACTGCGGGGTCCCGGCGCTGAGCGGCGTGGACACGCGCGCCCTGGTCCGCCAGATCCGCGACAAGGGCGCGATGCGCGGCGGGCTCTTTCCGGCGGACATGCCGGAGAGCGAGGCCCGCGAGCGGATCGAGGCAGAGCCGCGGATGGAGGGCCAGGACCTCGCCCGCGAGGTCACGCCCGCCCAGCCGGTGATCCTCGACCCCGACAATCCGGGCCCGCTGGTGGTCGGCATCGACACGGGCATCAAGGACTCGAGCGTGCGCAACCTGCGCGAGCGCGGCGTGCGCCTGGAGCTGCATCCCTGCACCACGACAGCGGACGAGCTGCTGGCCCGCGACCCCGACGCGGTCTTCCTCGCGAACGGTCCCGGCGACCCCGCCGCGCTCGACTACGTGGTCGAGAACGTGCGCGGGGTGATCGGCAAGGTGCCCGTCTGGGGCATATGCCTGGGCCACCAGCTGCTCTGCCGGGCGGTGGGGCTCGACACCTTCAAGCTGCCCTTCGGCCATCGCGGCGCCAATCACCCGGTCAAGGACCTCGAGACCGGCCGCATCGACATCACGTCGCAGAACCACGGCTTCGCGGTGCTCGGCCCCGGTGGCGCGCGCACGATCGAGGGCGACGAGCCCGTGCGCTGGGACACCGACTTCGGCGCGGCCGAGCTGTCGCAGCTCAACCTCTACGACCGAACGGTCGAGGGCCTGGTGCTCAAGGACGTGCCGGCGTCCACGGTCCAGTACCACCCGGAGGCCGGCCCCGGGCCGCACGACTCGCTCTACCTCTTCGACCGCTTCCTCGACGGAGTGCCCGCGTGACCGTGACCGCGGCCACCTGGCCGGGTCTCGAGCGGCGGCTCGAGGGCGAGCGCGTTGCGATGGAGCCGCTGGCGCCTGAGCACGAGGCCGACCTCTTCGTGGCGGGCTCCGACGAGCGCGTCTGGCGCTGGATCGACGAGTACGCCGCCGTCAGCCGCGAGCGCTTCCACGAATGGATGACCGAGGCGCTCGAGGCCTCCGCGGCGGGGGTCGAGTGTGCCTTCGCGACGGTCGACGTCGCCAGCGGCAGGGCGATCGGGAGCAGCCGCTACCTGTCGCTCTCCGAGCCCGACCTGAAGGTCGAGATCGGCTGGACCTGGCTCACGCCGTCGGCCTGGCGCAGCGGAGCCAACGTCGAGGCCAAGCTGCTCATGCTCACGCACGCCTTCGAGGACCTGGGCTGCCGCCGCGTCGAGTTCAAGACCGACGCCCGCAACGAGCGCTCGCGCGGCGCGCTCGCCGCGCTGCCCGCGCAGTTCGAGGGCATCTTCCGGAAGCACAAGATCATCCGGGGCGTCGGCCAGCGCGACTCGGCCTACTACAGCGTGATCGACGACGAGTGGCCGGCGGTCAAGGCGAACCTGCAGCAGCGATTGGAGTCGTCCTGAACGAGGTCGGGACGCGCAACGAGGAGCGGGTGCGGAACCTGTTCGAGACGCACAACCGGGGTCCGGACGCAATGCTCGCGGCGCTGGAGCAGATCCTGGATCCCGAGATTGTCTGGACCCCGGCCGTCATCGGCGGCTTGGAGGGCGGCCGCTACGAGGGCTACGACGGCATGCGGCGCTACTACGCAGACCGCGCGGAGGCCTTCGCGGAGGGCCAGGTCCACGTGCTCGGCACGGAGGCCGCCGGTGCCTAGGCGCGACGACCTCAAGAAGATCCTCGTGATCGGCTCCGGCCCGATCGTGATCGGCCAGGCCGCCGAGTTCGACTACTCCGGCGCGCAGGCCTGCAAGGTGCTGCTCGAGGAGGGCTACCAGGTGGTGCTCGTGAACTCGAACCCGGCCACGATCATGACCGACCCCGAGTTCGCCACGGCCACCTACATCGAGCCGCTGAACCCGGCTTCGGTCGCGAAGGTGATCGAGCGCGAGCAGCCCGACGCGCTGCTGCCCACGCTGGGCGGCGGCACGGCGCTGAACCTGGCCCGCGCGCTGTCGGAGGACGGCACGCTTGGGCGCCACCGGGTCGAGCTGATCGGGGCAGACTACGACGCCATCCGCCGCGCCGAGGACCGCGACCTGTTCCGCGCGACGATGGAGGGGGCCGGCCTGCGCGTGCCGCGCAGCGCGGCCGTCAGCTCGATGCGCGACGCCGAGCGCGCGCTCGCCAAGGTCGGCCTGCCCGCGATCATCCGACCCGGCTTCACCATGGGTGGCCAGGGCGGCGGCATCGCCCGCGACGACGCCGAGTTCCGCCAGATCGTGGGCGAGGGCCTCGCGGCCAGCCCGATCGGCCAGGTGCTGGTGGAGGAGTCGGTGATCGGTTGGGGCGAGTTCGAGCTCGAGGTGATGCGCGACCGCAACGACAACGTGGTCATCGTCTGCTCGATCGAGAACATCGACCCGATGGGCGTGCACACGGGCGACTCGGTCACCGTCGCCCCGCAGCAGACGCTGTCGGACGCCCAGTTCCAGAAGCTGCGCGACCAGGCCCTGACCGTGATCCGCGCGGTGGGCGTGGAGACCGGCGGCTCGAACATCCAGTTCGCGGTCAACCCGGAGACCGACGAGATCGTCGTGATCGAGATGAACCCGCGCGTGTCGCGGAGCTCGGCGCTCGCGTCCAAGGCCACGGGCTTCCCGATCGCCAAGATCGCCGCCCGGCTGGCCGTGGGCTACGCGCTCGAGGAGATCGACAACGACATCACACGCAAGACGCCGGCCAGCTTCGAGCCGGCGATCGACTACGTGGTCGTCAAGTGGCCGCGCTTCGCCTTCGAGAAGTTCCCCGGCGCCACCGGCAAGCTCTCCACCTACATGCAGTCGGTGGGCGAGGCCATGGCGATCGGCCGCACCTTCAAGCAGGCCTTCGTGAAGGCCATGCGCTCGCGCGAGCTGGACGTGACCCCGGCCTTCCCGGACGACCTGCTCGAGGCGCTCGAGATCCCGTCGCACGACCGCTTCGAGCTGCTCTTCGAGGCCGTCCGGCGCGGCGAGTCCGAGCAGGAGCTGTGCCGGCGCACCGGCATCGACCCCTGGTACATGGCCGAGATGGCGGCGCTCGCGCGCGGCGAGGACCCGGAGGCCGGGCTGGAGCGCTCCTTCAAGTCGGTGGACACCTGCGCAGCCGAGTTCGAGGCCGAGACGCCCTACTTCTACTCGGGCTGGGAGCGCCACGCCGCCCACGAGGTCAAGCGCGGCGACCGCGAGAGCGTGGTCATCCTCGGCTCGGGGCCAAACCGCATCGGCCAGGGCATCGAGTTCGACTACTGCTGCGTCCACGCCGCGATGACAGTGCGCGAGTCGGGCCGCGACGCGGTAATGATCAACTGCAACCCGGAGACGGTCTCCACCGACTACGACACGAGCGACCGGCTCTACTTCGAGCCGCTCACGCTCTCCGATGTGCTCGGCGTGATCGAGCTGGAGCGGCCCGAGGGCGTGATCGTCCAGTTCGGCGGCCAGACGCCGCTCAAGCTGGCCGCGGAGCTGGCCGACGCCGGGGTGCCGCTGCTCGGCACCCGGGTGGAGTCGATCCACATGGCCGAGGACCGGCCGAGCTTCGGCGCGATGCTCGACGAGCTTGGCCTGAAGGGCCCGCCGTACGCCACCGCCACGGGCTCGGAGGAGGCGCTCACCGTGGCCGACGGCGTGGGCTACCCGCTGCTGGTCCGGCCGAGCTACGTGCTCGGCGGAAGGGCGATGGAGATCTGCTACTCCCGCGACGCGCTGGCCGACTACCTGAAGCGCACCAACGGCGACGGGGGACAGCGCACAATCTTCCTCGACCGATTCCTCGAGAACGCCATCGAGATCGACGTGGACGCGCTCTGCGACGGCTCGCGATTGCGCATCGGGGCGATCATGCAGCACGTCGAGGAGGCCGGGGTGCACTCCGGCGACTCCGCCTGCGTGATCCCGGCGATGTCGCTCGGCCCCGACATGGTGCGCCAGGTCGAGAAGGCCACCGAGGCGATCGCGCTGCGGCTGGGCGTGATCGGGCTGATCAACATCCAGTTCGCCGTCTACGGCGACGAGGAGCTGTACGTGATCGAGGCCAACCCGCGCGCCTCGCGAACGGTGCCGTTCGTGTCTAAGGCGATCGGCGTGCCGCTGGCGAAGCTCGCCTGCCGGCTGATGCTGGGCGAGCGCCTGGAGGACATCGAGCCGGAGCTGCCCGGCCCACCGCGACACGTGTCGGTCAAGGAGGCGGTGCTGCCCTTCGACCGCTTCCCGCGCGCCGACTCCCTGCTAGGCCCCGAGATGAAGTCCACCGGCGAGGTGATGGGCGTGGCCTCCGACTACCCGGCAGCGTTCGGCAAGGCGCAGGCGGCCGCCGGGGCGGTGTTGCCCGCCTCGGGCAGCGTGTTCATCTCGGTCACCGACGGCGACAAGCCGGCCGCCACCCAGCTCGCGGCCTCCTTGCACGACCTCGGCTTCAAGGTGCTCGCCACGGGCGGCACCGCCGGCGCGATCCGCCGCATGGGCGTGCCGGTGGAGCGCATCAAGAAGCTCACCGAGGGCTCGCCGAACGTGGTGGACCGCATCGAGGACGGCGAGGTCGACCTGGTGATCAACACCCCGACGGGTTCGGGCGCGCGCGCCGACGGCTACGAGATCCGGCGCGCCGCCGTGCGCCGCGGCATCCCGTGCATCACAACCATGAGCGGCGCCAGCGCCGCCCAGCGCGCAATCAGGGCGCGGCGCTCGGGCGAGCCGGACGTGATCTCGCTCCAGGAGCTGCACCCGCACCTGGCGGCCAAGCCCGAGGAGGCCAGGACGGGGTGACCGCGGAGGCCTCGGCGCAGCCGCGGACGCTCGCGCCGCCGGAGCGCCGCGTCGCGCCGGTCACCGCGAACGAGCGGATCGGCGCCTACAGCCTGATCACCGCGCTCGACCCGGACGGTCCCGCCGATCCACAGCCGGGGCAGTTCTACATGCTGGCAGCCGCCGAGGGCTGGGGTGGGGGAGGCGACGAGCGCCCCTACCTGCCGCGCGCCTTCTCATACGCGCGGGCGCAGCCCACTCCGGACGGGGTCGAGCTGTCGTTCCTGCTGGAGGCGATCGGACCCGGCACCGAGCGCCTGGCGCGGCTCGAGCCGGGGGAGGGGCTGGCGCTCGTGGGGCCGCTCGGGAGCGGCTTCCGGCCGGCCGCCGAGAGCTGCCCGCCGCTGCTCGTGGGCGGCGGCATCGGCATCGCGCCGGTCCTCTGCCTCCAGGACGAGCTGATCGGCGCGGCCGGGCCGGGCGCGCCCGGCGAGGTGGGGCCGCAGGCCCTGCTGGGCTTTCGCTCCGCCGAGTTCGCCGAGGCCGCCGGCCTGTTCCGGGGGGCGGTGGAGGTGGCCACCGACGACGGCTCCGCCGGCCGCCACGCGCTCGTCACCGAGCTGCTGCGCGAGCGGATCGAGGACGTTGGAGGGCAGGCCACTGTGTTCGCCTGCGGCCCGCCCCCGATGCTCGAGGCCGTGCGCCTGCTCTGCACCTCCCATCGTTGCCCGGCCCAGCTGGCGATGGAGTCGGGGATGGCGTGTGGGTTCGGGGCGTGCTTTGGGTGCGTGGTGCCGACCAGGTCCGGCTACGTGCGGTTGTGCCTGGATGGGCCGGTGCTGGACGCGGATCAGCTCGAGACTGCGCTGGACGCGTGACGAACCTGTGTGGAATCGAGCTCGCCG
Source organism: Solirubrobacterales bacterium (assembly GCA_038215095.1). GTDB lineage: Bacteria > Actinomycetota > Thermoleophilia > Solirubrobacterales > Thermoleophilaceae > DATACN01. Next base: position 20,446 of record JBBQRG010000019.1, on the reverse strand, counting down.
GTCCGGTGCTCAACGGCTCCGGGACGTTCGATACCATCGCTGCGCGGCGGGCGTTTGGGGATGCGCTGCTCGAGCGGTTCCCATTCGATGCCTTCGTCTCGAAGACGATCACTCTTGAGCCTCGGGAGGGGAATCCGCCGCCGCGGCTCTGGGAGACGCCCGCCGGGCTGATCAACTCGATCGGGCTGCCGAACAAGGGGCTCGAGGGCTTCCTCCAGACGGACCTCCCGCAGCTGGCCGAGCTGCCCGTGCCGCTGGTGGTCTCGGTGATGGGCTTCAGCCGCGACGAGCTGGCGACGCTGGTGGAGCGCGTTGGGCCGCGCGACGAGGTGGCGATGATCGAGCTGAACGTGTCGTGCCCGAACGTCGAGACCGGGCTGATCATGGGCGCGGACCCGTCCGAGACCGCCCGCGCGGTCGAGCGGCTGCGCCCGCTCTGCGAGAAGCCGCTGGTGGTGAAGCTGACCCCCAACGCCACCGATCCCGCCGCCGTCGCGTCAGCCGCGGAGGACGCCGGAGCCGACGCGGTGTCGCTGATCAACACCCTGAAAGGCATGGCGCTCGATCCCGCCACGCGCCGCCCCTGGCTCGGCGGTGGCAGCGGCGGGGTCTCCGGCCCGGCGGTCCGGGCGATCGCCCTTGAGCAGGTCCAAGCCGTCTCGAAGCGGGTCGCGATACCCGTGATCGGCATGGGCGGCATCTCCTCCGGGCGCCACGCGGCCGACTTCCTGGCGGTCGGCGCGCACTGCGTCGCGGTGGGCACCGAGAGCTTCCGTGACCCGGCCGCGGGCCGCCGGATCGGCGCCGAGCTGCAGGCTTTGCGTGAGCTTGCCCCAAATCGGGGAAGAGCGCTGCCCGTTTTCCCGTAACGTGCGGGAACTTCTGGGGCGGCTTTACAAGAGACGCATAGAAAAAGCCTGCAAAGCAACGTAAAACGCTCAAGCAACCGGAACCCGGCTCAAGCTCAGGTCGAGGTCTAGATGAATTCGCGGATTTTTTGCGTTTGTGGGGTCGATGGGAGGTCGATCTTGTGTATCGTCGCCGCCCATGCCGGCCGCTCCCAATCCGCCCGCGACCAAGCAGCACGCGGGCCTTGCCCCCGAGCGGTCGCTGACCCAGCGGATGGAGGCGCTCAAGCGGGCGAATGAGATCCGCACGCGGCGCGCGCGGCTCAAGCGGGACCTGAAGGCGGGCCGCACGAAGATCCACGGGCTGCTGCTCGATCCGCCGGATTACCTGCAAACGGCCAAGGTCTTCGACCTCCTGCTGGCGGTCCCGAAGTACGGCCGGGTGAAGGTGAACCGCATCCTCACGCACTGCCGAATCTCGCCGAGCAAGACGATCGGCGGCCTCTCCGAGCGCCAGCGCAACGAGCTGGTCTCGTACCTGCGGCGATAGACACTCCGCCCCTCGTAATCACGGGACCGTCCGGCGTCGGCAAGGGGACGCTGATCAAGGGCCTGCTCGAGCGCGTCCCCGGCCTGGAGCTGTCGGTGTCCGCCACCACGCGGCCGCCGCGGCCCGGCGAGGTGGACGGGCGCGACTACCACTTCCTCACGTCCGAGGAGTTCCACGACCGGGTCGAGCGCGGCGAATTCGTGGAGCACGCCGTCTACGCCGGCAACCGCTACGGCACGCTGCGCTCCGAGCTGGAGCGGCCCGCCAGCGGGATCGTGCTCGAGATCGACCTCCAGGGCGCGCGCCAGATCAGGGAGACGCTCCCCGAGGCGCGGCAGGTGTTCATCGCGCCGCCCAGCCTCGAGGCGCTCGAGGAGCGGCTGCGCTCGAGGGGGTCCGACACCCCCGAGCAGATCCGCGACCGCTTGGACGTCGCGCCGCGCGAGCTGGCGGCCCAGGAGGAGTTCTCGAAGGTGGTCGTGAACGACGACCTGGAGCGCGCGCTCGATGAGCTCGTCGAGCTTGCCGCTACCATGTAGCTCCTGATGATGGTCAAGCCCCGCCTGGACAAGCTGCTCGAGCAGGTCGACTCGCACTACGCGTGCGTACTCGTCGCCGCCAAGCGCGCTCGGCAGATCAACTCGTACTACCACAACCTCGGCGAGGGCACTTTCGACGAGTACCCGCCGCCCATGGTCGAGACCGGCTCGAAGAACTACCTCAAGATCGCTCTTGAAGAGGTAGCTGCCGGCAAGATCAAGTACCGCTACAGGTAGCGCTACCCCGCGCAGGATCGGCTCCTGGCGGCGTCATCAGTCGCTCGCGTGCTCGCGCACGCGTCGCTCCTTCTTCCTTGCCAGGCGCCGCCCTCCACGGGGTAGCATCTACCTGTCGTGGCGCGTCTCTTGTTGGGTGTTTCCGGGGGGATCGCCGCCTATAAGGCGGTCGAGCTCGTGCGGCTCGCCACCGGCGCCGGCCATTCCGTGCGCGTGATCCAGACGCCCGCCAGCCTGCGATTCGTGGGCAAGGCGACCTTCGAGGGCGTCACCGGCGCGCCCGTCCTGGTCGACGAGTTCGAGCGCGATCCCGCCCGCGGCGCCTTCCCGGGCGACCCCGCGCCCGAGCACGACCCGATCTCGCACCTCGAGCTGGCGCGCCGCTGCGACCTGCTGTGCGTGGCCCCGGCCTCGGCCAACTCGCTGGCGAAGCTGGCCGGGGGCCTGGCGGACAACCTGCTCGCCAGCGCCGCGCTGGCCCACACGGGGCCGCTGGTGCTCGCGCCCTCGATGAACAACCACATGTACGAGCACGCGGCCACGCAGGCGAACCTCGACACGCTGCGGCTCCGCGGCGCGCTCGTGGTGCCGTCCGGCAGCGGCCGCCTCGCCTCCAAGGGCGAGTGGGGGGTGGGCCGGTTGGCCGACCCGGCCGACATCCTCGCCGTGATCGAGGGCGCCCTTGCCGACGCGCCGGGCGCCGGCTACGCGCCGCGCTCGCTGGACGGGCTGAGGGTGCTGGTCACCGCCGGCGGAACCCGCGAGGCGATCGACTCAGTGCGCTACGTGGGCAACCGCTCCTCCGGCCGGATGGGCGTGGCGCTCGCCAAGGAGGCCGCGCGGCGCGGCGCGGACGTGACCCTGGTGGCCGCGAACGTGTCGCTGGAGAAGCCCGCCGGGGTGCACGTGGTGGATGTGGAGACCGCGGCCGAGCTGCACGACGCCGCGCTCGAGGCCTTCCCGGGCAGCGACCTCCTGCTGATGGCAGCGGCGGTGGCCGATTTCCGCCCGCGCGAGGCCGAGGGGTCCAAGATCTCGAAGTCCGGCCGCGACGAGCTGGCGCTCGAGCTGGAGCCCACGGCCGACGTGCTCAGCGAGCTGTCGCTGGCGCGCGGGCCGGGCCAGACGCTGGTGGGCTTCGCCGCAGAGCACGGCGAGGGCGGGGTGGAGCGGGGCAGGGCCAAGCTCGAGCGCAAGCAGCTCGACGCCGTGGTGGTGAACGACATCTCGCGCTCGGACATCGGCTTCGACTCCGACCACAACGAGGTCACGATCCTCACCGCGGCGGGCGAGCGCGCCGTGGAGCGCGGCCCCAAGAGCGCGGTGGCCGCGGCCATCCTCGACGAGGTAGAGGCGTTGCGGGCGCGCGGTACCGTTGAGGCGAGCGATGAGCGATAGCGCTTACGACCTCTTCAAGAAGGGCAGCGACCTGCTCGAGCGAGGCGACTTCATGGCCGCCACCATCCCGCTCGAGCGCGCGCGCGACCTGGAGCCCGACAAGTCGTCGGTCCGCGAGGCGCTCGGGCGCGCCTACTTCCGCTCGTCGCGCTTCGAGGAGGCCGCGGTGGAGTTCGCGGCCGTCGTGGAGCAGTACCCGGTCAACGACTACGCCCACTTCTGCCTGGGCCGCGCCTTCGAGAACATCGGCCGCCGCCGCCTCGCGCGGCGCCATGCCGCACTCGCGGCGAACATGCGGCCCGACCGCGCCGACTACCGCGCCGTGCTCGAGCGGCTGCGGGCGGCCTAGACCACCATCGAGGTCTGCGAGCGCGTCGACTTCGAGTGCCCGGCCTGCGGGCACGTGTTCCCGGCCGTGCTCGAGTCCGACGAGGCGTGCGCGCAATGCGGGCGCCCGGTGTCGGCTCCGCCGGTGCGCTCCGCCCGGGCCGCTGACGCGGCTTCGGTGCTCGCCCTGTGGGCACAGGCGCGCAGCCCACATGCCGTCACGCCCGATGACGAGAGCGCCATTGAGCGGCTGCTGGGCAGGGATGGCGACTCCTTGCTCGTCGCCGAGCGCGACGGGCGCCTGGTGGGTGCCTTGATCGCCGCCTGGGACGGGTGGCGCGGAAACATGTACAGGCTCGCCGTCGAGCCGGGCGAGCGGCGCCGCGGCACCGCGACCGCGCTCGTGCGCGAGGGCGAACGGCGGCTGGCCGAGCGCGGCGCCGGGCGCGTCACCGTGCTGATGGGCGCCGCGGACGAGGCCGCCGCCGGGCTCTGGGCGGCGACCGGCTACGAGCACGACGCCCGCATCGCCCGCTGGGTCAAGAACCTCTAGGTCTCCGGGAGCCAGCCGCCACTCGCGGCCGCCGGCGCCTCGCCTCGCGCCCGCGTCGCGTAGTCCCGCGCCGCCGTCGCCGCCTCGGCCACGAGGCCGAGCAGGCGGTCCACGCCCGGCTCGTCCACGCCGCCAACCGGCAGGTCCGCGTGCACCCAGATGTCCTGCGACTGGGTGCAGCCGAAGCGCACCATCCGCGTCTGGCGGTTCCACCAGAGCAGCATCCAGGGGTCGAGGTCGCCGGCACCGGGCAGCGCCAGCGCCTTCGCGGTCAGCAGGCCGTCGGCGATCCGCAGGCCCACGTCGAGCGGGAAGCCGCCCAGCGACTCGGCCGGCACGGTGATGCCCCACTCGGCGTGGGCCAGGCGGCGCCCTCCGCCCGGCAGCGCGCTCACGTAGGCATCGATGACGTCAACCGCGGCCATTCCGGCAGAGTACGGCCCGGTGAGGGCGCTGGTGCAGCGTGTGACCGAGGCGGCGGTCGAGGTGGACGGCGAGCGGGTCGCTGCCATCGGGCCGGGACTGCTCGTGCTGCTCGGGATCCGCGAAGGCGACACCGACGAGCAGGCCGACAGGCTCGCCCGCAAGCTGCTGGCGCTGCGGGTGTTCGAGGACGCGGAGGGGCGCATGAACCTGAGCGTGGGGGAGGCCGGCGGCGAGCTGCTCTGCGTGAGCCAGTTCACGCTCTACGGCGACACTCGCAAGGGCAACCGGCCGAGCTTCGTCGAGGCCGCGCGACCGGAGCAGGCCGAGCCGCTCTACGAGCGGGTGCGGGCCGCTCTTGGCGCCCAGGGAGGGGTGTTCGGTGCCAGCATGCGCGTATCGCTCGTGAACGATGGTCCCGTGACGCTGCTCCTGGAGAGCTAGGCTGCCCGCCATGAACGACCAGCAACGCGCCGTTCTGAGGGCGATCTGCGACACGGTGGTCCCGTCGCTGGAGCGGGAGGACGACCAGGACGGCTTCTGGGCGCGCAGCGCCTCTGACGTGGGCACGCCGGAGGCGCTCGAGGACTTGATCGAGCAGACCTTCCCCGACGAGCAGCGCGAGGGCGTGGGCGAGCTGCTCGACGGGCTCGCCGAGCTCGGCTTCCTGGTGTCCTCGCGGCGCTCGCGCGAGCAGCTCCTGCGCAACCTCTTCCTGCTCGGCACCGAGGCGGCGGCCGGCGGCGCCGGGCTGACCGGCCTCGCGCTGTTCCTGGCATACGGCCTGCCCGATCCGCAGACCGGCCAGAACCCCTTCTGGAAGACGCTCGGCTTCCCCGGTCCGGTCTCACCCGCGCCGCAGGCCGAGCGCGCGCTGAAGCCGCTCGTGCCCGAGGGCGACCAGCTCCACCTCGACGCGGACGTGTGCATCGTCGGCTCCGGCGCCGGCGGCGGGGTGATCGCCGGCGAGCTCGCCGCCAAGGGCCTGAAGGTCGTGGTGCTGGAGGCCGGCGGCTACTTCGACGAGAGCGACTTCAACCAGCTCGAGCTGCCCGCCTACCAGAGCATGTACTGGCGCGGGGGCCCGCAGCAGAGCGCCGACCTGAACGTCTCGCTGATGGCGGGCACCACGCTCGGGGGCGGGACGACGATCAACTGGACCAACTGCTTGCGGACGACGCCGTGGGTGCGCGAGCAGTGGGCGCGCGAGTTCGGGCTCGAGGGCCTGGACGGGCCCGGCTTCGACGCGCACCTCGACGCCGTGCTCGAGCGCCTCAAGGCCAACGACCGCTGCTCGGAGCTGAACGGCACGCAGACGCGGATGAAGGAGGGCGCCGAGGCGCTCGGCTGGTCCTACCACTACACGACGCGCAACGTGGACCCCGAGCTCTACTCGCCCGACACCGCCGGCTACATCGGCTTCGGCGACCAGTCGGGCGCCAAGCAGAGCACGGCCAAGACCTACCTCGCGGACGCCGCGGAGAAGGGCGCCGAGCTGGTGGCCCGCTGCAGCGTGCAGCGCGTCGTGACCGAGGGCGGCCGCGCCGCCGGGGTGGAGGCGCTCTACGCCGACCCCGAGAGCGGGCGCACGGCGCAGTTGAGCGTACGCGCCCCGCGCGTGGTGGTGGCGTGCGGCTCGCTGGAATCGCCGGCGCTCCTGCTGCGGTCGGGAATTGGCGGGCCCGCGGTCGGGCGCAACCTGCGCCTTCACCCCTGCACTGCAGTGTTCGCCTACTACGAGGAGGACCAGCGCGCCTGGTGGGGCGCGCCCCACGCCCTGGTGATCGACGAGTTCGCCAACGTGGAGGACGACTACGGCTTCCTCGTCGAGGCGAGCCAGTACACCACCGGGCTGGGCGCCGCATCGCTCCCCTTCGTGAGCGCCGAGCAGCACAAGGACAGCATGGAGCGCTACGCCCACGGCGCCACCGTGATCGGCCTGCTGCGCGACCACGGCGGCGGCCAGGTGACGATCGACGACGCCGGGCAGGCGCTCGTCTGGTACTCGCTGGACGACGAGCTGGACGTGCGCAACTCGCGGCGCGCCCTCGACGCCCAGATCCGCATGCACCACGCCGCCGGCGCGCGCGAGATCGCCGCGCTCGCGGCCGGCGCGCCCACCTGGACCGAGGGCGACGACGTCGAGGCCTTCATCGCCCGCTGCCAGCGCGTGCCGCTGCGCGCGGGCGGCCACAAGCTCTTCAGCGCACACCAGATGGGCAGCTGCCGGATGGGGACCGACCCGCAGACCAGCGTGGCGAACCCCGACGGCGAGCTGCACGACACCCCGGGCGTGTGGATCGGCGACGCGAGCGCCTTCCCCACCAGCTCGGGCACCAATCCGATGATCACGATCATGGCCCTGGCCCGGCGCACCGCCGAGGCCATTCACGCCGCGAGCCCGGCTGAGGCAGCCGGCGCGGCGGCCAAGTAAGGAGACTCAGTGGCGGCGACGAGCGAAACGATCCAGCGCGACAAGTTGTTCGTGGGCGGCGAGTGGGTCGATCCAACCGGCGACGGCACGATCGAGGTGGTGAACCCGTCCACCGAGGAGGTGATCGGGTGCATCCCCGAGGGCACGCCCGAGGACGTGGACCGCGCCGCGGCCGCCGCCCGCAAGGCGTTCGACGGCTGGTCGCAGAGCACGCCCGCCGAGCGCGCGCCGTACCTGGCCGCCATCGGCGCGGCGCTCAACGAGCGCGGCGACGAGATCGCGGCGCTCGTGGCCACCGAGCTCGGCATGCCGATCCGCCAGGCGCGCATGATCCAGGCGGGCCTGCCGGCGATGTCGTTCTCCTCGATGCCCGAGCTGATGGAGCACGTGACGTGGCAGCTCGAGCTCGGCAACTCGCTGATCGTGCGCGAGGCCGTGGGAGTGGTGGGCGCGATCACGCCCTGGAACTACCCGCTGCACCAGATCTCGCTGAAGGTCGCGCCGGCGCTGGCGGCCGGCTGCACGGTTGTCCTGAAGCCCAGCGAGGTCGTGCCGCTGAACGCCTTCGTGCTGGCCGAGATCATCGAGGCCGCGGGGCTGCCGCCCGGCGTCTTCAACCTCGTGACGGGCACCGGCCCGGAGGTGGGCGAGGCGATCGTGCGCCACCCAGAGGTGGACATGGTCTCCTTCACCGGATCCACGCGCGCGGGACGGCGCGTGTCCGAGCTCGCCTCCGAGCACGTCAAGCCGGTGGCGCTAGAGCTGGGCGGCAAGTCGCCGAACGTGATCCTCGACGACGCCGACCTCCAGCACGCGGTGGCCGACGGCGTGGCGAAGTGCTTCCTCAACTCGGGCCAGACCTGCAGCGCCCTGACACGCATGATCGTCCCGCGCGAGAAGCTCGAGGAGGCCGAGGGCATCGCCGCCGCCAGCGCCGGCAAGTACGCGCTGGGCGATCCCTTCGACGAGGGAACGCGGCTTGGTCCGGTGGTTTCCGAGAGCCAGCTCGAGCGCGTGCGCGGCTACATCAAGAAGGGCATCGAGGAGGGCGCCCGCGTGGTCACCGGCGGCGCCGAGGCGCCCGCCGACCGCGAGCGCGGCTACTTCGTTCAGCCCACCGTCTTCTCGGACGTCACGAGCGAGATGACGATCGCCCAGGAGGAGATCTTCGGGCCGGTGCTGGTGATCATTCCCCACGACGGCGATGAGGACGCCGTGCGGATCGCGAACGACTCCGACTACGGCCTCGCCGGCGGCGTCTGGTCGGGCGACGAGGAACGCGCCAAGAGCGTGGCCCGGCGCATGCGCACGGGGCAGATCGAGATCAACGGCGGAGCCTTCAATCCACTGGCCCCGTTCGGGGGCTACAAGCGCTCGGGACACGGCCGCGAGGCGGGCCCGTTTGGCATCGAGGAGTTCCTCACGGAGAAGTCTCTGCAGCTCTGAGGCGACCCCCTTTCTGCCTCTATACTCGACCGTCGTTAGGACTTTCAGAGACGTTCGCGGCCACGGCCGCATCTGAAGGTGGGCTTCGCAGCCCACCTTTTTTTCGGACAAATGCGGAATCTCAACGACATACAAAACGACGCGGAGACACGGCTCGAGCAGCTCGAGCCGGACGTCGAGCTGGTCGCGGTCGAGCAGATCGCGGCCGAGCGCCTGCGGCTCACGATCGACCGCCCCGGCGGGGTGGACCTCGGGCTGTGCGAGCGCGTGACCAAGCACCTGGCCGACCTGCTCGCCGAGTACTCGCTCGAGGTGTCGTCGCCGGGGCCGCAGCGGCCGCTCACGAAGCCGGACCACTTCCGCCGCTTCCTCGGCCGCCGCGCCAGGGTGCGCACGCGCCAGCCGCTCGAGGGCCACAAGAGCTTCACCGGCGAGCTGGTCGGTGCCTCCGACGACGAGGTGACCGTTGCCGCCGACGGCGGGCTCGTGTCGATTCCGTACACGGAGATCAACCGCAGCAACCTCGTGGAGGAGGGCAGATGAGCAAGGAGATCGTCGAGGCACTGCACGTGCTGGAGCGCGAGAAGGGAATCTCAGCTGAGAAGCTGATGGAGGCGCTCGAGGATGCCCTCCTGTCCGCCTACAAGAAGCAGCCCGGAGCAGCGCGCTACGCGCGCGTGGAGGTCGACCGCGACAGCGGCGACTTCCGCGTGATCGAGCTGCTGCTGCCGGCCGAGCTGGAGGAGCAGCTGCTCGACGAGGTCGAGGAGGAGCTCGGCGAGCCCACCGTGGACCCGGAGACCGGCGAGCTGGTCTACCCCGAGGCGCCCGAGATCTCGCAGGAGCGGCTGCGCGAGCACGCCGACCAGATCGAGGAGCGCGACGTCACGCCCGACGACTTCGGCCGCATCGCCGCCCAGACGGCCAAGCAGGTGATTCTGCAGCGCATCCGCGAGGCCGAGCGGGACATGATGTTCACCGAGTACCAGGACCGCGTGGGCGAGCTGATCACCGGCATCGTCCAGCAGTCGGACTCGCGCTACACGCTCGTACAGCTGCGCGAGCGCGTCGAGGCGCTGCTGCCGCGCTCCGAGCAGGTGCACGGCGAGCGCTACGACCACGGCGCCCGCATCAAGGCGATCATCAGCGACGTCTCGGCCCAGTCCAAGGGCCCGAGCATCGTCGTGTCGCGCCGCTCGCCCGAGCTGATCCGCGCTCTGTTCGAGCTGGAGGTGCCGGAGATCGCCGACGGGCTCGTGGAGATCGAGAACGTGGCGCGCGAGCCGGGCTACCGCTCGAAGATCGCCGTGGTCTCGCACGCCTCAGGCGTGGACCCCGTGGGCGCCTGCGTCGGGCCGAGGGGCTCGCGCGTGCGCATGGTCGTGTCCGAGCTGCGCGGCGAGAAGATCGACATCATCCCCTTCAACGAGGAGCCGGCCCGCTTCGTGGCCAAGGCGCTCTCGCCGGCGCGCGTGCGCGAGGTGCTGGTGGACGACGACGCCAAGCAGGCCACGGTGATCGTGCCGGACGACCAGCTCTCGCTGGCGATCGGCAAGGACGGGCTGAACGCCCGCCTGGCGGCGCGCCTGACCGGCTGGCGCGTGGACATCCGCTCCGAGACCGAGTTCGCGGAGGAGGAGTCCGAGATGGGCTTCGAGGAGGAGGACGTGGCGGGACGCTGCGCCGCCATCCTCGCCAATGGCAAGCGCTGCCCGAACGCCTCGCTGGCCGGCTCGCGCTACTGCGGCCTGCCCTCGCACCAGGAGCTCGAGGGCAAGGACACCGACTACGTTGTGCCGCCTAACGGCGACGGCGACGGCGACGGCGTCCCGGCGGAGGAGCCGGTCGAGGAGCCGGCCGCCGCGGTGCCCGCCGAGGCCGAGGCCGGCGAGGAGGCGGAAGGGCCGTAGGACCGTCGCGGCGCTGCGTCGGCTGCGGCGGCTCCTTCCCGCAGGGGGAGCTGTTGCGGTTCAGCCGCGGAGCTGACGGGGAGGTAAGGCCCGACCCCGAGGGGAAGGCCGAGGGGCGCGGCGCCTACCTCTGCCGCGAGCCGGACTGCTGCGAGGGCGCCGAGCGCGGCTTCGCCCGCTCGTTCAGAGCGCCGGTGAAACTGAGACAAGAGACCCTAGACTTAGTACGGGAATGGCAAAGAAGCGAGTCCACGAAATAGCGAAGGAGAAGGGGATCCCCAGCAAGGAGGTCCTCGCGATCCTGCAGAAGGCCGGCTTCGACGTGAAGGCGGCCGCTTCGAGCGTGGACGAGGACGACATCGCCACCGCCTTCAACGGCGGCGCCAAGGAGCCGGCCGCGGAAGCCACGACCAACGGCGGCGGCCAGGAGGCCGCGCCGCAGGCGGCCGCCGACGGCCAGCCCGGAGCCCCGCAGCAGGCCAGGACGCAGCGCCCCACGCGCGGCGGGCGGTCCGGCGAGGCCAGCCCGGCAGGTGGGGGAGGTGGCGGCGGTGGCCGCCGCCGCCGCGTTGTCATCGACTCGCAGGCGTCCAGGCGCGACCGCCCGGCGCCTCCGCCGCAGCAGCCCCCGCGCCGCCGCGGGCGCCGCCGCCGCACGCCCTGGGTGGAGCCCGACCTGACGCCGAAGGACGAGGGTCCGCAGGAGGACCCGATCATGACCGTGCAGTCCGGCGCGACCGTGGGCGAGGTCGCCGAGTCGCTTGGAGTGTCCGCGGCCGAGGTCATCAAGAAGCTGATGGAGCTCGGTGAGATGGCCACGCTCACCCAGACGCTCCCCGACGAGGCCATCGAGGTGCTCGCCGACGGCCTCGGCAAGCGGGTCGACATCGTGCACGCCGCCGACGAGGTGGAGGAGGAGCCGGTCTACGAGGACGAGGCCGGCGACCTCACCGACCGCCCGCCGGTGATCGCGGTGATGGGCCACGTGGACCACGGCAAGACCTCGCTGCTCGACGCCATCCGCAAGACGGAGGTCGTAGCCGGCGAGGCGGGCGGCATCACCCAGCACATCGGCGCCTACCAGGTGCGGCACGACGGCAACACGATCACCTTCCTCGACACGCCCGGCCACGAGGCCTTCACTGCCATGCGCGCCCGCGGCGCCCAGGTCACCGACATCGCGGTGATCGTGGTGGCCGCCGACGACGGCGTCATGCCGCAGACCGTGGAGGCGATCGATCACGCGAAGGCGGCCGGCGTGCCCGTGATGGTGGCCGTGAACAAGATCGACAAGGAGGGCGCGGACCCGAACCGCGTCCGCGGCGAGCTGGCCAACCAGGGCCTGACCCCGGCGGACTGGGGCGGCGACACCGAGTTCGTGGACGTCTCGGCCAAGACCGGGGACCACCTCGAGGACCTGCTCGAGACGCTGGTCACGCTGGCGGAGATCCAGGAGCTGAAGGCCAACTCGGACACCGAGGCGTCGGGCGTGGTGATCGAGTCGCGGCTCGACCCCGGCCGCGGCGCGGTGGTCACGCTGCTGATCGAGCGCGGCCAGATGCGCGTGGGCGACGCGGTGGTCTCGGGCGAGCACCCCGGCCGCGCGAAGGCGATGCACGACTTCCGCGGCGAGCGCGTCGACGTGGCCACGCCCGGCATGCCGGTCGAGGTGCTCGGCTTCGACGGCGTCCCCGAGGCGGGCGAGCACTTCCGCGTGGTCGACAACGAGCGCGAGGCGCGCCGTGTCGCCAACGAGCGCGCGATCCGGCTCAAGCAGGAGGCGCTGGCGCGCCGGGCCGGCGTGAGGGTCTCGCTCGAGGACGTGATGGCGCGGGCGGAGAAGGGCGAGCAGGAGCTGAACCTGGTCATCAAGGCCGACGTGGCCGGCTCCCTCGAGGCGCTGATCGACGAGGTCGCCAAGCTGCCGCAGGAGCAGGTCACCGTGAACGTGATCCGCGACGGCGTCGGCGGCATCTCCGAGTCCGACGTGATGCTGGCCGCCGCCTCCGAAGGGGTGATCATCGGCTTCAACGTGCGCCCGGTCGGCAACGCCACCGAGGTGGCCCGCAACGAGGGCGTCGAGATCCGCACCTACTCCGTGATCTACCGGGTGGTCGAGGAGCTGCGCGACGCCATGGAGGGCCTGCTCGAGCCCGAGGAGGTCGAGGAGACCACCGGCAGCGCCGAGGTGCGCGCCATCTTCAAGGCCTCGCGCGTGGGCACGATCGCCGGCTCGCAGGTCACCGAGGGCACGATCCGCCGCGGCGAGCAGTGCCGGCTCGTGCGCGACGGCACGGTGGTCTACACCGGTCGCATCGCGTCGCTGCGGCGCTTCAAGGACGACGTGCGCGAGGTCACCGCCGGCCTCGAATGCGGCATCACGCTCGAGAACTACGCCGACGTGAAGGAAGGCGACGTGATCGAGGCCTACGAGACGCGCCAGGTCGAGCAGTCGCTCGCTTGAGCTTCGTCTGCCTGCTCGAGATCCAGCTGCACTTCCCCGACAACGCGAGCCTCAAGGGCAAGCGCAAGGAGCTCCAGAGCGTGAAGATGCAGCTGCAGAAGCGCTTCGGTGCATCCGTGGCCGAGACCGACCACCACGACCTGTGGCAGCGCGCCACCCTGACCGCGGCCGTCGTGGGGCGCAGCGCGGGCGGCGTGAGCGAATGCGCGGCCGGCATTGAGCGCTTCGTGGGATCCCGCTTTCCCGAGACGAGCCGGGTCGAGCGCACGCTCGTTTCCTCGGACGACCTGCTCTAGCATGGCCTCCGATCGAATGAGGCGGGTGAACGTCGCGCTGCGGGAGGTGCTCTCCGCGCGGCTGGCAGAGGGAATGAAGGACCCCCGCATAGGCTTCGTGACGGTGACCGCTGTGGAGACAAGCCCCGACCTGAGGCACGCTCGCGTGTTCGTCAGCGTGCTCGGAGACGACGAGCAGCGCAACGAGACGCTCGCCGGGCTGCGCTCGGCCCACGGCGCGCTGCAAGCCAGGATCGCCCAGGAATTGCGCATGAAGCGCACCCCTACCCTGCAGTTTATGTATGACGATTCGATCGACCGGGGCATGAGAATCACCCAGCTCCTCGAAGAAGAGGGCGGGCGTGGCTCTGACGACTGAACAAGGCGAGGTGGTCGAGGAGCTCCGCGAGTCGGACAAGCTGCTCCTGACCACCCACGAGAACCCCGACGGCGACGCTCTCGGCTCGCTGCTGGCGATGCACTGGGTGCTCGAGCAGCTCGGCAAGGACAGCCTGATGTTCATGTCGCCCGACGAATTTCCGCTGCCATGGGAGTACCGCGACTGGACCTTCGACGGCCTCGTGGGAGCGCCCCCGGCAGACGTGGACGAGCGAACCGTCGTGTTCCTCGACTGCGGCAACATCGACCGCATGCCCGTGGACTTCCTCCAGCAGGACGGCGTGCACATCGTGAACATCGACCACCACCACGACAACACCCGCTTCGGCACGCTGAACCTGGTGGTGCCCGACGCGTCCTGCACCGCCGAGATCGTCTGGCACCTGGCGCAGGACCTCGGCGCGGACATCACGGCGCCAATCGCCGACGCGCTCTACGTGGGGCTCGTGACCGACACCGGCCGCTTCATGTACGAGAACACCACCGCCGAGGCCCACCGCATGGCCTCGGACCTGATCGACTCGGGCGTCCAGCCGCACGTGGTCTACAGGCGCCTCTTCGAGGACCTGCCCTTTCGGCGCCTGCAGCTGCTCCAGCGCGCCCTGGCGAGCGTCGAGCGCCTGGACGGGGGGACCGTCACGGTGGCCCACCTCACCAAGGCCGACTACGAGGAGACCGGCGCGTTCGAGACCGACTCCGAGGGCATCGTGGATCACATTCGCGCGGTCGAGGGCACGTCGGTGGCCGTGCTCGCGCGAGAGCTGCTCTCCGACGACCGGGCGGGCAAGCACAAGGTGAGCCTGCGGGCCACCGACGGCAAGGTCGACGTCTCGCGCGTCGCGCGCGAGCTGGGCGGCGGGGGTCATCCCCAGGCGGCGGGCTTCACGACCGCGCTGCCCTATCCGCAGCTCGTGGACTCGCTCCGCGAGCAGGTCGGCCGCCAGCTCAGCTGAACGGCCTGATCCTCTATCCCAAGCCCACGGGGGTGACCTCGCACGACGTCGTCGCGCGCGTGCGCCGCGGGCTGCCGCGCGGAACGCGGGTGGGCCACGCGGGCACGCTCGACCCGTTCGCCACGGGTCTGCTGCTGGTGCTGGTGGGCCGGCTCACGCGCGCGCAGCGCTGGCTCATGGCCCTGCCGAAGACGTATCGGGTGGTGGCGCGGGTGGGCTGGACCTCTGACACCGGCGACCGCGACGGGACGCTGTCGCATACGGGCCGCGTGCCCGCTTCGTTGGAACTGCCGCTGGGTGAGATGGAGCAGCGGCCGCCGGCGTTCTCCGCTGTGCGAGTGGGGGGTGAGCGGGCGTATGTGCGCGCGCGGCGCGGGGAGGCCGTCGAGACCATGCCGCGGCGGGTCGTGGTCCACCGCGCCGAGCTCTTGTGGCACGAGGGCGAGCGCGCCGCGTACGAGCTCGAGGTGTCGTCGGGGACTTACGTGCGATCGCTGATCGCCGACCTCGGTGACGCCTACTGCGACGAGCTCGAGCGCACCGTGGTGGGCCCGTTCCGGCTGGTCGACGCCGACCCGGAGCGGCTCGTGTCGCCGGTCGACGCGCTCGCGTTCCTTCCGGCCGTCGGGCTCTCGGCCGAGGAGGCCGGCCTCGTGGCGAACGGCCGCCGGGTGAGGGGGGACGCGCCCGGCCCGGTCCGCCTGGTCCACGCCGGCTCCCTCGCGGCGATCGCCGAGCCGCGCGGCGACGAGCTCCAGCCGGTCGTCGTCTTCACCGAGCCCTGAATGGCTGCTGGCCGAGTTACGGGAAAATATGACCGGTTTCTCGGCCATCCCGCTACGCGGCATAGGGTTTCAGCCATGAAGGTGACGCGACTACCTGAGGTTGTGACGGAAGAGCGAACGCGCCGCGTGGCGATAGGCACCTTCGACGGCGTGCACCTCGGCCACCGCGAGGTGATCCGCGGCAACGACACGGTGCTCACCTTCGACCCGCACCCGCTCTCGGTGATCCATCCCGAGGCCACGCCGAAGCTCCTGAACCCCTTCACGGTCAAGCGCGACCTGATCGCGGGCCTGGGCGTGGAGGAGCTCGTGGTGATCCCCTTCGACCGCCACTTCGCCTCGCTCGAGGCCGAGGAGTTCGCCGAGCAGGTCCTCGTGGAGAAGCTGGGCGCGGCCGGCGTTTCGGTCGGCGAGAACTTCCGCTTCGGGAAGGGCGCCCGCGGCACGCCGGAGTTCCTCGGCGCCCGGCCCGAGTTCGAGACGCGCGTGGTGCCGCTGGTGGAGGTGGCCGGGGAGACCGTCTCGTCGAGCCACATCCGCGGGCTCGTCGCCGCCGGCGAGGTCGCCAAGGCAGCCGAGTTCCTGGGCGGCCCGTTCCTCTTCGACGGCAAGGTCGTGCCCGGCGACCGGCGCGGCCGCGAGCTGGGCATGCCGACCGCCAACATCGTGCCCGACGACCGCCTGGTGACGCCCGGCCACGGCGTCTACGCGGCCTGGGCCCACGGCCGGCCGGCGGCCGTGAACGTGGGGGTGAGGCCCACCTTCGAGACCGGCAGAGGGCTGCTCGTGGAGGCCCACCTGATCGACTTCGACGGCGACATCTACGGGGAGACGCTGCGCATCGCGTTCCTCGAGCGGATGCGCGGTGAGCGCCGCTTCGAGACGGCCGACGCGCTGGTGGAGCAGATGAAAAAGGACGTCCTCCAGGCGCGGGAGATATGCGAAAGGGCTGCTACGGTTTCCCGCCGATGAGCTTGACCGTTGAGGCAAAGCAGGAAATCGTCGGCAAGTACGGCCGCGACCAGAGCGACACCGGGTCCACGGAGGTCCAGGTCGCGCTCCTGACCGCGCGCATCACCGAGCTGACCGAGCACCTGCGCGAGCACACCAAGGACCACCACTCGCGCCGTGGCCTGCTGATGCTGGTCGGCAAGCGCCGCCGCCTGCTGAAGTACCTCCAGAGCAGCGACATCGATCGCTACCGGTCGCTCATTCAGCAGCTCGGCCTGCGGCGATGATCGAAGCCGGGCGACCGGCTCCAGGCTTCACGCTCCGCGACCAGGACGGCAACGAAGTGTCGCTGTCGGACTTCCGCGGCCGCACCGTCGTGCTGGTGTTCTACCCGCTCGACTTCAGCCCGGTCTGCACCGATCAGCTGAGCGTCTACCAACAGGTGCTCGGCGAGCTCGAGGACAAGGGCGCGCAGCTGCTCGGCATCTCGGTGGACTCCGCGTTCACGCACAAGGCCTTCCGGGAGCAGCTCGGGCTGACCATGCCGCTCCTGGCCGACTTCCACCCAAAGGGCGAGGTGGCGAAGAGCTACGGCCTGTACAGCGAGAAGTACGGAAACGCCACGCGCGCTCTCGTGATGGTCGGGCCCGAGGGGGACGTGACCTGGTCCTACCGCGGGTCCAGCCCGCTCGAGGTTCCTGCACCGGAGCTCATCTTCGAGGCATTGGGGTAGGCTGCCGCGCCAGTGGCAGGGGTGTCACTAAGAGGAGCGGTTCTGCTGGCGGCGCTTGCCGCCTCGTCCGCCGGCGCGTCCACCGCGTCCGCGTCGGAGCTCCTGACCGCGCGGATCGCCAGTACCAAGTCGGCCTTCCGCGCCTGCAGCGACCGCCCAGCTTCCGGCAAGGCCGGCAACGTGCAGCGCGAGTTCACCGCCCCGAAGCTCGGCTGGGTGACCGCCAGGCTCGACGGCAGCGGCGGCGACTGGGACCTGGCGGTGTTCGACTCGAACACCAACCGGCTGGTGGCGGGCGACTCGAGCTTCGGCGCCGACGAGGTGGCCAGCGGCATCGCCCAGCCGGGCGAGCGGCTGGTCGTCCAGGCCTGCCGGCTCGCCGGCAGCGGCTCGCGCGCGAAGCTGAACGTGGGCTTCAGCGCGATCGACACCTCCAAGCCGGCCCCGACGCTGTCGCTGGTCCGCGTCTCGGTGGCCAGCCGCGCCCGCAAGGACGAGCTCGACCGCCTGGGCCTCGACCTCGCCGAGAGCGCGGGCAAGGACTACGTGGACGTGGTGCTGCACGGGCAGGCTGATGCCAGGCGGCTGCGCGACCACAAGTTCGTCTACGTCGCCAAGGTCGCGGACATCGCCAAGCAGACGGTGGCCGACGCCCAGAAGGACGCCGCCTTCGCCCGGCGCGTGCGCGCCTCGGCGCTCCCGAGCGGCCGCACCACCTACAGGCGGCTGCCCGACTACGGCGCGGACATGAAGAAGCTGGTGCGCGAGAACCCCGACCTCGTCAAGCCGATCACGCTGCCGGTCAAGACCTGGACCGGCCGCACCGTCGAGGGCATCGAGATCACCCAGCACGTGAACGCGGCCGACGGCAGGGACGGCAAGCCGATCTTCCTGCAGATGGGCGAACACCACGCGCGCGAGTGGCCCTCCTCCGAGCACGCGATGGAGTGGGCCTTCGAGCTGGTCAAGGACTACAAGGCCGGCGACCCCCGCACTCGCAGCATCATGGCGCGCACCCGCACCATCGTGATCCCGGTGGTCAACCCCGACGGGTTCAACACCTCGCGCGAGGCCGGCGAGGCGGCCGGCGCCGGCGCCGGCCGCGGCGGCGAGGAGACCGCCAACCTGGCGATCCCGTACGAGTACCAGCGCAAGAACTGTCGCGTGAACAACCCGAACGGCGACGACCCCGCCCAGGGCGACTGCAACCAGCAGCCGGCCGAGGGCCTGTCCCAGTTCGGCGTCGACCCGAACCGCAACTACGGCGGCTTCTGGGGTGGCGACGGCGCCACGCCCAACGGCGGCAGCCCGCCCGGCGACTTCGCCCAGGACTACCGCGGCAACGGCCCCTTCTCCGAGCCCGAGACGCGAAATATCCGCGCGTTGATCTCGGGCCGTCAGGTCACCACTCTGATCACCAACCACACCTATTCGGACCTCGTGCTGCGCCCGCCGGGCATCCAGCGCCAGGGACCGCCCGTGGACGAGGCCGCCTACAAGCAGCTGGGCGACTCCTTCGCGGCCGAGAACGGCTACAGCAGCGAGCCGAGCTACCAGCTCTACGACACCACCGGCTCGACCGAGGACTGGAGCTACTACGCCACCGGCGGCTTCGGCTTCACCTTCGAGATCGGCCTGACGAACTTCCACCCGCCCTACGCGGACACGGTGGCCCAGTACGAGGGCTCGAGCGCCGAGGCGAAGGCGATCGGGGGCCGCGGCAACCGCGAGGCCTACTTCAAGGCCGAGGAGAACACCGCCAACACCGCACGCCACTCCGTGCTCGCCGGCAAGGGGCCCGCGGGCTCGGTGCTGAGGCTCCGCAAGGACTTCAAGACCGCCACCTCGCCGGTCAAGGACGCCGCCGGCAACCGCGGCGCGGCGATCCTCTTCGACGACCACCTGAACTCGACGATGGAGCCCACGGGGTCCACCTTCCAGTGGCACATCAACCCGTCTACGCGGCCGATCGCGGCGCAGGCGAAGGGCAGGCCGGCGACCGGACCGCCGAGCGACCCCGTGTCGAGCACGGAGACGGCGCCCAACACGCCGTGCCCGAACTACCCCGACATGTGCACGCGCAACGCCGGCTACCGGGACATTCCCTTCGACGTGCCGACCGGGGGCGGGCGGGACAACGGCTTCGCGCGCATCCGGATCGAGTGGTCGAACCCGGTCAGCGACTTCGACCTCTACATCTACAAGGACGCCGACAACGACGGCAACTCGGACAATGACGGCCAGGCGGTCGCCAGCTCGGCAAAAGGCACGACCGACAACGAGGAGACCTCGATCGGTCCCGACCCGTCGGGGCACTACGTGGCCCGGGTCGTGAACTTCGCGGCTGCCGACCCGACCTTTGCCTTCAGCGTCAAGTACGAGAGCCCGGAGCCCTTCAAGCCGGGGACCACCGAGACCTGGAGGCTCACCTGCGAGAGCTTCGGCGGCACGGTGCTCACCAGCCAGAACGTGCTGATCGGCCGCGGCCAGCATACGGACCCCGGCCTCCAGAAGTGCACCGCCGCCTTCAACAAGGCCTTCGCCACCGGTAGGGGCTGCGACCGCCCGACCGGCAAGACCTCGAAGACCTCGCTCGACCGTACCAAGCTCGGCCGCGACCGGCTGAAGAACCTGAGGCGCTTCAAGATCGGGCGCAGAAGCCGCGGCAGCGTGGACCGCTTCTGCTTCACCGACAAGCGCCTTCTGCGGATCGGCTACCCGTCGAGCGCGCTGCGCAAGAAGCTGAGCAGGAAGAGCCGCAAGCGCTACACCGCCAGGAAGGGCGTCCTGATCCTCACCACAAGCAAGAAGTTCAGGATCGGGAAGCTGCGAGTGGGGTCGAGCGCCCGATCGCTGCACCGCGGCATCAGGGTCGGAAGGAACGTCTGGTTCACGAAGAACGGCTCGAAGGCGCGGCTCGTCTACAAGGTGCGCAGGAGGAAGGTCTACGAGGTGGGCATCGCCGATCGCGGGCTCACCCGCAGCCGCACCGCGCGAAAGCGCTTCTTCAAGAGCTTCCACTAAGCTGCTTCGAAGCTATTCCGCAAGGAAATGAACTAGACCGCCAACCGGAGGCGGCGCTGAAAGGAACTCATGAGTGATGCAGTTAGCCGGGTCTCAGTCGAGATCGGGGAGACCGAGATCGTCTTCGAGACCGGCAAGCTCGCCAGGCAGGCGAGCGGCGCAGTAACGATTCAGGCAGGGGACACCAAGGTCCTCTC
>JBBQRG010000018.1:0-41249 GCA_038215095.1 Solirubrobacterales bacterium | reverse complement strand
CGCCCTCGCCACTTTCTCGGCGTTCTCGAGCCAGACGGACAACCCCGGGAACAACGTGACTGCCGGCACGGTCGCTCTCACCGACAACGACGGTGGCTCGGCCGCTTACAACGTGAGCAACGCCAAGCCCGGCCAGAGCTCCACTCCCTTCTGCATCCGCGTCGCCTACTCGGGCTCGCTGGACGCCGACCTCAAGATGTACACCCCCAGCGCGATCGGTTCACTCGGCCAGTACGTGAACCTCAAGGTCGAGCCGGGCTCGCAGGTCACGCCGAACACCAACTGCACCGGCTTCGTCGCCGACGCGGGTGGAGCAATCTTCGACGCGGCCCTCAACACCTTCCCGACCAGCTACGCCACGGGTGTCTCCGAATACCCGGGTGCCAGCGCCACCAAGGGGGTCAACAGCGACGCGGTCGTCTACCGCGTCACGGCGACCCTCTCGGCCGGCGCGCCGGATACGGCTCAGGCGGCCACGACCGGATCGCACACGATCCGCTTCGAAGCCCGCAACCAGTAGCAGGAAGGGTTCAAATCGGTGGTAGGCGACGGGGACCTGGGGGAAACGGTAGTCCCCGTCGCCACCACCGGATACAACGTCATGACAAAGATGCGGTCCAACCTCCCACTCAGGATCGCTGGGCTCGCCGCGGGGCTTGTACTCGCGGCGAGCCTTTTGTACTTCCTGAGGGTCCCGGCTTCAGACGGCAAGCTGGGTGCCGATGTCAGGCTTGTGACCCTCGTACCGGGCGAGCTGACCGTCACCCCCAAGGACTTCTTCCTCTTCGCCCGCGGGCTCAAGCCCGGGAGCGCGCCGCAGTCCGGCGTGCTGAAGGTGCGGAACATCACCACCGGCCCGGTGGACGTGCGCGTCAAGGCGCTGCCGTCCGACCGCGAGCTTGCCCGCGTGGCCGATATGGAGCTGAGCTCCGGGGGACGCGTGATGGCCAGCACGACCATCGACGCGCTACGGCGCCACCGCAGCGGGCCGATGCGCATCGCGGTCGGCAAGGTGGGAGCCCTGCGGGCCCGGGTCTGGATCCCGCGCTCGGTCAAGAGCGGCTACCAGGCGCGCTTCGCCGACGTGACGCTGGACCTGCGCGCGACCGTGATCAAGGGAAGCCGATGACCACGCTGGCCCGGGCCGCCGACTTCACCATGGCGCCCTCCAGCGGCCGCGTGCGCTCGCTGGTCAGGGGCGCCGGCAGCTTCCTGTTCTGGGTCGTGGCGGGCTTCGCCGCGGCGATCGCGCTGACCCTGGTCGTGCCGCTGGCATTCCACGGCCGGCCGCTCACCGTGATGTCGGGCAGCATGACGCCCGCGATCAGGACCGGGGATGTGGTGATCGCGATGCCGATCGCGCCGCTCGCCGTGCGCCCGGGCGACATCGTGAGCTTCAACGATCCCAGCCGCGGCGGCAAGCTGGTCACCCACCGCGTTCGCCACATGCGCCGCGAGGGCGGCCACGTGAACTTCATAACCCGGGGAGATGCCAACACCGGGGTCGAGAAGTGGAGCGTAAATGCCGATCATAAGATCAGTCGGACCGTGCTGCGGCTCCCGAAGCTCGGCCGCCCGCTGGTCTTCGCCCGCACCCGGACCGGTCTGCTCGTGCTCGTGCTGGTGCCGATGCTGCTGCTCGGCACCCTGGAGATCGCATCGATCTGGAAGGACGACGAGGAAACCGAAGATGTCACGGCTTAGGCTCAAGCTAAGGCGCCCGGCGCTGGCAGGCCTGGTCGTCCTCGTGCTGGTCGGGGCCTTCGCGGGCGTCACGCTCGCGGCGTTCTCGAGCAAGACGGACAACCTCTCGAACTCCGTCACGGCGGCGTCGGACTATCGGGCGCCGACGGTGAGCGCCCAGACGGTCACGAAGGCGGCCGGCGGGATCGGCGGCTACATCGCCCAGAACACGCAGTTCTACGCGTACGCCCAGGTCACGGACACGGGCAACCCGGCGAGCGGCATCGCCCCCCCGGTGAACGCCCTGTCCACCCTGCCGGGCTACGGCCTGCAGACGGTTCCGCTCGTGGCGGGTGCGTACTCGGTGGGCGGCGTCGCCTACAACTACCGCACCGCCATCCAGACAATGCCGCCGATAGGTCCCGGCACGATCGTGGGCTCGGTCGACACCACCGATGTCGCCGGCAACTTCAAGAGCTGGGGCGGCAACTTCGTGATCGACAACACCGGCGGCACCGCAACCGACGTTCAGACCGCCAACGGCGGCGCGACCGCCGGGCGCCCGGAGGCCGCCGACTCGATCACCTACACCTTCAGCGAGCCGGTGGAGCCGATCAGCATCGTCAACACGTGGACGAACCCCGCGGCCAGCAAGACCGCGACCGTGAGCATCAACAACAACGCCGTCGCCGGCAACGACAGCCTCACCGTGACCGGCGCCAATCTCGGCACGGTGAACCTCGGCCGCACCGACTACGTGACCGCCACTCGCACCTATACCAACTCGACGATGACCGTGACCGGCAACACTCTGAAGATCGTGCTCGGCACCGCGTCCGGCGCCGGGACCACCGCCGCGGCGAACGGAACGATGAGCTGGGCCTCGAGCAACGCGGCGACCGACCGCGCCGGCAACGCCTTTTCGGGCAACACCGCCTCCGAGACCGCCGCGGCCGACAAGGAGTTCTAGAACCGCTTAGAAGATCGTCGGCACGGAGCCGCCGTCGACCGACCAGGCGGCGCCGGCCACGTTCGACGCGCGCTCCGAGCAGAGGAACACGATCGCGGCCGCGATCTCCTCCTCGCTGCTCATGCGGCCCGTCGGTGCCTTCGAGCGCGTCGACTCGAGCACCTCCTCGCGCGTGGACCCGGAGCGCTCCGCCAGCTGGTCGGCCAGGCCGCCCTCGGAGAGCCAGGTGTCCGCCTCCACCGGGCCGGGCGTCACGGCGTTCACCAGCACGCCGTCGCCGGCGAAGCGGTCGGCGAAGTAGCGCGACAGCGACAGCTCGGCCGCCTTCGTCACCGAGTAGACCGCGTCGAGCGTGCCCGACGGGCGCTTGCCCGAGGAGGAGGACACGTTCACGATTCGCCCCCCTCCCCCTTCGGCCATGCGCGGCGCCAGCGCCCGCATCAGGCGCATCGGGGCCATCACGTGGAGCTCCCACTGCTCCTGCCAGTCGGCGTCGCTCAGCTCGTCGATGCCGCGGGTCTTGCTGAAGCCGGCGTTGTTCACGAGCGCCCACGGCCGCGGCACCTCGGTGAGGATCCGCTCGGCCGCGTCGGCGGCGGTCACGTCGAGCTGGAAGCCCTCGCTGCGCGAGACGCCGAGCACGTCCGCGCCCTCGTCGGCGAGCATCTCAGCCACCGCGCGGCCGATGCCACGACCGGCCCCCGTCACGATGCACGCCTTGCCCTTCAGCCCCAGGTCCACGAGGAGATGATCGCGAATGAAGTCGCACACCGTCTACAAGACCTTCCAGACCGAGAAGCGGCGTGAGTTCATACGCATCACCGACGACGTGCAGGCGGCCGTCGACGATGCTGGAATCGCCGAAGGGCTCGCGCTCGTGTCGGCGATGCACATCACGGCCGGCGTCTGGGTGAACGACGACGAGCCGGGCCTGCACGAGGACACCCTCGAGTGGCTCGACAAGGTGGCGCCGCCTACCTGGAAGGAGCCGGCCAACGACGTCGCCGCGGCCCTGCAGCCGGATCCGGGCGACTACCGCCACCACGCCGGCGGCGAGGACAACGGCGACGGCCACCTGAAGAACCTGCTGGTGCACCACCAGGCGATCCTGCCCGTGACCGAGGGGCGGCTCGACCTAGGGCCGTGGCAGCAGGTCTTCTATACCGAGTTCGACGGGCGGCGGCCGAAGCGCCTGCTCATCAAGGTCCTCGGCGAGTAGGCAGCGCTCGACCTCGCCGCAGACGCGGGCGTCGAACTGCGCGCCGGCGCAGCGCTCGAGCTCGCGCAGCGCGGCCGTGCGGCCGAGCGCGCGGCGATAGGGGCGGTCGGAGGTCATCGCTCCGTAGGCGTCGCACGCGGCCAGTACCCGGCTGGCCAGCGGAATGCGCTCGCCCTTGAGGCCGTCGGGGTAGCCCATGCCGTCGATGCGCTCGTGGTGGAAGCGCACCACGAGGGCCGCCGCCTCGAGGCCGGGGATCTCGCCCACCATCTCGGCGCCCCAGAGGGCGTGCAGGCGCATGACCTCGCGTTCGGGGTCGGTCAGCGGGCCGGGCTTCTTCAGGATCGAGGACGGCACGCGCAGCTTCCCGACGTCGTGCAGCCGCGAGCCCAGCTCCAGCTCCAGCAGCTCCACGTCCGACAACCCGAGCGCGGCGCCCACGCGCACGGCCAGCCGGCTGACGTCGTCGGAGTGCCGCGAGGTCTGGGGGTCCGTGGACTCGAGCTCCGAGGCGAGCTTGCGGATCTCCGGGACGGGGTCGGCCACGCCCAGCTCGCCGTGGGCGAGCGAGCTGCCGACGAGGTCCGACAGCCGCCCGAGCAGCTCCAGCTGCCCCAGGCCCAGCCGCAGCGCCTGGGAGCGCATGCCAACCGACAGCGCGCCGACGATCCGGCCCTCGGCGGAGACCGGCGCCGAGGCGGTCGCGCGCAGCTCGTGTACGTCGTGGTCGGGCACGTAGAGCGGCTGGCCGGAGGACATCGCGAGCCCGGCCAGGCCACCCGCGGCCGCGAAGCGCTTCCCCACCACGGCAGCGTCCGTGCCGGCCGCGGCGAGTGCGGTCAGCTCGCCCGGCGAGTCAGGCTCGCGCACGAACACAGCGGCCTCATCGACCCCAAGGACGTCGCGGGCATGCACGCAGAGCCGCTCGAGCACGAGCGGGGAATGGCTCGGCACCGGCATGTCACGGCCTTTTCGGCCCTAGCCCCCGGAACCCTCCCGGATACCCAACCGCGTTCCTTTACGCGCACCCCCCTAGGCGTGCTGCCCGCGGCCAGCCGGGTCCCCGACGCTACCGGTGGCAGGCTGGACTACCCGTAGACGGCGGGGTTTGCGCACCATGGCATGCGTTCTCCTCTAAGCGCGGCGAGCACGTTGTCCACCGCCATGTCCGCCATCGCCTCGCGCGTGGCGACGGTGGCGGAGCCGAGGTGCGGCAGGATCAGCGTGTTGGGGGCGGATGCCAGAACGTGCTCGCTCGGCAGCGGCTCGGGGTCGGTCACGTCGAGGGCCGCCCCGGCGATCTGGCCGCTGTGCAGCGCGCGCACCAGCGCGGTGGTGTCCACGATCGGCCCGCGTGCGCTGTTGATCAGGTAGGCGGTCGGCTTCATCAGCTCGAGCGCCTTCTCGCCGATCAGCCCGCGGGTGTCGTCGGTGAGGGGGCAGTGGAGCGTCACGAAGTCGGAGGTCTCGAGCAGCTGGGGCAGCGGCACGCCGCCGGACCTGCTGGTGTGGAGCACGCGGCAGCCGAAGGATTCGACGCGCTTGGCCACCGCGCGCCCGATGCGCCCGAAGCCGACGATGCCCACGGTCGCGTCGTGCAGGTCGCGCCCGAGCCTGCGCCCGGGCTCCCAGGTCAGCCACTCGCCGCGGCGCACGGCTCCGTCGCCCTCCAGCAGCTGCCGCGAGATGCCGAGCATCAGCGCGACGGCCAGGTCGGCGGTGGTCTCGGTGAGCACGCCGGGCGTGTTGCCGACGGGGATGCCGCGCTCGGTGGCGGCCCCGACGTCCACGTTGTCCACGCCCACCGCGTAGTTGGAGATCGCCCTGAGCGACTCGGCGTTCGCGATCAGCTCGGCGTCGATCTGGTCGCTGAGCAGCGCCAGCACGGCCTCGCTCTCGGCGACGCGGGCCCAGAGCTCCGGGCGCGACGGTGGCAGCCGCTCGGGCCAGACGGTGACCTCGTGCTCGGCCGCCAGCCGGTCGAGGGCGGTGCCGGGCAGCTTGCGGGTCACGTACACGCGCGCCATGTCAGGCCAGATCCTCTATCACGGCGGCCGCGGCCAGATAGCCCGGGGCGCCCGTCACGGCGCCGCCGGGGTGGGCGCCGGAGCCGGCCAGGTAGAGCCCGTCGATGCCGCCGAAGCCTCGGCGATCGATGCGCCGCTCGAAGAGCTGGTCGCCCAGCATCTCTCCGTGGAAGATGTGGCCGCCGGTGATGCCGAAGCGCTGCTCGAGCTGTTGCGGGCCCAGCGCGAGGCGGTCGAGCACCCTGTCGGGCAGGCCGGGACAGGCCTCGGCGAAGCGCGCGATGGCGGCGTCGGCCGCAGCCTCCGGGTCCACGTCGGGCGGAAAGCACTGGCAGAACAGCGACAGCACGTGCAGGCCGGGCGGCGCCAGCGAGTCGTCGGCGGCGGTCTGGCAGGCGGCCTCGATCCAGGGCCGCTCGGCGGGCCGGCCGGCGCGGGCGTCCTCCGCCGCCTGGCCGAGGTCCTCCATCGTGTAGCCGATGTCGATCGAGCCCCGCCACGGCTCGATGCCGGGCCAGGAGGGGAAGTCGGGCAGGCCGTTCAGCAGCAGCATCACCTTCACCGTGGGCCCGGCCTGGTGCCAGCCCTCGGGCGCCGGCGTGCCCGCCAGCTTCGCCGTCTGCAGCGGGTCGGCGTTCGACACCACCGCGCGGGCGCTCAGCTCGGAGCCGTCCTCGAGCACGACGCCGGTGGCGCGCTCGTCCTCGCTCAGCACCCGCGCGACCGGCGACTCCAGTCGAACCTCCGCCCCGGCCGTCTCGGCGGCCGACCGCAGCGCGCCCGTCACGCCGCCCATGCCGCCGCGCGCGTAGCCCCAGGCGCCCGGAGGGCCGGCCGCGTCGCCGAGGTCGTGGTAGAAGCTCACGAAGGCGGTGCCCGGATCGTCCGGGCCGGCAAGGGTGCCGATCAGCCCCTGCAGGGCGAACGGCACGCGCACCGGCTCGGAGGGGATGCCGCGCAGCTCGCCGGCGATCGAGCCGTCGAGGATCTCCGCGCCCACGGCCTCCAGCCAGCGCTCGCGGTCCGGCGGTTCGAGCATCAGCGGGCGCGCGCGGGCCGCCGCCTCGCCGCGCCGCGACGACCAGTCGAGGTAGGCGTCGGCGTCGGCGGTCGACCAGTCGCGAGCGAGCTGCTCGTGGGTGCGCCGCGCGTCGGACCAGGTCACCACCGCTCGGCCGTCGGGGAAGGGCGCGAACAGGTAAGGCTCGTGCACCTCCACCTCGAGGCCGTGCCGCGCCAGCTCCAGCTCGCTCATGATCTCGCGGCGCAGCAGCGACAGCGTGTAGGCGCCCGGCGAGGCGCGCACGCCGGGCCACAGCTCCTCCGTCACGCAGGCGCCGCCGGCGATGTCGCGGCGCTCGAACGCCGCCACCGACAAGCCCGCACGGGCGAGGTATGCGGCCGCCACGAGGCCGTTGTGCCCGGCGCCCACGATCGCGACGTCGAGCGGGCGGGCATCCATGCGCGCAGCATGCCAGGACCGCGGGCGATGCCAGGTGCGGGAGTACCTTTGACGGCGTGGCCCCGGACACCGGACTCCCCCGCGAGGACGCCCATACGGACTTCGGCCGCGCCCGCCGCCAGCGCGCCCTGTCGCGGCTGTCCGCCCGGCTGCGGCGCGAGCCCGACGACGTGCAGCTGATACTCCCGTACGAGGAGGTGGTCGAGGCGCTCGGGTTCGAGAGCGAGCGCAGCCTGGGACTGCAGCCGATCCCGCTCGACTCGGTCGTGGGGACGGTGGACCGGGCGCGCGACTTCGACCGCAGCTTCCGCCCCACCTCACAGCGCGTGCGCTCGCGCTGGGAGAGCATCGCGCTGGCCCAGCGCAGCGGCAAGGCGATGCCGCCGATCGACGTCTACCGCGTCGGCGAGCTGCACTTCGTCAAGGACGGCCACCACCGCGTGTCGGTGGCGCGCGCCCAGGGCCGCGACACCATCGACGCCTACGTGACCGAGGTCACCACCAGCGTCGGACCCGAGCGCGAGATCCGGCTGGGCGACCTCCCGCTCAAGAGCCACGAGCGCCTGTTCTTCGAGCGGGTGCCGCTGCCCCACGACCTGCGCCCACACATCCGCCCCTCGAACCGCTCGGCCTACCCCTGCCTCGCGGAGGGAGTCGAGGCCTGGGGCTTTCGGGTGATCCAGGCGACCGGCGAGCCGATGTCGCGCGAGGAGGTGGCCGAGCGCTGGTTCCACGAGGAGTACGAGCCGGTCGCGGACATGCTCAAGGAGGCGGGCATCTGCAGCGACGGTGGCGAGACGGACGCGTACATGGCAGTGGTCACGCTGCGCTACCTGCTGCTGCGCACCCACGACTGGGACGAGTCGGTGCTGGACGCGCTGCGGGAGCAGATGCGCCGGCCCTCCTGGCAGGACACCGAGATCCGCAGGCTGCGGCGCTCGCTCGACTAGCGGCGAAAGCCGCCCTCGGCGTCGATCACCTGGCCGTTGAGCCAGGCGCTCTCGGCCGACGCGAGCCAGGCCACGACCGGCGCGATGTCGTCGGGCCGCCCCCAGCGCCCCGACGGGAAGGCGGGGCGGAGCCGCTCGCGCAGCTCCTCGGACGGCCAGCCGGTGTCCACCGGGCCGGGGTTCACGGCATTGACGGTGATCCCGCGGCCGGCCAGCGCGTCGGCCAGCGAGCGCGTCATCTGGTGCACCGCGCCCTTGCTGGCGGCATACGGCAGCTCGCCTGCCATGGGGCCGAGGTGCTGGCCGGAGGTGAACAGCACCACCCGGCCGTCGGGGCGGGAGTCGTCGTGCAGCTCCGCGTAGGCCTGCACGAGCAGCACCACGGCCCGCGCGTTCACGGCCCAGACCGCGTCCAGCTCCTGCGCGGTCACGTCCGCGAGCGCCACGTTCGACGAGCGCGCGTGGTTTGCCACCAGCA
The DNA here is from genome assembly GCA_038215095.1 of Solirubrobacterales bacterium. GTDB lineage: Bacteria > Actinomycetota > Thermoleophilia > Solirubrobacterales > Thermoleophilaceae > DATACN01. The sequence goes on along the minus strand of JBBQRG010000018.1, from coordinate 32,460 downwards.
CGTCCACCGCCCCAAGCTTGCCCACGGCGTGCTCGATCACGCGCCGCGGCGCCTCGGGGTCGCCGAAGTCGGCCTCCAGCCACGCGAGCTGCGGCCCGACCGCGCGGAGCTCGTCGAGCACGTCCTGCTCGGGCGCCGGCCACGCGTGGATCAGTACGCTCGTCCCGTCGGCCAGCAGCCGGCGCGCGATCGCGAAGCCGATGCCTGCCGTCCGGCCCACGCCTGTGACGACCGCGACGCGGCCTGTCAGCGGACTTCCGACGGCGCCAGTTCCGCTAGGCGGCGACCGGCGCGGGCTCGGTCAGGTTCTGTCCGCCGGCGGGGTCGAAGAGCTTGATCTCGTCGGTGTCCAGCACCAGCTCGACCTCGGCGCCGGCGTGCGCCCGGCTGGCCGGGTCGAGCCGCGCCACGACCTGCATGCCCTCGTCATCGCCGTGCGACGGCAGGTCCTCCATGCCGGCGTCCTGCGCCAGTTCGGTCAGGTGGTCCGACTGCGCCGGCCCGCTCTGCACGTCGAAGTACACGTAGAGCTCCGAGCCCATCGACTCCACCACGGCCACCTTGGCCTTGAAGCGCGTCCCTGTGTGGTCCTCGCCGGCCACCTGTGCGTCCTCGAAGTGCTCCGGGCGGATGCCCGCGATCACGTCGCGCGTCCCGGCTCCGCCCTCGATGCGCTGCCGCAGCCGGTCCGGCAGCGGCACGTCGCCGAAGGGCAGCTTGATCGTGTCGCCCTCGAGCCTGGCCGGCAGGAAGTTCATCGACGGCGAGCCGATGAAGCCGGCCACGAACAGGTTCTTCGGGTCGTCGTAGAGGTTCCGCGGCGTGTCGACCTGCTGGATCACGCCGGCGCGCATGACCGCCACCCGGTCGCCCAGGGTCATGGCCTCGGTCTGGTCGTGGGTCACGTACACGGTGGTCGTGCCCAGCCGCGCCTGGATGCGCGCGACCTCGGTGCGCATCTGCACGCGCAGCTTTGCGTCGAGGTTCGACAGCGGCTCGTCCATCAGGAACGACTTCGGGTCGCGCACGATGGCGCGCCCCATCGCCACGCGCTGGCGCTGGCCGCCGGACAGGTTCGCGGGCTTGCGGTCGAGGTGCTGCTTGAGGTCGAGGATCTGCGCGGCCTCCTCAACCTTCTTGTTGATCTCCTCCTCGGGCGTCTTCGCCAGCTTCAGCGCGAAGCCCATGTTCTCGCGCACGGTCATGTGCGGGTACAGCGCGTAGTTCTGGAACACCATCGCGATGTCGCGCTCGCGCGGGCCCAGCTCGTTCACGGTCTCGCCGCCGATCACCAGCTCGCCCTCGGAGATCTCCTCCAGGCCGGCGATCATGCGCAGCGCGGTGGACTTCCCGCAGCCCGATGGGCCAACGAGGATCATGAACTCGCCGTCCCCCACGTCGAGGTTCATGTCCTTCACCGCCTCGAAGCCGTCGGGGTAGCGCTTCCAGACGTGGTTCAGCTGGATATCGGCCATGGCCTGCTCCTTTCTAGCCCTTGACGGCTCCGGCCGTCAGGCCGGCCACGATCCGCTTCTGGAAGAAGAGGACCATCAGGATGAGTGGAATCGAGATGACCACCGAGGCCGCGGAGATGGTGCCCAGCGGCACCTCGTGCTCGACCGAGCCGGTGAAGAACGCGATCGCCGCAGGCACCGTGCGGGCGTCCGACGACGAGGTGAGCGTGATCGCGAAGAGGAACTCGTTCCACGCCGCGATGAAGGTGAGGATCGCGGCCGTCGCCATGCCGGGCGCCGCCAGCGGTATCACCACCTTGTAGAAGGCCTGGAAGTGCGTGGCGCCGTCCACCAGCGCCGCCTCCTCCAGGTCCTTCGGGATCTCCCTGAAGAACGAGGTGAGCACGTACACCGTCAGCGGCAGCGCGAACGTGAGGTAGGGAATGATCAGGCCGACGCCGTAGGGCCGGTCGTACAGGCCGATGTCGGTCCAGAGCTTGAACAGCGGCGCCGCGATCGCAATCGGCGGGAACGTGCTCACCGAGAGCACGATCGCCAGGATCCAGAACTTGCCCTTGACCTTCAGGCGGGCCAGGGCGTAGGCGGCGAACGAGCCGAAGATCAGCGACAGGAACGTGACGGTGAACGCGACGATCGCCGAGTTGCGGAGGCCGTTCGTGAAGTCGGGGTTCTTGAAGATCGACGAGTAGTTCTTGAGCGTCGGATTGGGCGGCGCCAAGGCGGCACCCGACAGGTCGGGACCCGTCTTCAGCGAGATGTTGACCATCCAGTAGAACGGGAACAGGCAGAACAGCACGATCCCGAGCACGGCGAGCCACAGCCACCAGGGCGTGCCCTCCTTCTTCGTGCCCTTCGTCTTGGTCCGCGCTCGCGTGGCGGCCTGCGTCTGGGGTACCGATGCGGCTTCCATCAGATCAGTCCTCCGTCATCGCCTTGATGTTGCCGCCCACGAATCTGATGTAGAGCAGCGACACCGTCATCACGATCAGGAATGTGAGCACCGACAGCGCGGAGCCCAGGCCGATGAGGCCGTTGTTCTGCAATTGCTGCTGTGCGATCAGCGACAGCGTGGTGGTGCCCTGGGCCCCCTTGGTGAGCACGAACGGGAGGTCGAAGATCCGCAGGGCGTCCAGCGTGCGGAAAATAAGCGCGACGAGGATCGCGGGCCGAAGCAACGGCAGCGTGATCTTCACAAAGCGCTGCCAGGCGCTCGCGCCGTCGACCTTGCCGGCCTCGTAGAGGTCCTTCGGGATGACCTGGAGACCGGCCAGCAGGAGCAGCGCCATGAACGGCGCGGTCTTCCAGGTGTCGGCGACGATCAGGACGATCAGCGCATACGGCTTCTGGCCCAGCCAGACGATGTTCTGCCCGACGTGGATCGAGTCGAGCACCGATGGCACCAGCCCCAGGGGCGACTGGAAGATGCCCTGCCACATGAAGGCCGTGACCACCGTGAGCACGGCCCACGGCACCAGCACGACCGTGCGCAGCACGCCCTGTCCCCTGAACGCCGCGTGCATCGCCATGGCCATCGCCAGCCCGATCACCAGCTCCAGGGTCACGGAGACGGCGGTGAAGATGAACGTCGTCCGGACGGCGGCCCAGAACTCGCCGGAGCTGAGCGCGTCCTTGTAGTTCCCGAAGACGTCGAAGCGGCTCAGTCCCGGGTGCACGAGCGAGTAGTCGTGCATCGACAGCCAGACCGCGTACAGGATCGGGTAGGCCGCCACCAGCGCGATCAGGATCATCGACGGGGCGAGCATCAGCTTCGCGAGCTTCTTCTCGCCGATCCCCTTCGACCGGGCTGGGGCGCGAACCGACCCCGTTGCGCTGGCAGCTTCCATGCCCGGGCCTCTCGACCTCTCCTAGAAGGTGGCTATCGCCTTCGTGATCTGGCCGTCCGCCTTCTTGATCGCCGCCTCGGGCGTGACGCTGCCGGACAGCGCCGCGTTGACGTTCTTGTAGATCGCCTCCGAGATCAGCGAGTAGACCGGCGAGACCGGCCGTGACTGGGCCTGCGCCACCGCCTGCTTCAGCTGAGGCGCGAACGGAATCGCCTTCTTCACCGCGGCGTCGTCATAGGTCGCGTTCAGCGTCGGCGACTTCGAGTACTTGACTGCGTTCCGCTTCATCACCGGAGCCGAGGTCATGTAGTCGATGAACTTCAGGGTTGCGCCGGGGTTCTTCGAGTAGGTCGAGATGACCATGTTGTGGCCGCCGAGGATGCCGGCCTTGCCACCGCCCTGCCAGGCGGGGAGCGGCTCGACCTTGAACTTGCCCTTGATCGCCTTGGCCTGCTGGTCGAGCGCGTAGGCGTAGGGCCAGTTGCGCATCATGGCCACCTTGCCGGCCTCGAACACGCGCCGGGCGGGCTCCTCCATGTAGGTGGTGTTCGCCTTCGGCGCGGCACCGCTCTTGATGCCGCCCACCATGAACTTCAGAGCACTGAGATTCTGGGGGCTGTTGAACACGGACTTCTTGCCGTCGGGTGAGATCACCTTTCCACCAGCGGCGAAGGCCAGCTCCAGGAAGTGCACGGTCAGGCCCTCGTAGGCGCCGCCCTGGTAGGCGATCCCGCGCGGGTTGGAGGACTTCGCCTCGCTGTACGCCTGCTGCCAAGTGGTGGGCGGCGTCTTGATCGCGTCGGTGCGGTAGTAGAGGAAGCCTGCGTCGGTGGCGCGCGGCGAGCCCCAGCGCTTGCCGTCGAAGGTCACCGACTGGAGCGTGGAGGGCACGAACTCGGACTTGCGCGCGTCGATGTACTTCGACATGTCCACCAGCCACTTCTGCGAGGCGAACTCGGCCGTCCAGATCACGTCGGACTCGAAGCCGTCGCACTCGCCCGACTTGGCCCGCTGTCGCTGGATGAACTGCGTGCGCTGCTCGTCCGCGGCCTCGGGGAACTCCTTGAGGGTGACCTTGAGGCCCTGCCCCGCGTACTTCTTGTTGTAGTTCTTGATGCCCTCGATGAGGTCGCCGGACGTGTCCTTGCCGGCGCAATAGGTGATGTTGCCCTTGGCGTTCTTAATCGACGCAGGGTCGACCGCCTTCGCACCCTTCGTCTGGCCCGCCGACTTCGAACTGCTGCTGCCGCCGCCACTGCTTCCGCAGGCTGCCAGCAAGAGCGAGCAGGCCAGCAGGGCCAGCGTCGCACCAATCAAAGAACGTCCCTTCATCCCTCTGACTCCCTCCAAGTCTGAGATTCGAACCGGTATCCCACCGGGTCCAGCACCCTTCCACTTCGTATCTCGTGTGTCAAACGGTTACGAAGCCCCCGATCCCCGGTAAAGGGGCGCTCAATGGCAGCCGCCGCCCGCCCCGGGCCGTTCAGCACCAAGCCGGTCGAGCAGCTGATCGAGTCCGCGGACACTTCGAAGCTGCGGCGAGCCGTTGGGGCGCTCGACCTGACCGCATTCGGCGTCGGCGCGATCATCGGCACCGGCATCTTCGTGATCATCGGAGAGGCCATCGGCGACTCCGGGCCGGCGATCGTGCTCTCGTTCGTGCTGGCCGGCGTGACGTGCGCGTTCTCCGCGCTCTCGTACTCCGAGCTGGCCTCCACGATCCCGGTCTCGGGCAGCGCCTACACCTACTCCTACGCGACGATGGGCGAGCTGGTCGCCTGGATCATCGGCTGGGACCTGATCCTCGAGTACGGCGTGGCGGCTCGAGGGCGTGACCTGGCTGCGGTTCGGCATCTGGCTCGTGCTCGGGCTCGTGATCTACGCGGTCTACGGCTACCGCAACTCGAAGCTGCGCAACCCCTAGCCACCGACCTCGCTATTTTGGTGGCGTGTCCTCGCCCCCGCGCAATTCTGCGCGCGAGGAGCGCCGTCTCGAAATCCGCAGGCTCGTGATCGCGAGCCTTGCCTCGGCAGCGGCGGCGGTCATCGTTTCGCAGTTCTCAGTCGCCGGCACATGGATTGCCGCCGCGATCACCCCTGTCTTCGTGATCCTGATCCAGGAGGCGCTGCACAAGCCCACCGACGTGATCGCCGAGCGCTTCACCTCGGGCCGCACCGCGGTGCTCCCGCGGGGCACTCCCTCCGGCCCGCCCCCACCGGGGGATCACGCTTCGGAGCCGCCGGTGCGCGTGTACCGCAGCGGCGCGGGCGGTGAGGCCTCGCGGCCGCGCAGCACCAAACGAAAGCTGGCCATCGGCACGGTCGGGGTGACCGCCTTCCTGGCCTTCGCGATCGCCGCCTTCGCGATCACCGGCGCCGAGCTCGTCACCGGTGGCTCGATCGGCAAGAGCAACCACAGGACCACCTTGTGGGGGGGCTCGAAGGGCAGCACCAGCCAGGGGCAGGACACGAACACGACCGAGCAGAACCAGCAGGCGCCGGGCCAGCAGCAGCAACAGCAGACCGACCAGCAGCAGAAGACCACGACAGGCGGCTCGCAGGGCAATCAGAAGACCACCCCGACCCAGCCTGGCGGCGGTGGCACCCCCTCGGTGCCCACGCCGCAGACCACCACGCCCTAGCGGCGTCCGCGCTTAGTCGGCCGGGCGGCCGCCGCCGGTCGGGCTGGAGCGGGAGTGCCACTCGAGCCACCAGCCCAGGTGGCACACGGCCGCGGCGGTCGCCCCGATGGTTCGGCCGATGGTTCTCCGGACGCTCACGCGGCCTCCTTTCCCCCAGGATGGGGACAACAAACCTGGCGTTCGCGCTTGGCCGCCTGCGACGATTGCGGGGCGGTGAGCCACTCCCACTCCCACCCCCACTCACATGCGGCGGGCGCGAGCGACTCGCGGCTGAAGCTGGCGCTGGCGCTGATCGCGTCGCTGATGCTGGCGGAGCTGGCGGTGGGCGTGCTGGCCCACTCGCTCGCGCTGCTCTCGGACGCCGCGCACATGCTCACCGACGCCGGCGCCCTGGCGCTTGCGCTGCTCGCGCTGCGCCTGGCCAGCCGCCCACCGGGCGGGCAGTTCACCTTCGGCCTGCGCCGAGCCGAGATCCTCTCGGCCCAGCTCAACGGCGCGACGCTCGTGGGCCTGGCCGTGCTGATCGTGCTCGAAGGCATCGGCCGCCTGGTGAACCCTCCCGACGTGGGCGGGCTGGCGGTGCTGATCGTGGCGCTCGCGGGTGCCGTGGTGAACCTCGCCGCGACGCGGGTGCTTGCCGGCGCCGACCGCTCCAGCCTCAACGTGGAGGGCGCGTTCCAGCACATCCTCACCGACCTGTTCGCCTTCCTGGCCACCGCGGTCGCCGGCGCGGTGATCCTGGCCACGGGCTTCACGCGCGCGGACGGCATCGCGGCCCTGTTCGTCGCGGCGCTCATGCTGCGGGCGGGCTACGGCCTGCTGCGCGACTCGGGCCGGGTGCTGCTGGAGGCCTCGCCACGCGGGCTGGACCCCGGCGAGGTGGGCCGCGCGCTCGCCGCCGAGCCGCACGTGGAGGAGGTGCACGACCTCCACCTCTGGGAGGTCAGCTCGGGCTTCCCGTCGCTGTCGGCCCACGTGCTGGTACGGCGCGACTGCGACTGCCAGGCCCACCGCCGGCACCTGTCCGGGATGCTCGAGCAGCGCTTCGGCATCGAGCACAGCACCCTGCAGGTCGAGCACGTGGGCGACGAGGGCGTCCCGCTCGAGATCGAGCCGCTGCGCTCCGGGCAAGGGGGCTGACATGCCGAGGTTCGTGATCCAGAAGCACGCCGCCAGCAGCCTTCACTACGACTTCAGGCTGGAGGCCGGGGGCGCGCTCAAGTCGTGGGCGGTCCCGAAGGGACCATCCACCGATCCGCGCGACAAGCGCCTCGCCATGCCAGTCGAGGACCACCCGCTCAGCTATGGGGACTTCGAGGGCGTGATCGGCGAGGGCTACGGCGCCGGCGAGGTGATCGTCTGGGACACCGGCCACTACCGCAACCTCGGCGAGCGCCCGATCGAGGAGGAGCTGCGGGACGGCCACGCGTCGTTCTGGCTCGACGGCAAGAAGCTCACGGGCGGCTGGTCGCTGCGGCGCGTGGCCGAGGGCAAGGACGAGCGCTGGCTGCTGATCAAGAAGCGGGACGAGGAGGCGGACGCCCGCCGCAATCCGGTGAGCACCCAGCCGGAGTCCGTGAAGAGCGGCAGGACGATCGAGGAGCTGCGCCGATCGAGCCGATGAAGGCCGTGCTCGCGAAGGAGGCCTTCTCCGACCCGGGCTGGATCTTCGAGCGAAAGCTCGACGGCGTCCGCGCCATGGCGATCCGGAAAGGCTCCGGCCTGCGCCTTGTGTCCCGAACGGGGCGCACCCTGAACGGCGGCTACCCCGAGCTGGCCGAGGCGCTCGAAAGCGACCCCTGCCGCGACTTCGTGGCCGACGGCGAGATCGTGGCTTTCAAGGGCGGCGTCACCAGCTTCTCGCGACTCCAGGGCCGCATGCAGCTCAGCGACCCCGCGGCGGCGCGGCGAAGCGGCATCGCGGTCTTCCTCTACCTGTTCGACCTGCTGCGCATGGACGGCCGGGACCTGACGGGCCTGCCGCTGCGCGAGCGCAAGCAGCTGCTGCGGGACTCGGTCGCATTCAAGGGCCCCGTCCGCTTCATGCCGCACCGCAACGAGGACGGCGAGCGGCTCTACCGCGAGGCCTGCCAGAAGGGCCTCGAGGGGCTGATCGCCAAGCGCGCCGACAGCCGCTACGTGCAGGGTCGCTCGCGCGACTGGCTGAAGCTGAAGTGCTCCCACGAGCAGGAGCTGGTGATCGGCGGCTTCACCGCGCCGCGCGGGTCGCGCACCGAGTTCGGCGCGCTGCTCGTGGGCTACAACGAGGACGGCGAGCTTCGCTATGCCGGCAAGGTCGGCACGGGCTTCGGCCAGGCCGAGCTGGCGCGGCTCGGCAGGCTCATGCGCGATCTGGAGCAGGACCAGACTCCCTTCGCCGACGTGCGCCCCGTCCCGCGGGACGCGCGCTGGACGCGCCCGGAGCTCGTGGCCCAGGTTGCGTTCACGGAGTGGACGCGCGACGGCCGGTTGCGCCACCCCCGCTACCTGGGCCTGCGCGACGACAAGCCCGCCGCGGAAGTGGTCAGGGAGCGGCCGTCGTGAAGCAGGAGGTGAAGGTCACTCACCCCGAGCGGGTCATGTTCCCGGCCGACGGCATCACGAAGGGCGACCTCGTGGCGTACTACGAGCGTGTGTCGGAGTGGATGCTGCCCCACGTGAAGGGCCGCCCGGTGTCGATGCAGCGCTTCCCCAAGGGCATCGAGGGCGAGGGCTTCTTTCACAAGGACATGCCCCACTACTACCCGGACTGGGTCGACCGCACGGAGGTGACGAAGCGTGGCGGCAGCGTGACCCATGCTGATCGGCAACCCCGCCACGCTCGCCTACCTGGCCAACCAGAACTGCGTCACGCCGCACGTGTGGCTCTCGCGCAAGGACCGGATCCGCCAGCCCGACCGGCTGGTGTTCGACCTCGACCCGACCGTGGACGACTTCGGCGCCGTCAGGCGCGCGGCGCGGCAGCTCGGCGAGCTGCTGCGCGAGCTCGGCCTCGAGCCGTTCGCGATGACGACCGGCTCGCGCGGCCTGCACCTCTGGGTGCCGCTGCGGCGCGGACCGGAGTTCCCGGAGGTGCGCGACTTCGCCCACGACGTGGGATCGGTGATGGCCGAGCGCCACCCGGACGAGCTGACGATGGAGTTCCGCAAGGCCAAGCGCGGGGACCGCCTGCTGATCGACGTGAACCGCAACGCCTACGCCCAGACGGCGGTGCCGCCCTACGCGGTCAGGCCGCGCCCGGGCGCGCCGGTCGCCACGCCACTCGAGTGGGGCGAGCTCTCGGACTCCCGGCTGCGCCCGGACCGCTACACCGTGCGCAACGTCCTGCGGCGGCTGGCGGCGAAGGGCGACCCCTGGAAGGGGATGGGGCCGCCCGCCGGGCTGGCCGCCGCGCGCAAGCGGCTGCCCGGCTGAGCTCGGCCCGCCCGGCTAGCTCCGCGAGGACGACTTCCGCCGCGAGGAGCCGGACCGCGAGGAGCCCGACCGCGACGAGCCGGACCCCGAGGAGGCCTTCCGCGACGAGCCGGACCCCAAGGAGGCCTTCCGCGACGAGCTCTGCGACGAGCTCTTCCGCGCGGAGCTCCCCCGCGACGAGCTCTTCGAGGCGCTCTTGCGCGACGAGCTCTTGCGCGACGAGCTGGCGCTCGAGGACCGCCGTGAGGACGAGCGGCGCGGCTTCTTGCGCTCCTCGCTCGGGATCTCCTCGCGCGCCACGGCCTTCACCAGCTGGGGGATCTGGCGCTCGAGGAACTTCGCCATGCGCTCCTCGTCGCGGCGGATCTGCCTCGCGAGCTTGGCCGTCTCTTTGTCGCCGAGCTCCTCGGCGAGCGCCTCGATGGCCGTGTAGCCGGCGATCTCCTCGAACTCGTTGAAGTACTCCGTCTTCGCGTTCTTCAGCATCTTCTCGGCCTCACCGGTGCCGCGAATCGCGTGCAGCGGGCCCTGGGCGGCCGCCATCGCCTTCGAGGCAGCGCTCGTCACCGCGGCAGCCGCCTCGGTCACCAGGTCCGGACCGGGAGCCGGCGCGATCTCGGCCTTGCCGCCGAGCTTCTTGATGCGCCGCTCGACCTCGCGCGCGTGTGCCTTCGTCTCCTTCAGGTGATCCTGCAGGCGCTTCTTGTACGGCTTCGCGGTGGTCATCTGGATGTGCGCCTGAAGGGCTGTCTCCAGCTCCTTCTCCTTGCCGTATGCCTCGTTCAGGTACTGCGCCAGCTTGATGGCGCCGATCGTCGGGTCAGCCATGTGGGTTCTCCTTTTGGTTGGTCTTCGAAAAAGGTCAGTCCGGGCCGCGGCGGACGTCGGCACGGCTCTTCCTGAGGTCGAGCAGCAGGCGCCAGTCGCGGGTGGCGAACACCGGCTCCCCGCGCTGCAGGTGGCGCCCAGGGGGCACGAACACGAACAGCCTCGGGCCGGGTGGTGAGTGTCCCAACGTTCCCACGTTTCCCAGCGGCAACCTCCACTCCCACGCCACAGCGCCGCGGCTCCAGGTCAGGTTCGCCGGCATCGCGACTGCCTGGGCACCCCTGGCCTCCGCCCTCGTCATGCGGGCGGCGTGCCGGAGGTCGAGCTGTAGCCGCGCGTGCGCCTCGCCCGCCTCCATCTGGCGGGAGAAGCTCTGGACCCGCGCCACGCCGAAGGGCACGGTCACCGCCGCCAGCGCCACCGCCACCGCCACCGTGGCGCCGGCCGAGCTGCCGGCCAGCGCCACCAATCGCGCGGCGCCCAGCCCGGCCAGCACGCTCACGCCGGCCATCAGCGGCGACATCAGACGATCGCTCGGCGGATAGCCCACGGTGACCGCCACCGCAAGGACCCCCGCCCAGGCCACGGTCGCAACGCCCAGCGCGGCGGGCAGCCGGTCGCTGCGAAGGGCGGCGAACGCCGCGCCGACGGCTGCCAGCGCCAGGACCGGCAGCGACGGCATGCGAAGCGCCAGGTCGAGCATGTCCCAGCCGGAGAGGTGCTTGGCCACCTGGGCCGCGGTCTTGCCGCCGTTCAGGAAGCGCCCGGAGCCGAGCCAGTCGACGCCGACCCACAGAGCCGGCGCCACAGCAGCCATGGCCAGCCCTTCGACGCGGCGCAGCGGCTCGCGCCTGCCGAGCCATAGCGCCAGCACGAGCAGCAGCGGCCACAGCTCCGGCCGTGCCAGCGTGGCGGCGCCCACCAGCCAGAGCGCGATCCGAGAGCGTCCTTCGAGATGCGCGAGCAGGGCTCCCAGCAGCGCGGCGATCACGACCGGCTCGCTGTAGCCGTGCTCCAGCCCACGGACCCAGCCGGACGAGAGCGCCAGCGCGAGCGCCGCCACCACGCCGGCGGCGCGGCCCGCCAGGCGCGTGGCCACGAGATACGCCAGCACCAGGCCCGCCAGGCCGAAGGCACGCGACAGGAACAGCCAGCCCTCGGGCGCGTGCTCGCCGAGCGCCGAGAGCAGCGTGGTGAACAGCACCGGGAGCGGCTTCCAGGAGGGCGAGCCACCGACCGCCGTATGCAGCGTGCCGTGCGCCAGCTCGCGGCCCCAGATGATCCAGCCCCACGCGTCCGTGGTTGGCGCAGAGGGCAGCACCAGGCTCGCCAACGCGATCCCGCATATGCCAATCGCGAGCCCCACCCAGCGTGTGAGCACGTCTGGCGGATGCCCGGTTGGGGCCATCCGGAAACGGCGTGGATCAATCGGCATAACAAGTCCAATATTGGGGATAGGGGGCCGTATGGGCGTAGCCCCCCGCAACGAACAACCGGTAGGGGAGCTTCTTCAGCAGCTTTCGGCGCAGACGGCCACGCTGGTGCGCCAGGAGCTCAAGCTGGCTCAGCTCGAGCTTCAGGAGAAGGGGAAGCGCGCAGGCCTCGGCGCGGGCATGTTCGGGGGCGCGGGGCTGGTGGCGCTCTACGGCGTCGGCGCCCTGGTCGCCGCCATCATCCTGCTGCTGGCCACGGCGCTCGACGCCTGGCTCGCCGCGCTGATCGTGGCGGTCGTGCTGCTGGCCGTCGGAGGGGTACTCGCGCTGACCGGCAAGAAGCAGGTCGAGAAGGCCACGCCCCCCGTGCCCGAGCAGGCCATGGACAGCGTCCAGCGCGACGTCGAACTGGTCAAGGAGAGCGCTCAGCGATGACCGACGGCGAGCACCAGCCGGCCGTACCGCGCGAGCCCGAGCCCGACGAGCTGCGCCGCGAGATCGAAGAGACGCGCGCCGAGCTCGGCGCGACCGTCGAGGCGCTCTCGCACAAGGCCGACGTCAGGGCCCAGGCCCACGAGAAGGTCGACGAGGTCAAGGGCAAGATTCGCGGTGCCACCCCGCAGGGCGCCCAGCAGGCTGCCGGCCAGGCGGCCCAGAAGGCCAGGCAGCGCCCGCTTCCGCTGGCCGTGGGCGCCGCGCTGGTCGCCGGCTTCGCCCTCGGGCGCCTGACGGCGAGCGACGACGACTAGCGATGTCCGCCCCCGACGCCACGCGCGCTCCCGACGAGCCCACCGACGTGAAGGGGCGCGGCTGGCTGCAGGTGCTCAAGCGCACCGGCAAGGAGTTCTCCGCCGACAACGTCACCGACTGGGCGGCGGCGCTGACGTACTACAGCATCCTCTCGATCTTTCCCGCCCTGATCGCGCTGATCTCGGTGGTCGGCCTGCTCGGCCACTCCGCGACCCAGCCGCTGATCGACAACCTCGGCTCGGTCGCCCCCGGCCCGGCGAAGCAGATCTTCACGAGCGCGATCCAGAACCTCCAGAAGAGCCAGGGCGCCGCGGGCGTGCTGTTCGTGGTGGGCATCGCGGGCGCGCTCTGGTCTGCCTCGGGCTACGTGGCCGCCTTCATGCGCGCTTCGAACGCGATCTACGACGTGCCCGAGGGGCGCCCGATCTGGAAGACCGCGCCCGTACGCCTCGGCGTGACGATCGTGCTGCTGGTGCTGGTGGCTGTCAGCGCCATCGCGGTGGCCGTCACCGGCGGCCTCGCCAAGCAGGTGGGCAACGTGATCGGCGTAGGCAGCACCGCCGTCCAGGTCTGGGACATCGCCAAGTGGCCGGTGCTGCTGCTGATCGTGAGCTTCATGTTCGCCTTCCTCTACTGGGCGGCGCCGAACGTGAAGCACCCGAAGTTCCGCTGGGTGAGCCCCGGCGGGCTGCTGGCCGTGCTGGTCTGGGTGATCGCCTCGGCCGCGTTCGCCTTCTACGTCTCGAACTTCGGCTCCTACAACAAGACCTACGGCGCCCTCGGCGGCGTGGTCACCTTCCTGGTTTGGCTGTGGATCTCGAACATCGCGGTCCTGCTGGGCGCCGAGCTGAATGCCGAGCTTGAGCGCGAGCGTGCCATCGAGGGCGGGATGTCGCCCGACGACCGCGAGCCCTTCGTGGAACCGCGGGACACGCGCAAGATCAAGGACTGACCGCGACCCCCTAGGCTGGGGCCGATGGCCACCGAGACGCAGCGCAGCTCCGAAGACGGCCCGCTCACGGGCTACGCGCCACCGCGCAAGCGGCCGCCGTTCGGCTCCTACGTCCTCTTCACGAGCGTCTTCAACGGCGCCTTCGGCACCGCGCTTGCCCTGGCCGCCCGCTCCGGCCGGCTGCCCGAGCGGATCGAGGCGGGCGACGTGGTGCTGATCGGGGTGGCGAGCCACAAGCTCTCGCGCGTGATCACCAAGGACAAGATCACGAGCTTCCTCCGCGCGCCGTTCACCGAGTACCAGGCGCCGGGCGGCCCCGGCGAGGTGGAGGAGCGCGCCCGCGGCGCCGGCCTCAGGCGCGCGATCGGGGAGCTGCTGATCTGCCCCTACTGCATCGGTTTGTGGGTGTCCGGCGGCATGCACCTGAGCCTCGTCTACGCGCCGCGCACCACGCGCACGGTGGCCTCCACCTTCACCGCGCTGACGATCGCGGACTTCCTGCAGATCGCCTACAAGGCAGCCGAGGAAAAGGGCCTGGGCGACGCCGGCTAGCGGCGCCGGGACGCCAGCTTGGCCACGAGGTCGCGCTCCTCTGGCCCGAGCCAGGGCGGCTCGCCGGCGGCAGCGTTCTCGGCCACGCGCTCCGGCCGCGAGCTGGCGGGGATCGCCACGTGGCAGCGCGGGTCGCTGAGGATCCACTTGATCAGCGCCTGGGTCCAGGTGCTCACGCCGTAGGGCGCCAGCGGGCGCAGCTCGGCGGCTGACGGCGGCCGCCCGGCGCGGACTTCGGGGAGCGCACGCTGCAGAACTGGCAGTCGGAGTTCCTCGCCGTCGGCTCGATGGCGATCCTCTCCGTGTACCTGCGCCGGCGCGGGTCGCCGGAGTCGAAGCCGGTGGGCGCGCCCCACGGCGCGACCGGCATGGAGGGCTAGCTCGTCTTGGCCGGCTCGGGCTCGGGCTGCGCCAGGCGCGGCGGCAGCGACGAGCGGAACAGCCGGGCCACCTTGCCGAGCTTCGCGCGGCAGCGGGGACACGTCTCCGATGTGGCCTGCCTGACCGGGCTGTAGACGGTCAGGCGGCAGCTTGGGCAATTCAGATAAGCCACTTCTCACCCTCCTCCAAGGGTGGCGAAGGGTAGCCCATTCGTGAACTCATTTCAACCAAAAAGGGCGGTAGCCTGAGCCGGATGTCCAGCGCGATCGTGACCGCCTCCGACTCCGGCATCGGGAAGGCCAGCGCCATCCGGCTGGCACGCGACGGCTTCGACGTGGGGGTCACGTGGCACGCCGACGAGGCCGGCGCGCGGGACACCGCGCGGCAGGTCGAGGAGCACGGCCGCACCGCGGTCGTGGAGCAGCTCGACGTGACGCGCTTCGAGGAGGCGGCGGACAAGATCACAGCAATGGCCTCCTCGCTCGGAGGCCTGGACGTGCTGGTGAACAACGCGGGCGGCGCGCCCACCCATCCCTTCCTCGACTGGCCGCTCGACGACTTCCGCCAGGCGCTCGACCTGAACCTCACGGGCGCCTTCGCCTGCGCCCAGCGGGCCGCGCGGATCATGGTCGACGCCGGCAACGGCGGCAGGATCGTGAACGTGACCTCGGTGCACGAGCACGTGCCGCTGCCGGGCGCCGCCGGCTACTGCGCGGCGAAGGGCGGCCTCGGGCTGCTCACGAAGGTCATGGCGCTCGAGCTGGCCGAGCACGAGATCACGGTGAACGCCGTGGCCCCGGGTGAGATCGCCACCGCGATGACCGGCAACGAGGACGTGGATCCCGGCTCGGTGGACCGCCCGGGGCTGCCGGCCGAGCGGCCCGGCCACGCGGAGGAGATCGCCGCCGCCGTGGCGTTCCTCGCCTCGCCGGACGCGCGCTACGTGAACGGCGCGTCGCTGGTGGTTGACGGCGGGCTGATGCTCACCGCCGCGCAGTTCAACGCCGAGGCAAAGCCCTCCTAAAGCTTGCGTTCGAGGTCCCGCACCGCGGGCCCCTCGATCACGGCGCCGTCCACGTCGAAGCGCGAGCCGTGGCAGGGGCAGTCCCAGCTCCGCTCGGCGTCGTTGAAGCGCAGCCGGCACCAGAGGTGCGTGCAGGTCGGCGAGACGGCACTCACCGTGCCATCCGGGCGGCGGTAGGCGGCCACCGTCTCCCCCTCGTGGCTCACGATGCCGCCCTCCCCCGGGGCGAGCTCGTCGAGCGAGCCGGGGTGCAGGTCTCGCACGCGGTCCCCCACGAAGTGGAGCCCCACGTTCAGGTTCTCCTTGACCAGCGACGGCGCGGACGCGCGCGTGCGCAGGCGGCTCGGATCGAAGGTCGCGGCCCAGGGATTCTCGCGGCCGCCGATCGCATCGGACAGCACCATGGCCGCGGCCACGCCGTTGGTCATCCCCCACTTCGCGAAGCCCGTGGCCATCCAGGCCGTCTTCGAGCGCGGCGTCAGCCGGCCGAAAAGCGGCATGCCGTCGGCGGGTACCGCATCCTGGGTCGACCAGCGGTAATCGGTGGACCCGACCTCCCAGTGCTCGCGGGCGAACTCCTCGAGACGGTGGTAGCGCTCCCGCGACCGGCCGCCCTGGCCCACCTTGTGCCCCTCACCGCCCACCAGCAGCAGCTCGCCGCCGTCGCGCGGCGCGGCCCTGATGGAGCGCGTCGGCCCCTCGGCGCTGATGAACATACCCTCGGGCGGCTCGCCGCCGATCCGCACCGCGATCGAGTAGCTGCGCTGCGCCGACGCCCGCGGGAACACCAGCGCCCGGTCGAGGAACGGGTAATGGCTCGCGACGACCACGTGGTCGGCGGTCAGCGTGCCGCGGTCGGTCTCCAGGCGGTTGGGGCTGCCCTCGCCGAGTCCGGTCGCCCGCGTCCGCTCCGCGATCGTGCCGCCGGCCGCCACCAGCTCGCGCGCCAGGCCCGCCACGAAGAGGTAGGCGTCGAACTCGGCCTGATCGTCGAAGCGCACCGCCGCGGACACCGGGTACGGCAGCGGCGTCTCGTGCACCAGGCTTGCCGGCAGCCCGAGCCGGGCCGCCGCCTCGGCCTCGTTCGCCGCGTGCTTGCGCTGGCCGTCCGACAGCACGTACGCGAAGGCCGGCCGACGGCGCCAGGCGCACTCGATGGAACGCTCCTCGACCCAGCCGGCGATCAGCGCCAGCGCGGCCTCGTTGGCCTCGGCGTAGGCGCGCGCCTTTTCCTCGCCGTGCTTCGAGATCAGGCCGTCGTAGATCATCCCGTGCTGGGAGCTGACCTTGGCCGTTGTGTAGCCCGTTGCCCCCGCGCCGACGCGGTCCATCTCAACGACCGTGACCTGCCGGCCCGCCTCGGCCAGAAGCAGCGCGGTCGCCAGCCCCGCGATCCCGGCGCCCACCACCGCCACCTCGGTGCGCGAGTCGCCGGCGAGCGGGGCGTGCTCGGGGCGCGATTCGACGTCGAGCCAGGGAGAGGTGGCCTTCGTCAAGCCTGGAAGGCCTCGAGGCCCGCGGCCAAGCGGCGCTGGTGGAGCTGGTCGCGCTGGGAGCGCGCGCGCTCGATGAGCTGCTCGAAGTCGAACTCGGCCAGCTTCGGCTCGTTCAGCTCCGAGAGCACCTCCCAGAGGCTGCGCTTGCCCTCCACGCCCAGCGCCAGGCCCTCGACCTCGATGAGGCGGCTGAGCGGCGAGTACCCGAGCAGGCGGTTGTTCGGCTTCAGCCGCCCCGCCTTCTCGGCGGTCCAGCCCGCGGCGACCTTGACCTTGTCCTTCTTCACGTCCAGCCGCTCCATGACCTTGTGTAGCGTGTCGCGGTCCTCCTCGATCTCTCCCGCAAGCCCGTCGAGGAAGCCCCCGAGCTCGGTGCCCGCGTTGTTGGATGCCGCCCGGCGGCAGAGCTCGACGCCCACGGTCGAGCCGGCCAGGTGATCGTTCAGATACGTGGACAGAAGCTTCAGGTCGGTCATGCCCGGAGCGTACTTGCTCGTGTAACGGGGACCACTCGAAGAATCTGCTCCGGTCCGGTCGCGCGTCGGCTACAGTTCAGCCAGCCGATGGCTCGGGACTTCGAGGACCGGGACCAGCGGACTCCCTGAGAGGGGGACGAACCGCGACCTCCATCTGGTCGCGACCCGGACCTCACGTCATTCGAACGACGGAGGTCCCATGCCGGTCACCCCGGCCCCCATACCGCCCACGATCGGCCGCCCGCCGGGCGGGCCGCAGGACATCCGCGCACACGAGCAGGCGCTGCTGGTCCGCTACCACGTGGATGGGGACCTCGCCGCCCGCGAGGAGCTCGTGCACCGCTTCATGCCGCTGGCGCGCGACCTGGCGCTCCGCTACGCCTACACGGACGAGCCGTTCGACGACCTGCTGCAGGTGGCGTCACTCGGGCTGTTGAAGGCCATCGACCGCTTCGAGCCCGGCCACGGCAGCAAGTTCACGAGCTACGCGGCGCCGACGATGCTCGGCGAGCTCAAGCGCCACTTCCGCGACAAGGGCTGGGCGCTGCGCGTTCCGCGCGACCTGCAGGAGCGTGCGCTGGCCGTGACCCGCCAGCGCGAGGCGCTGTCGAAGACCCTCGGGCGCTCACCCACGATCAAGGAGATCGCAACTGCCCTCGGCCGCACGAGCGAGGAGGTGCTCGAGGCGGCTGAGGCCGCGGGCGCATACGAGGCGGCCTCGCTCAACGCCCCAACCTCGCGCGACGACGAGGAGGGCAGCTCGCTGATCGACACGATCGGCCGCGACGACGGCGCGCTGTCGCTCGTGGGCACCCGCGAGGCGATCTCCGACACCTGGAGCCAGCTGCCGGAGATCGAGCGCGAGGTGCTGCGGCTGCGCTTCACGGAGGACCTGACCCAAAGCGAGATCGGCGAGCGGGTGGGCTACTCGCAGATGCACGTGTCGCGCCTGCTGCGCCGCGCGCTCAAGCGCCTGGAAGCTGCGTCAACCGCCGCCTGAGCGAGACCGCGTTGTTCACGGCGAAGCCCTCCCAGTCGTTGTTCAGGTAGACGAACACCTCGGCGTGGGCGCGCCACGCCGCGATCCGCCGCGCCCACGTGTCGAGCTCGCGCTCTGAGTAGTTGCCGCGCCGTCCGCGGCGCCCGTGGTGGAGGCGCACGAGCGTCCAGTCCGTGGTCAGCTCGCGGGCCTGGAACGGCCAGCGCGGGTGGTCGCCGATCACGAGCGCCGCGCCGTGGCGTCCCAGCAGCTCGTAGACCTCGGGCTGGAACCAGGTCTCGTGCCGGAACTCGAAGCAGTGACGCCCGGGCGGCAGCTCCCGAAGCGTCGCCTCGAGCAGGGCGTCGTCGCGCTGGAAGTTGGGCGGCAGCTGCCAGACGAGCGGGCCGTGCTTGCCCGAGCGCACGAGCGGCTCGATGCGCTCGTAGTAGCGCTCGATGCCCTGCCCGATCTCGCGCAGCCGCCGTACGTGGGTGAGGTAGCGGCTGGCCTTCGCCGCGAACAGGAAGCCGTCGGGCGTCTGCTCGACCCAGCGCGCCACCGCGTCGCGCGAGGCCAGGCGGTAGAAGGTCGAGTTCACCTCGACCGTGTCGAAGCACTCGGCGTAGCGGCCCAGCCAGCGGGCCTTTCCGAGACCCTCCGGGTAGAGTCGGCCGCGCCAGTCGTCGTAGTTCCAGCCCGAGCAGCCGACGCGGACCGGCCGCACGGCTAGCGCCGCGGGCGCTTCAGGCGCGAGCTGTCCACGACCTCGAAGGCGCTGCCGGGGACGCGCTGCAGCGAATGCAGGTCGTCGTTGTTCCAGCCGCGGCTGGGCGCGCCCGAGATGTACCAGGGCGACCCGTTGTCGGCCAGGATCATCCCGTAGCGCTTGAGTGCGGTGAGCACGATCCGCGCCTGCTTCGGAAAGCTCTTGATGCTGTAGCCGCGCTTCAAGCGCAGGCGCTGCCCCATGGCCGGCAGGTCGGGATCCGTCAGATCCGAGGCGAAGTGGCGCGCGGGATAGAGGAAGGCCTTGCGAGTGCGGGCGGCGGTGAAGCGCAGGGCGTGATCGATGCGGCCGCGCTTGGCCTCGTCGTAGCGGGCCAGCCCCGGCAGGATCGGCAGGCCGGCGGCGTCGGCCGAGGTCCAGCCCCGCGGGCGCATGTGATTCGAACGCAGGCTCCAGACGGCCCCCGAGCCGGCGCGCCAACGGGCGCCCCCGTTCTCCGGATAGGCCGCGAACAGCTCGTAGAGGCGGCAGCGCGAGCGGTCCACCACGATCACGTGCCTGTCGCCGTCGGACCCGCGGCCGCCCTCCACCGGCGCATTGCGGGGGATCGGGTACGGGCCGCGGTTCGACTCGTCCGCGTACTGGAAGCTCACGGGCACGCGCTTCTGGGTCCGCTTCACGGTCGTGTACGGGATCCCGATCGGCCGGCCCTGGTAGAGCCCCGAGCCGAAGTCCGCGTGCAGGTGGTCGCCCAGGCCGATGCTCTTCACGATGGCGGCGGAGCGCGGATGCGCCGGCAGCTTGTCCACGCGCTTGTTCCAGTGGCTCGAGCGCGGGAACACGGGGCAGTGCGGCGCCGACGGCAGCGGCCGCGCCGGCGCCAGTGCCGCGGCCGCGCCGGCGGCCAGCAGCGCGGCGGCCGCGCACAGCCAGACCCTCAGCCTCATGCGCGCAGGATGTCCTAGGAGCCGGACGCGGGGATGAAGCGCTGGGTCTCGCCCTCGGGCAGGCGGCCGTCGCGTCCCACGTAGCCGTCCTTGCCGCCCGCGATCACGTAAAGGGCCGGCTCGTCGCCCACGTTCTTGATCTTGCGCACGGTCGACGCCTCCACGCGCGCGAGGCCGCCTGGGCCGAGCACGTGCGAGTCGCCGTCGTTGAAGGTCATCTCGATCCGCCCGCGGTGCACGAAGTAGAGCTCCTGCTGCTCGTCGTGGAAGTGGCGGCCGGTCTCCATGCCGCCCGGCAGCTCGATGGCGTTCACGCCGAAGGCGGTCACGCCGAGCTCGCGGCGCAGCTTGCGAAATCCCGGGCCCTCCCCCAGCGCGTCCACGTTCGCGACGGTGAACCCGTCGCCCTCGATCTTGTCCCTCACGTCTTCGCTCATCGGACGATTATGCCGAGCGCGACGCGCTGCGCATTCCGCCGAGCGACCACAGGGTCATCACCACGAGCAGCCCGGCGATGGCGCTGTAGGCGACCAGCACGTGGCTCGGCGTCCCCGCGATGAAGCCGCGCTCGGCGTCGAGGAAGGCGGTCATCGGGTTGCCGCCCGACACGACCTTGACCCAGCCGCTGAGCAGCGGGCGCGGCACGAACACGGGCGCCAGGAACAACACGAGGAAGATCGGCATCTGCATGGCCGGGCCGGCCTGCATCGTCCGCAGCCGCAGCGCCACCCCGATCCCGAACAGCGCCCCGATCACATTCACGCCGAGCGCGACGGAGTAGAGCGCCACCAGGTCCACGCCGCCGCCGTGGATGTTCATGCCGGTCATGAACGCCACCGCGGTCACCACCGAGACCGTGAACGCGGCCCGCGTGATCGCCGCGAACACGTAGCCCAGGATGATCCCGGAGCGGTGGTCGGCGCCGAGCATGTAGCGCCGCGAGAAGCCGCTCTCGTAGTCGCGCGCCACCGAGAAGCCGGTGAACACGCCGCCGAAGGCCGACGCCTGCATCAGCACGAACGCGTACACCCAGGCCGTGTAGCCCGGGGCGAAGTTGAAGCCCGGCGCGCCGCTGATCCGGGACAGCCCGCCGGCGAACGCCGTGAAGAAGAACATCGGGAACAGCAGCCCCGGCACGATGAACGCGGGGTTGGTGAAGAAGGTGTGCGCGTTGCGCCACCAGACGGCATAGCTGACCGCGCGAAAGCCCCTCACGTGCGCGTCATCCTCGTGCGCAGCGCCATCGAAGCGGCGGTGAGCGTGACGGCCGCGAGCACTCCCGACAGGCCGAAGGCCAGCGCGAGCGCCTTCCCGTCCCAGCCGCTGATCAGCAGCGAGCGCACTCCCTCGAGCATGTAGGAGACGGGGTTGTAGGTGGCCACCTCGCGGAACCAGTCGCGCTCGATCAGCGGCCGCGGCAGGGCCTGCGACGACAGGAACAGCGCGGCGAACATGAGCGGGAAGATGCCCTGCACCGCCTCCGCGGAGCCGGCGCGCAGCGCGATGAAGGCGCCCAGCGAGCCGAAGCCCGTCGAGATCAGCACCGCCAGCACCACGATCAGCAACGCGCCCGGCACCCCGGCCTTGAAGTGCGCGCCGGCGATCGCGCCGACCGTGACGAACGTGGTTGCCTGGATGAGGCCCAGGGAGACCACGCCGGCCAGCTGCCCCACCAGCAGGGAGAGCCGCCGCATGGGCGTCAGCGAGAGGCGGTTCAGGAAGCCCGTCTCCACGTCGTTCGCCACGTTCGTGCCCGCGCTCATCGCCGCGAACAGCGCGCCCTGCACGAAGGTCACCGCCAGCGCGAAGGTCAGGTAGGAGTTCGTGGGGAAGCCGGGCAGGTGCGTGGCCGCCTGCAGGCCTCCCGAGTTGATGGCCAGCAGCATCATCGGGAACAGCAGCGAGGGCACGACCATCGCGGGCTGGCGCAGCGTGCGCAGCACCGAGCGGCGCGCCAGGTTGCCGACCTGGATCGCGAGCGTGGTATTCAAGCCGCCGCGGGCTCGGACTCCGGCGCCGGCGCCGCCCCGTCCTCCGAGCCCTCGAGCGAGTGGCCCGTCTTCGCGAGGAACACGTCGTCGAGCGTGGGCGCGTGGAGCTGCAGGTGCTGGACGCGCAGGTCCTCGCCGTCGAGCGCGCGCACCACGTCGGCCAGCTGGGCGTCGCCGCCCGCCAGCCGCACGGCGGCCGCCTTCGGCGACGAGGCCACGGTCTCGCCGAAGCGCGCCAGGATCTCCTTCATCCGTCGCAGCTCGTCGGGGTCGGCGGGGATCGCCTCCACGCTCGGCTTGCCGATCTCGGCCTTGAGCGCGTCCGGGTCGCCCTCGGCGACGATCTTGCCGTCGTCGATGATCCCGATCCGGTCCGCCAGCACGTCCGCCTCCTCGAGGTACTGGGTGGTCAGGAAGACGGTCACGCCATCGTCGGAGGCGAGGCGCCGCACCTCGTCCCACATCGCGCTGCGGCTCTGCGGATCGAGGCCGGTGGTGGGCTCGTCGAGGAACAGGATGCGCGGGCCGTGAACGAGCGCGAGCGCCAGGTCAAGGCGCCGCTTCATCCCGCCCGAGTAGCCGCCGACCTTGCGGTCGGCCGCCTGGTTCAGGCCGACCCGCTCGAGCAGCTCGTCGCTGCGCCTCACGCGCTCGGCGCGCGGCAGCCCGTGCAGGGCCGTCTGCAGCTTCATGTGCTCGCGCCCCGTGAGGAACGGGTCGAGCGCGGCCTCCTGGAGGGCGGCCCCGATCTGCGCCCGCACCTCGGCGCCCTGCTTCTCCACGTCGAAGCCGGCGACGAGCGCGTGCCCGTCCGTCGGCGGCAGCAGCAGCGTGGTGAGAATGTGCACGGTCGTGGACTTGCCCGCTCCGTTGGGGCCGAGGAAGCCGTAGACCTCGCCCGGGGCCACAGCCAGGTCGATCCCGTCGACGGCGCGCGGGCCCTTCTTGAACTCGCGAACCAGGCCGTGTGCTTCTATTGCGGGAGCGTCGGGCATGCCGAGCCAGGGTAGTGATGCCACTTGGCCGAGCGTTTGTGCGCCAGGTTCAGGGGCCGAAAAGTCGCGCTATTTCGCGGATTCGGCCGTTTGAGCGTGTGGAGCCTCCAGCTTTTCCGGGTAGAGGCCGAATGTCTGGGATATGGGCCGCCGCCGGCCTGGGCCGCGTATCCCAGTAAGAGGAGACAGGGAACCCGGCGCAGAACGAGTATCCATGCAGCTTGCCGGGTTTATTACCATGGGTAAGAACCTGGCTTTGGCCCAAGGCCCAGGTTTGGTTGCATGAGCAAGCAATCCCCGCTATACTTTCGATAGTGATCGAACGATCTAACGAAGGAGAAGTTACGAAGCGAGACGCAAGCACCACCTTTGAGCCGGAGGCGACCACCGATTCCCTCCAGCTCTTCTTCAACGAGGCCCGGCGCCATCCCCTACTCACCGCCGAGGAGGAGATCGAGCTGGCCAAGCGCATCGAGCGCGGCGATCTCGAAGCCAAGGATCGCATGGTCAACTCCAACCTCCGGCTGGTGATTTCGGTAGCGCGCAAGTATCAGGGCCAGGGACTGCCCCTGGGCGACCTCATCCAGGAAGGCATGCTCGGCCTGATCCGCGCGGTAGAGAAGTTCGACTGGCGCAAGGGCTTCAAGTTCTCCACCTACGGCACGCTGTGGATCCGCCAGGCCATCGGCCGCGGACTCGCAAACTCGAGCCGTACGGTGCGGCTGCCCGTGCACATCACCGCGCGGGCGCGCAAGATCTCTGACGCCGAGCGCAAGCTCGCCGTGCAGCTCGAGCGCACGCCCACGGAGGAGGAGATCGCCGAGTTCGTCGACCTCCCCCTCGACGAGGTGGCCGACATCCGGCGCGCCGACAAGGGTCCCGCCAGCCTCGACCAGGGAGTCGGGGAGGACGGCGACACCTCGCTGGGCGACCTGATCCCGCACGACGGCCCGAGCGTGGAGGACGAAGTGACCTCCGACTACGCCGGCGAGGCCCTGCGTGAAGCGATCGGCACCCTGCCCGCGCCCGAGCGCGAGGTAGTCACCCTGCGCTTCGGACTCGACGAGGACGAGCCGGTCGCGCTCCGCGAGACCGGCCGTAGGCTCGGTCTCTCGAGCGAGCGAGTTCGCCAGCTCGAGGACCAGGCCCTGAAGCGCCTGGCCAAGGACGAGTCCCTGACGGACCTGCGCGCCGCGGCCTAGCCGCAGCCTTTATTCGGCCGAGGCTTCGATCCGCTCCAGCTCCTCTTCGGAGAGCTGGAGGCGGGTCGCCTCGACGTTCTCCTCGAGGTGCTCGACGGATGAGGTGCCCGGGATGGGCAGCATCACCGGCGAGTGCCCGAGGAGCCAGGCCAGCGCGACCTGGCTCGGCTTCGCGTCGTGCTCCCTGGCGACCTCGTCGAGCGGGCCGCCGGGCTCGGCCAGGCCGCCCGTGGCGAGCGGGAACCAGGGGATGAAGCCGAGGCCGTCGCGCTCGCAGACCTGAAGCACGTCCTCGGAGTCGCGGTCCTCGAGGTTGTAGCGGTTCTGAACCGACACGACGTCGGTGATGCCGCGCGCGATCTCGAGCTGCTCGACCGACACGTTGGAGACGCCCACGTGGCGCACCTTGCCCTCGTCCTGCAGCTCCTTCATCGCCCCCATCGACTCCTCGTATGGCACGTCCGGGTCGGGGCGGTGAAGCTGGTAGACGTCGATGCGCTCGAGCCGCAGTCGCTTGAGGCTGCCCTCACAGCATTCCTTGAGACGCTCGGGGCGAGCGTCGACGGGCCACTCGCCGGGGCCGGTTCGCCTGAGGCCGCCCTTGGTGGCGATCACGAGCTCGTCGGGATACGGGTAGAGCGCGTCGGCGATCAGCTGCTCACTGACCTCGGGGCCGTAGGAGTCGGCGGTGTCGATCAGGTTGATGCCCAGCTCGAGCGTGCGCTTCAGGACCTGCCTGGCGCCCTCGGGATCCTCGGGCGGCCCCCAGATCCCCTCCCCCGTGATGCGCATCGCGCCGAAGCCGAGCCGGCGAACGGTCAGGTCGCCGCCGAGGGTGAGCGTGTCTTCCGTGATGGTGGTCATGCTGGCCCTATACCCACCGAAGCCAGGAGGACCCATGCGCACGGCTCATCTCGACGCAATCGAACCAGTTGCCGACCACGGCCTGGACGTCGACGCCGCCTGGAAGCCCGTCCGCCACCACCTCGGTGTCGAGGCCTTCGGGATGAACGCCTACGTGGCCGAGCGCGACGGCGACGTGGTGATCGAGGAGCACGACGAGTCCGACTGCGACCACCAGGAGCTCTACTTCGTGGCGCGCGGGCGCGCCGAGTTCGGCGTCGACGGCCAGACGCTGGACGCCCCCGCCGGCACCTTTGTCTTCTACGACGACCCCGGCGAGACGCGTCGCGCGGTCGCGCGTGAGCCGGGTACCGCCGTGATCGCCGTGGGCGCCCCGAAGGGCGCCGCGTTCAGTCCGTCGGAGTGGGAGACGCGGCGGACGTCTGAGCTGGCCCCGGGCCTGACTTACTGCTCCGCCTTCCCCTCTCCCGTGCCTCGCGCCGTGTCGGCCACCGCGCGGTCGTCCTTGGCGGAGTGGCGTCCGGCGGCAACCCAGGCGTAACGGAACGCCAGCCCCCCGCCTAGATAGAGGCAGCTGGCCACGTGGTGGGTCACCGGGCCGCCGCGCCGGCGCAGCAGCCGCAGGGCGAGCCCGGCGCGCACCGACCACTTGGCGGCGCTGAAGGTGGTGCCGGCGCCACCCTCGTGAAGCGCAGCGGAGAGCCGGCCCAGCTGCCGCTCGTTGATCGTCGAGAGGGCCAGCTCCGCGGCGATCGCGCCGGTCTCCACGCGGCCGAGGGCAAGGCGCGTCGGGTGGCCCTCCGGCACGCCGGTCGCCACCAGGGCCAGGCGGCACGCCGCGGCCCCCGTGCCGGTGGCCGTGGACACGAAGATCGGCCCCAGGAAGAGGCGGCTACGGGACCACACAGGGACCGCGGTCGAGCCCAGCAGGACACCGGTGTAGGAGCCCAGGTAGCCGCCCACCACCGCGGCGACCGCGCCGATGGCGCGCGCCTCGCGGTGCTTGCCGAGCAGGTCGGCGCCAACCGCCGCCGCTATCAGGTTGCCGAACAGCGTCAGGCACCAGACGCCCATCGACATGGGCGAGCGCGGCTTGAAGATGCGCAGCATGTTGAGGAAGCGCGCGGGCCGCCCCAGGTCCGCGATCAGCAGCACCGGACTTGGCGCCAGGGCGGCCAGCGAGACCTTGCGGGCGGTCGCCGCCGAGGCGCTGTCGCCGGCGAGGTCGCAGGCCAGCGCCACGAACCCGGACCCGGCCGCGATCCCGCCTGTCCAGAAGTAGAGCGGCACCTCCCAGGTCCATACCGCCGGCTTCATCACGGGCCCCTGCACCACGTCGGGCGGCGCGCCGGTGCGCGCGCGACGGGACGCCTTGGCCACCTCATCGTCGCGGGCCGTCGTCGCGTACTCGGTGTCCTCGCCGTAGAGGAACGACCAGGCGCCGTCCTTGAAGCCCTGCTCGTGGGCCTCGACGCTCGCGCCCTCGCGCTCCCGCCGCCAGCGCGCCGGGCCGCCGCGCGTGCCGAGCGCCGGCACCAGCTTGAGCCGCTTCTGGCTCACCGCGGCCAGCCGCGCAGCCGGGAGGCCAGCTGGTTCGCCCGCGAGGGCCGCCCGGGCACGGCGAATGCCGCCGCCACGCCCGCCGCGGCCACCAGGCCCGCCGCCATCGCCGCCAGCGTGGCCTGCCTCACGCCTTCCTTGATCGGCGAGTCGGCCTGGGCCGGCAGGCCGTAGCGCTCGGGCCGCTCGGTGAGCAGGAAGAACGCCCCCAGGCCGCCGGCCAGCTCCTCGCCCTGGGTGTCGCCGGCGCCGTAGAGGTAGGCCGTGTCGATGCCGCGCTGGTGCAGGGCGGTGACCCTCCCCTTCGCCCGCTCGACCAGCTGGTCATAGGGGCCGAACTGGATCGAGTCGGTCGGGCACGACTTGGCGCAGGCCGGCTCGAGCCCGTCCTGGAGCCGGTCGTAACAGAGCGTGCACTTGGCGGCGCGGCCGTCCTCGTGATCGCGGTCGATCACGCCGAAGGGGCACGACGGGATGCAGTAGCCGCAGCCGTTGCAGACGTCGGCCTGCACGACCACGGTGTCGAACTCCGAGCGGAAGATCGCGCCGGTGGGGCAGGCGTCCAGGCAGCCGGCGTTGGTGCAGTGCTTGCAGACGTCGGACATGAACAGCCAGCGGTCGCCGCCCGCGCTCTCGGCCCACTCGAGCAGGTCCACGTCGTCGTGGCCCGATGGCAGCTCGGGCGTTGCCGCCGGCAGCGGCGAGCCCCCGGCCGGCAGCGAGGGCATGTTCCCGCCGCCCGGCTCGAGCAGCTCGACGAAGCGGACGTGGCGCCAGGTGCTGGCCGACAGCTCCTTGGTGTTGTCGTAGGAGCCACCCGCTCGCAGCTCACCTCCGTCCGAGGGCAGGTCGTTCCACTGCTTGCAGGCCACCTCGCAGGCCTTGCAGCCGATGCAGACCGTGGTGTCGGTGAAGAACCCCAGGCGCTCGCTCACGGCAGCCTTGCTCATGGCCGCACCCCGCTCAGCCGCTCGGTGGTCTCGCCCTTGCGGCGGCCCGCGCGCACGTCGCACGAGAAGGCCTTCGACTCCTGGATCGACACGTTCGGGTCCGAGGACAGCGCCCCGAGGTCGTTCGCGGAATCACCCGGCGACGGCCCGGAGAAGCCCCAGTGCCACGGCAGCGCCACCTGGTGGAGCATGCGCCCCTCGACCTTCAGCGGCCGCATCCGATCGGTGACCCTGGCCTTGGCCTCGATCTCGGCCCGCTCCGTCATCACGGTCATCCAGGCGCCGTCCTCGATGCCGCGGTCGCCGGCGAGGATGGGGTCGATCTCGACGAACATCTCGGGCTGCAGCTCGGCCAGCCAGGGCAGGTTGCGGCTCATCGCGCCGGCGGTGTGGTGCTCGGTGAGGCGGAAGGTGGTGGCCACGAGCGGGTAGCGCGGGTCGCCGGCCACGTTGTAGGGGTTGTCGGGGCGGTTCCACGACAGCGTGGTCGGGTTGGCCCGCACCTCCGGGTAGAGCAGGTTGTCCACCGGCGACTCGACCGGCTCGTAGTGGGTCGGCATCGGCCCGTCCAGCATCCCGCTGGGCGAGTACAGCCAGCCGCGGCCGTCGGCCATCATGATGAAGGGGTCGCTGCCCGAGATCGCGTCCATGCCCTCGGCGTCGTCGGGGGCGACGTAGCCGGGCTCCTTGTCCACGGGGAAGTCCGGCACGTCGTAGCCGGTCCACTTGCCTTCCTTCTCGTCCCACCAGACGTAGCGCTTTCGCTCTGACCACGGCCGCCCCTGGGGATCGGCCGAGGCGCGGTTGTAGAGGATGCGCCGGTTCGCCGGCCAGGCCCAGCCCCACTCCGGCGACACCCAGCCGCCGGGCGCGTCGAGGTCGCCCGCCTTGCGCCGGCGGGCCTGGTTCACGCCGTCCTTGTAGACGCCGGAGTAGATCCAGCAGCCGCAGGCCGTCGAGCCGTCGTTCTTCAGGTCGGTGAAGCCGCTCACCAGCTCGCCGTCCGCGATCGTCTTGCCGTTCACCTCGCGCAGCACCTCGTCGCCCGAGGGCTCCTCGGTCTCGCCGTGCTCCTCCAGGTTCCAGGTCAGGTTCACGATCGGCCAGTCGCGCTCGCGGATCGACTTCTCGTAGTGGGCCTTCACCCGCTTGCCCAGGTGGTGCATGAACCACAGCTCGGAACGGCAGTCGCCCGGCGGCTCGAGCGCCTTGTCGCGCCACTGGAGGAGCCGCTGGGTGTTGGTGAAGGTGCCCTCCTTCTCGATGTGGCTGGCGGCGGGCATCAGGAAGACCTCCGTCTGGATGTCCTCCGTCTTCAGCTCGCCGGAGCGCACCTCGGGGGCGTCGCGCCAGAAGGTGGCGGTCTCCAGCTCGGACAGGTCGCGCACCACGAGCCACTTCAGCGACGCGAGCGCGCGGCGCTGCAGGCCCGCGTGCTGGGAGCCGACGGCGGGGTTCTGGCCCATGACGAACAGCCCCTGCAGGCCTCCGTCCATCGCGCGCAGCATCGTCGGGAAGTGCGAGTGGTTGCCGCTCAGCTTCGGCAGGTAGCTGAAGCCGTAGTCGTTCTCCTCGGTGGCGGCGTCGCCGAACCAAGCCTTCAGCAGCGAGACGATGTACTTGTCGAAGTTCGACCACCAGCCGCGCTTGGCGCCGCTGCCCTCGCAGTACTCGTGCAGGTTCTGGTCGTTCTCGGAGACCTTCGGCATGGGCAGGTAGCCGGGCATCAGGTCGTACAGCGTGGGGATGTCCGTGGAGCCCTGGATCGAGGCGTGGCCGCGCAGGGCGAGGATGCCGCCGCCCGGCCGGCCGATGTTGCCGAGCAGCAGCTGCAGCACCGAGGCCGCCCGGATCATCTGCGCGCCAACCGTGTGCTGGGTCCAGCCCACGGCGTAGCAGAAGGCCGTGGTGCGCTCGCGGCCTGAGTTGGCCACCAGGGCACGCGCGACCTCCAGGAAGTCCTCCTTCGAGATGCCGCAGACCCGCTCGACCATCTCAGGCGTGTAGCGCGCGTAGTGCTTCATCAGGAGGCGGAAGACGGTGCGCGGATGCTCGAGCGACTCGTCGCTGCGCACGTTCCCGGTCATCATTCCCGCGCCGGTCTTCTCGTCGAAGGCCTGCGTGGTGTGCTCGCGCTGGCCGGCGGCCGAGGCCACCTCGCCGCCCTCGTACATCCACTTGCTGCGGTCGTAGGTGCCCGTGTCGGGGGCGTAGCCGGAGAACAGCCCGCCGAGGTCCTCGGTGTCCGCGAACTCCTCCGAGATGAGCGTCGCGGCGTTGGTGTAGTTCAGGACGTACTCCTTGAAGTACGACTCGGTGTCGAGCACGTAGCGGATCAGCCCGCCGAGGAAGGCGATGTCCGTGCCCGCGCGGATCGGCACGTGCTTGTCCGCCATCGCGCTCGTGCGCGAGTAGCGCGGGTCCACGTGGATGATCTTGGCGCCGCGTTCCTTGGCCTTCATCACCCAGCGAAAGCCCACGGGGTGCGCCTCGGCCATCGACGAGCCCTCGATGAGGATGCAGTCAGCGTGCTGTAGGTCCTGCAGGAAGTCGGTGGCGCCGCCGCGCCCGAACGAGGTCCCCAGACCGGGGACCGTGGAGGAGTGTCATATGCGGGCCTGGTTCTCGATCTGCACCGCGCCCATCGCGGTGAAGAGCTTCTTGATGAGGTAGTTCTCCTCGTTGTCGAGCGTGGCGCCGCCCAGGTGCGCGAAGCCGAGCGTGTGGTCCACCTTGCGCCCGTCCTCGTCGCGTTCCTCGAAGGTGTCCTCGCGCGACTTCACGAGCCGCTCGGCGATCATGTCCATCGCCTGGTGGAGCTCGAGCTCCTCCCAGTCGGTGCCGCCGGGGCGGCGGTACCTGACCTTCGTGAGCCGGCCGGGCTGGTTCACCAGCTGGCGCGACGCGGCGCCCTTGGGGCAGAGCGTGCCCTGGTTGATCGGCGAGCGCGGGTCGCCCTCGATGTCCACCAGCTCGCCGTCGCGCGTGTACACGACCTGGCCGCAGCCCACGGCGCAGTAGGGGCAGACCGAATCCGTGGCCTTCAGGCCGGCGATCCGCGCGCCAGCCTTGCGTGTCTTCCTCGAGACCGGGTCGGGCCACGCCCGAGCGTCCGCCACGAGACGAAGCTACCACGGGGCAGGGGCTCGGCAAACCCATGCGCCTATGCGAACATGTGTTCGTGTCGAGTGAGGCCACCATCCTGCACGCGGACCTCGACGCCTTCTTCGCCTCGGTGGCCCAGCGCGACGACCCGCGCCTGCTCGGGAAGCCGGTGGTCGTGGGCGGCAGCGTCGTGCTGGCGGCCAGCTACGAGGCGCGCGCCTACGGAATCCACTCGGCGATGGGCGGGCGGCGTGCGCGCACGCTCTGCCCCCACCTCGTTGTGGCCGAAGCCGACTTCGGCGCGTACGTGGAGGCGAGCAAGGCCGTCTTCGAAGTGTTCGCGGACACCTCCCCGCTTGTCGAGGGGCTGTCGATCGACGAGGCCTTCCTCGACGTCCGTGGGCTCGAGCGGATTTCCGGCTCGCCGCCCGAGATCGCCCGGCAACTGAGACGGCGGGTGCGAGCGGACGTCGGGCTGCCGATCACGGTCGGGGTGGCCAGGACCAAGTTCCTCGCCAAGGTCGCCAGCGGCGTGGCAAAGCCCGACGGCCTGCTGGTGGTGGCGCCCGACCGCGAGCGGGACTTCCTGCGCCCGCTGGAGGTGGAGCGGCTCTGGGGCGTGGGGCCCGCCACGGCAAAGCGCCTGCACGACCGCGGCATCACCACCGTCGGCCAGGTGGCGCGGCTGGCCGAGCCCGTGCTGGTGTCGCTGCTGGGCAAGGCGGCCGGCCGCCAGCTCCACGCGCTCGCGCACAACCGCGACCCCCGGCGCGTGCGCGCGGGACGGCGGCGGGGCTCGTTCGGATCGCAGTGCGCGCTCGGCCGCTCGCCGAAGTCGGCGGAGACAGTGGACGCCGTGCTCGTGGCGCTCGTGGACCGCGTGACGCGCCGGATGCGCGCGAAGGGGCGAAGCGGCCGCACCGTGGTGCTGCGGCTGCGCTTCGGGGACTTCTCGCGGGCCACCCGCTCATGCACGCTCGCGCGGGCGAGCGCCGGCACTCGCGCGATCCTGAGCACGGCCCGCGAGCTGCTGGCCACGGCCTGGCCGATGATTGAGAAGCGAGGCCTAACGCTGGTGGGGGTCGCTGTGTCCAACCTCGAGGCCGGTCCCCTGCAGCTCGAGCTGCCGTTCGACTGCGCCACCGCCCTAGACGCGGTACTGGACGACGTGCGCGACCGCTTTGGGCCCGCAGCCATCACGAGGGCCGTGCTGCTTCACCGCAGCCCGCGCCTCTCGACCTGGCTCTTCCCGGAGCCCTAGCCGCGCAGGCGCTTCACGAGCGGCTTCGCCCGCGTGCGGAACAGCGCGACGTTGCGCAGCTTGATCTCCTCGTAGCCGCGGATCACGTCGGGCAGCTCGCAGAGCTCGACGGCGGTGGCGTGGTTCTGCTCGGTCAGGTGGGCCATCGCCTCGAGCACGAGGTCCTCGTACTCGCCGATCAGCTTGCGCTCGACGCGCCGCACCTTGGCCAGGCCGAACGGGTCGAGCTTAGTGCCGCGCAAGCGGCGCATCGACCTCATCATCCGGAACGCCGGCAGGAACCAGCGGCCCAGCTTCAGCTTGCGCTTCAGCCCCAGTGCGCGCATGAACGGCGGGTGGAGGTTGAACCAGACCTTGCCCTCGGGCGGCACCGAGTCGAGGTGCAGGCGCGCGACCTCGTACTCGTCCTTGTAGGCCATCAGCTTGAACAGGTTCCGCGCGACGGCCTCGGTCAGCTCCGTGCGGCCCGGCGTGCGCTCCTGCTCGGCCGCCAGCACGCGCCCGATCTTCTCCGCGTAGCGCTCCGCGTAAGCGTCGTCCTGGTAGGCGGCCAGCTCCGGCACGCGGATCTCGAGCAGGCGGTGCACCTCGCCGTCCGCCGCGGCCGCG
>JBBQRG010000017.1:0-41653 GCA_038215095.1 Solirubrobacterales bacterium | reverse complement strand
GGCCGGCCCGCTGACCACCGACGTGGGCGGCACGATCGGCACCAGCGTGCTCTCCACGCCCGGGATGATCGGGATGATGGAGCGCACCGCCTCGATCCTCGCCTACAAGCAGCTGGGCGACGGCAAGGCCACCGTCGGCTTCGAGGTCTGCGTGAAGCATGTGGCTGCGGCCGCCGAGGGCGCGCGCTGCACCGCGCACGCCACCCTCAGCGAGGTGGTCGACGGGCGCAAGCTGCGCTTCCAGGTAGAGGTGCGCGAAGGCGACCGCACGATCGGCACCGGCACCCACGAGCGCCGGGTGATCGACACGGCCGCGTTCGGCGGCGCCTAGGCCTGCGCGCCCTCGGGCTGCGGGATCGCCCCCATGCTCTGCAGCAGGCCGAGCGTGTCCCAGTTGTTCCAGGTCTCGACGACCTTGCCGTTCTCGATCCGGTCGATCGTGATGCCGGTGGGCGCGGCGCGGTTTCCGGTCGGCTCGATACCCATCACGGCGCCCTTGTGCGTGCCGCTCGAGGACCAGCGCGTGGCCACGAGGTCGCCCTCCGCGACCTGGAACTCGATGTCGAAGGCGATGTCGGGGAAGCCCTCGCGGTACATCGTGATCAGCTTCTTGGCTCCCTCGAGGCCCTCGCCCGGGAACGGATTCTGCTCGTCGTGCACCACGGCGTCCTCGGTCATCACCTCGCCGAGCGCGTCGACGTTCCCCTCGGCGAAGATCTCGTAGAAGCGGCGGGCAACCGCCTTGTTGTCCTCGGACATGAAGCTCCTTCCATCGCTTGCGAGTCGCCCCGACCCTACGCCCGCGGGGGAGGCCGCGTCAACGCCTAGAATCGGCGCGCGATGATCGACCGCGAACAGGTGCTCCACGTGGCCAAGCTGGCCCGGCTGAAGCTCACCGAGGAAGAGCTCGAGCGTATGAGCGGGGAGCTGTCGGCCATCCTCGAGCACGTCGACAACATCAACGAGCTCGACCTCGAGGGGGTCGAGCCCACGGCCCACGTGGTGCCGCTCGAGAACGTGCTGCGCGAGGACGTGCCGCGGCCCAGCCTGCCCCGCGAGCGGGCGCTCGAGGCCGCTCCCGACGCCGACGAGACGGGCTTCCGGGTTCCGAGCCCCGGCCAGGGATGAGCCACGAGCTGATCGCGCTGACGGCGGCCAAGGCCGCCGAGCGGGTGCACGCGGGCGAGCTGTCGCCGCGCGAGCTGTTCGACGCCTACCGCGAGCGCGCCGCGGCCGACGACCACGGCGCCTACCTGTGGGTGGCCGGCGAGGCGCCCGACACGCCCGCGGACGCGCCGCTGGGCGGAGTGCCGCTGGCCGTGAAGGACCTGTTCTGCGTCGAGGGCGTGCCCAGCACGGCCGCCTCGCGCATCCTGGAGGGCTACCGGCCGCCGTACACGGCCACGGCAGTCGAGCGCCTCGTGCGCGCTGGCGCGCCGGTGCTCGGCAAGACCAACCAGGACGAGTTCGCGATGGGCTCGTCGAACGAAAACTCCGGCTACGGCCCGGTGATGAACCCGTGGGACCGCGAGCGGGTGCCGGGCGGCTCGAGCGGCGGCAGCGCCGCGGCGGTGGCGGCCGGCACCGCGCCGTGGGCGATCGGCACCGACACCGGCGGCTCGATCCGCCAGCCGGCCTCGCTCTGCGGCATCGTCGGGATGAAGCCCACCTACGGCGCCGTGTCGCGCTACGGGATGATCGCCTTCGCCTCCTCGCTCGACCAGTGCGGGCCGCTCACCCGGGACGTGACCGACGCCGCGCTGCTGCTGCGCCACCTGGTCGGTCGCGACCCCTGCGACTCGACCTCGCTGGACTTCCCCGAGCCCATCGAGCTGCCGACCGGGGAGCGGCTCGACGGCCTGAGGGTGGGGGTGTGGGGCTTCGAGGAGGAGGGCCTCGACCCCGGCGTGGCCGCCGTCTGCCGCCGGGCCGTTGACAGGATCGAGGAGCTGGGCGGCTCCACCACCGAGATCCAGCTGCCGCACGCCGGCCACGGGCTGTCGGCCTACTACGTCATCGCCCCGGCGGAGGCCAGCGCCAACCTGGCCCGCTACGACGGCGTTCGCTACGCCACCCGCAGCGGCAACGGCGGGGACCTGACCTCGATGTACGAGCAGACCCGCCACGACGGCTTCGGCGACGAGGTGAAGCGGCGCATCATGCTGGGCACATACGCGCTCAGCTCCGGCTACTACGAGGCCTACTACGGCAGCGCGCAGAAGGTCCGCACGCGCATCGCGCAGGACTTCAGCGCCGCCTTCGAGCAGGTCGACCTGATCGTGACGCCCACGTCGCCGACCGTCGCCTTCAAGCTCGGCGAGCGCACCGCCGACCCGCTGGCGATGTACCTGTCCGACTACTTCACCGTGCCGATGCCGCTGGCCGGGCTGCCGGCGATCTCGATCCCGTGCGGCCTGTCGGACGGCCTGCCCGTGGGGCTGCAGCTGGCAGGCCCGGCTTTCAGCGAGAACCGCATCCTCAGCGCGGCCTACGCGCTGGAGCGGGCGCTGGGCTTCGAAGGGGTGCCCCGTGGCTGAACTGGATCCGGTCATCGGC
This sequence comes from Solirubrobacterales bacterium, assembly GCA_038215095.1. Classification (GTDB taxonomy): domain Bacteria; phylum Actinomycetota; class Thermoleophilia; order Solirubrobacterales; family Thermoleophilaceae; genus DATACN01. The sequence continues at coordinate 39,097 of JBBQRG010000017.1, read as the reverse complement.
ATCGAGATCCACGTCCAGCTGCACACGCGCACGAAGATGTTCTGCGGCTGCGCGCTGTCGTTCGGCGACGAGCCCAACACGCACACCTGCCCGATCTGCCTGGGTCACCCGGGCACGCTGCCGGTCACGAACGCGCAGGCGGTGCACTTCGGGCTGATGATCGGCCTGGCGCTTCACTGCGAGGTCGCGCCGCGCTCGATCTTCCACCGCAAGAACTACTTCTATCCCGACCTGCCGAAGGGCTACCAGATCTCCCAGTACGACATCCCGCTCGCGAGCGGCGGGCGCCTGGGCGACGTGCGGATCCACCGCGTGCACCTGGAGGAGGACGCCGCGAAGCTCGTGCACGCCGGCGCGTCCGGGCGCATCCACGGCGCGGAGGCGAGCGTCGTTGACTTCAACCGCGGCGGCACGCCGCTGGTGGAGATCGTGACCGAGCCCGACCTGCGCTCGGCGGCCGAGGCGGCCGCGTTCGGCCGGCTGCTCCAGGCCACGCTGCGCGCGATGGGCGTGTCCGACGTGAACATGGAGGAGGGCTCCCTGCGCATGGACGCGAACGTGTCCGTGCGCCCCGCCGGCAGCGCGACGCTCGGCACCAAGACCGAGCTGAAGAACATGAACTCGTTCCGCTTCCTCGAGCGCGGCATCGAGGCGGAGATCGAGCGCCAAGAGGCGATCGTGGCCGAGGGCGGCGAGGTGGAGCAGGAGACGCTGCACTTCGACCCCAGGAGCGGCTCGATCACCTCGCTGCGCTCGAAGGAGGAGGCGCACGACTACCGCTACTTTCCCGAGCCCGACCTTGTGCCACTGGCACCCACCCGGGAGATGCTGGAGCGCGCCCGCGCGGCCATTCCCGAGCTGCCGGCGGCCCGCGCCGAGCGCCTGCAGCAAGAGTTCGAACTGCCCGCCGACGCGGCGAGGCTGCTGGCCTTCCGCGCGGAGCTGGGCGAGCTGTTCGAGGACGCGGTGAAGGCCGCGGACGGGGGAGTGGAGGCGCGCTCGGTGGCCAACTGGGTGACCAACGAGGTGCCGCGCGCGCTAGGCGACGGCCACGCCGGCCCGCACAAGCTCGAGCCGGCGGCCCTCGCCCGCCTGGTCGCGCTGGTCGAGCAGCGCAGCATCTCCGGCGGCGCCGGGCGCCAGGTGCTGGAGAAGCTGATCGCCGAGGGCGGCGACCCCCAGGAGATCGTGGAGTCTCAGGGCCTGGCAAGCGCCGGGGCCGACGAGCTGGAGGGCATCGTGGAGAGCGCGATGGCCGAGCAGGCGGACGCGGTGGAGAAGATCAAGCAGGGCAACGACAAGGCGATCGGCGCGATCATGGGCGTGGTCATGCGTGAGACGAAGGGCCGCGCCGACGGCGCCGAGGTGCAGCGGATGATCCGGGAGCGGATCGAGGCCTAGGCGGAGAGCTCGCGGCGCCGGCGGTCGGCCGCGTCGGCCAGAACGAAGGCGAAGCGCTTGCTCAGGCCTACCTCCGAGGGGCGCGGGCCCTGGGCGGCCTTCCCGGCGGCGAGGGTGGCGCGTCGTCCTGGCTGCTCGTCTGCGGGCTTGCGCTCCACTAGATCGCGCGATACCCACGGCGCTGATCCGGCTAAACCAGGCGGGGCGTATCCTCAGGAACGATCCCGTACCAGGAGGATTTCGATGGCGCGACTCATCCGGATGGACTCGACCGGGCACACAACCATCGCCGAGTGGACGGCGGCGGATGACGCGGCCTTCGGGGCCGCCGTCGAGGAGTTCCGCGGCCAGCTCGACCAGGGCTACATCGGCACCGTGCCGGAGGGGCCGGGCAAGGCCGCTCACGTGCGCGAGCTGCCGCGCGGGGCGGACCTCGTGGTGCTGCGCCGCCCGATCGCCGGCGGCTAGGGCAGGCGATTGACCGCCGACGCCCTCCCCGAGCTTGCGTCAGTTCCCTGGCGCTCGCGCACGGACGAGCGCTGGCTGCGCCGCTACGGCCGCCTCTGGCACGCCTGGACGCTGCTCTACACCGTCCCGTTCCTGGCCGCGGGCATCGCGATGCTCGCGCTCGAGCCGCTCACCGCGCCGGTGGCGCTGGCGGCCATCGCGCACGCGTGGATCATCCCCGAGCTCTACGCCTTCCGCGGGGCCAGCGTGGTGCGGCCGAAGGGACCGCGCAACGAGCGGGCCGAGCCCGTGGCGCAAGGCCTGCTGGGCGACCTGCTGGGCCACGACGAGCGCGACCTCCAGCGCCAGACCGGCCTGGCGCTCGAGCCGGGGGAGCTCGGAACCTGGCTGGTGGGCGAGTCCGGCGCGCTGCTGGTGACCCCGGACGGCCGGCGCGTGCACTGCTTCTGCGTTGGAGTCTCGGAGCGGGACCTGCCCCCGTCGGACCGCGTCTCGCACCTGCTGCTGGCGCTTCGCACCGACGAGGGCGGCTTCGCCACCGTGGCCAACCACGCCTTTGCCGGCGCGCCCTGGCGCGTGCGCAGGCGCCTGCCCGTGCAGATGCGCCCGGCGCTTGACTCCGCCCGCGCGGCGGCGGGGCCCGGCTAGCCGTGTCCTTCAACGTGGTCATCGCGGGCGGCGGCTTCGGCGGCCTCTACGCCGCGCGCCGCCTGGAGCGCCGGCTGCCGCGCCACAGCGCCCACATCACGATGGTGGCCGACACGAACTTCCTGCTCTACACGCCGCTGCTGCCGGGCGCCGGGGCGGGCACGCTCGAGCCCAGGCACGTGGTGGTGCCGGTGCGCGAGGAGCTCGACTGGACCGAGCTGAAGCTGGCCACCGTGACCGGAGCGGACCCGGGTGTGAACGAGCTCCACCTGCGCACCGCGGACGGCCGCGACGAGACGCTGCGCTACGACCAGCTGATCGTGTCGCTGGGCTCGGTGTCGCGTGTGCTGAACGTCCCCGGCCTGGCCGAGCACGCCATCGGCTTCAAGAACCTGGCCGACGCGATCGCCGTCCGCAACCGCGTGATCTGGGCGCTCGAGGTGGCCGAGGGAATCGACGATCCCGAACAGCGCAGGGAGTACCTGACCTTCGTCTTCGTGGGCGCGGGCTACGCGGGAGTCGAGGGCATCGCGGAGCTGCAGGACTTCGCGGCCGACACGATCGAGCGCTACCCGCGCTGCCGCCTCGACGGCATGCGCTGGATCCTGGTCGAGGCGCGCGAGCGGATCATGCTCGAGATCCCGCCGAGCCTGGCCGAGTTCGCCGCGAAGGAGCTGCGCGGGCGCGGCATGGAGATCCGCACCGGCACGATGATCAACTCGATCGAGGCGGGGGCGGCGGAGCTGTCCACCGGTGAGCGCATCCCCACCCGCACCGTCTGCTGGACCGCGGGCGTGAAGCCGGCGCCGGTGGTGGCCAAGCTGGGCCTGCCGCTGAACGAGCACGGCCGCATCGAGGTGGACCGCACGATGCACGTGGCGGGGCACGACAACGTCTGGGCGATCGGCGACGCCGCCGCCGTGCCCGACCCGGCCAAGAAGGGCCGCGCGGCCTCTCCGCCCACGGCCCAGCACGCTCTGCGACAGGGGAAGGTGGTTGCCGACAACGTCGCTGCCGCGATCAGGGGCAACAAGCCGCGCCCCTTCCGCTACCGCACCCTCGGCGTGTTCGTGGACATGGGCCGCCACAAGGCGGTGGCCACGATGTTCGGCGTGCGCCTGCGCGGCTTCCCGGCCTGGTTCGCGGCCCGCACCTACCACATGATGTCGATGCCGGGCCACGCACGTAGAGTGAGGTTGATCGTGGATTGGACCGTCGGACTGTTCTTCGGCCGCGCCTCGGCCGACCTGGGCCAGCTGGGCCATCCGCCTCGGCTGGCTGACGAGCTGCCGGAGCACAGCGCTGGAAGGAGCGAGGGCGGATGAGAGCGTGGACACGTGAGATCTCGGGCAAGGCGCTGGCGGTCGGCGTGCTGCTGCTTTGCGCCTTCGTGCTGTTCAAGCTCGTTCTCGGCTTCGTGACCTTCCCGGCCTGGGTTGCCGTCGCGATCGTGGCCGTGCTCGCGGCGCTCTGGGCACTCAACCGGGTGCTCTAGTGGAGATCGTCGTCCTGCTGTTCTTCTTCGGCCTGTCGGCCGGGGCGGTGGGCAAGATCAAGGGCAGCTCGTTCCTGATCTGGTTCCTGATCGGGATGGTGCTGCCGGGCATCGGCACCCTGGCGGCGGTGATCTACCGCTTCGAGGGCAAGGACCCGCGCCGCAGCTGCCCGGAGTGCGGCAAGGTGATGCCGATCTACCAGCAGGTCTGCAGCCGCTGCGGCCGCGACCTCGAATTTCCCGCCGGAAACCCGGTCTGAGCGGGAAAACCCGCTGGTATGCTCGCATCCCTGTTATGCGGGCCGTAGAAGCGATCATGGAGTGCCTGAAGGCCGAGGGAGTCGAGCACGTGTTCGGCATTCCCGGCGGTGCCAACCTGCCCACCTACGACGCGCTGTACGACGCGGGCATCCGGCACATCCAGTGCCGCCACGAGCAGGGCGCCGGCCACGCGGCCGAGGGGTACGCCAAGGCATCGGGGAAGGTCGGGGTCGCGCTGGCCACCAGCGGGCCGGGCGCCACCAACCTCGTCACCGCGATCGCCGACGCCAACATGGACTCGGTCCCCACCGTGTTCATCACGGGCCAGGTGCGCACCGACCTGATCGGCACCGACGGCTTCCAGGAGGCCGACGTGACCGGCATCACCATGCCGATCGTCAAGCACTCGATCCTGGTGCAGGACCCGCGCGACATCCCCGAAGGGGTGCACGAGGCCTTCCACATCGCCCGCACCGGCCGCCCCGGCCCGGTGGTGCTCGACGTGCCGCAGGACCTCTCGCGCGCCGACATCTCCTACGAGCCGGTCGACGTGGACAAGGTCTCGCTGCCCGGCTACCAGCCCACGATCGAGGGCAACGCCAAGCAGATCCGCCAGGCCGCCAAGGCGCTCGCGACAGCGCGCCGCCCCGTGATCTACGCCGGCGGCGGCGTGGTGAACGCCAACGCGGCGAAGGAGCTCACCGAGCTGGCGCTGTCCGACCGCTTCCCGGTCACCTGCACGCTGATGGGCCTGGGCGGCTTCCCGGCGCCGCACGAGCAGTGGCTCGGCATGCTCGGCATGCACGGCACGCGCACGGCCAACTACGCGATGGACGAGGCCGACCTGATCTGCGCGATCGGCGCCCGCTTCGACGACCGCATCACCGGCAAGATGTCGGAGTTCGCCCCGCGGGCCAAGTTCATCCACGTGGACATCGACCCGGCGGAGATCTCGAAGAACGTGCCGGCGCACATCCCGATCGTGGGCGACGCCAAGCGCATCCTCTCCAAGCTCACTGCCGAGTACCGCGCGCTCGACACCGATCCCGCCCGGCTCGAGGGCTGGTGGCAGCGCATCCACAACTGGCAGCAGAAGCACCCGCTGCGCTACGACGACTCGGAGGACTCAGAGATCAAGCCGCAGTACATGGTGCAGGCGATGTACGAGGCCACCGGCGGCGAGGCCATCATCACGTCCGACGTCGGCCAGCACCAGATGTGGGCGGCGCAGTACTACCACTTCGCGGAGCCGCGCCGGTGGATCAACTCGGGCGGCCTCGGCACGATGGGCTTCGGCCTGCCGTCGGCGATGGGGGCCAAGATGGGCGTGCCCGACCGCGACGTGGTCTGCCTGGCCGGCGACGGCTCGCTGATCATGAACGTGCAGGAGCTGGCGACCTGCGTGACCGAGCAGATCCCGGTCAAGGTCTTCATCATGAACAACGGCTACCTGGGCATGGTCCGCCAGTGGCAGGAGCTCTTCTGGGACGGCCGCTACAAGTCCGTCGAGATGGGCGCGAGCCCCGACTGGGTCAAGCTGGCCGAGGCCTTCGGGGCGGTGGGCATGCGGACCTCCGACAAGGGCGAGCTGGTCGACGTGATGAAGGCCGCCCTGGCCGAGGAAGGCCCCGTGGTCGTGGACGTGAACGTGACCAAGGAAGAGAACTGCTACCCGATGATCCCGGCGGGACAGGCCGCGCGGGACATGGTGGGCTAGGCATGGGCGAGCCAGGGACGAAGGAGCCACTCAACCTCGAAGATTTGGGAGTCGCCGGCGGCGGCATGACCGGCCGCAAGCACGTGCTCTCGATCCTCGCGGAGAACAAGCCGGGTGTGTTGGCTCGCATCGCCGGGCTGTTCGCGCGCCGCGGCTTCAACATCGACTCGCTCGCGGTCGGTCCCACGCAGGACACCTCGCTGTCGCGCTTCACGCTCACCGTGGACGGCGCGGCGCACCCGATCGACCAGGTCACCAAGCAGCTCCACAAGCTCGTGAACGTGATCAAGATCCGCGACCTCGAGCCCGAGGAGACGGTGGCCCGCGAGCTGGCGCTGTTCAAGATCTCCTGCGCCGACGGCGACGCGCGCGCCCAGGTCATGCAGTTCACCGACATCTTCCGCGGCAAGACCGTGGATGTGAGCAAGCGCTCGGTGACCGTGGAGGTCACCGGCACCGACGACAAGATCGAGGCCTTCGAGGACATGGTGCGCCCCTTCGGCCTCGTCGAGATGGTGCGCACCGGCGAGATCGCGGTCAGCCGCGGCCGCGGCACCACCTAACCTCCTCCGGGTGACCATCCGTGCCGGCCAGGCCGAGTCCGGCTCGTTCGCCCTCGGCGAGCGCGGGGAGCGGCTGCTGGCGGAGAGAGTGGACGCGGCGATCGCCTTCGCGCGGCGCGAGGTCGGCCCGGCTTTCGCGTCGGTGACGGTGCCGGTGTCGGCGGAGCTCGACGTGTCCGCCGCCGTGCTGCGGGCCCGCCGCGCCCATGACGGCTTCTGGTGCATGGAGCAGCCCGACCGCGACGGTTTCGCGCTGGCCGCACTCGGCCAGGCCGCGGTGATCGAGCGCGAGGGCCCCGACCGCTTCGCGGATGCGGCCCGGCGCGCGCGGGAGCTGGGGCGGCGGGCCTTCGCCGACGACCCGGCGGACGATCGCGCGGCGCCGGCCGGCAGCGGGCCGGTGTTCGTGGGCGGCTTCGCGTTCGCTCCCGATGGCGGCGCCACGCCGGAGTGGTCCTCGTTCGCTCCGGCCCGGCTGGTGCTGCCGGAGCTGGCGCTGGCGCGCCACCGGGACGAGGCCAGGCTGACGGTCTGCGCGCGGGTGGACGGCGACGAGCACCCCGACGCGGTGCTCGACCGCGTCCGGGAGCGGCTGGCCGAGCTGCGGCCCGCCTCGATGCCGCTGGTCGACCCGGACCCCGTCGAGCGGGTGCGCGTGGCGAGCGCCGCCCCGCCGAGCCACTTCGAGGAGGCGGTCCGGCGGGCCACCGAGCGAATCGGGAGCGGCGAGCTCCAGAAGGTCGTGCTGGCCCGCGAGGTGCGCGTGCACGCTCCCGGGGAGCTCGACCCGGCGCCGGTGTTCGGCGCGCTCCGCGAGGTGTTCCCCGCCTGCTACTGCTACCTCGCCGGCACGCCCGAGGGCGCCTTCGTTGGGGCCAGCCCGGAGCTGCTGGTGCGGCGCGAGGGCGCCCGTGCGCAGACGGTGGCGCTGGCCGGCACGACACGCCGCAGCGCCGACCCCGCGGTCGACGACCTGCTGGGCGAGCAGCTGCTCGGCAGCGCCAAGGACCGCGACGAGCACGCCATCGTGGCGCGGCGCATCGAGCGCATGCTCGACCCGGTCAGCCTCTGGACCGCGGTCGCCGACGATCCGGGCCTCGTGAAGGTGCACAACGTGCAGCACCTGGCCACCCCGATCCGCGCGCAGCTGCGCGAGCCGCTGGCGGCGGTCGAGCTGGCGGGCCTGCTGCACCCCACGCCCGCCGTGGGGGGCGAGCCGCGCGACGTGGCGCTGCCGCTGATCCCCGCCCTCGAAGGGCTGGACCGGGGCTGGTACGCGGGCGCGGTGGGGTGGACCGACCTGTCAGAGGACGGCGAGTTCTGCGTGGCGCTGCGCTGTGCGCTGCTGCGCGACCGCGTCGCGCACCTCTACGCCGGCTGCGGGATCGTGCGCGACTCCGAGCCCTCCGCCGAGCTGGCGGAGAGCGAGGTCAAGCTGCAGGCGCTGCTGCCGCTCCTGGCCTAGACGCGAAAGCCGGTGCGGTCGATCTTCTTGTGGTAGCGCTCGCCAGCCTTGCCGCCGGTCATCGCCGCGAGCAGCGATATCACCAGGATCGCGATCAGCGTGATGATGCCGCCCGTGGTCAGCGTGCCCTCGTCGACCGGGATGCGCGGCGCGTTGAACTTCGACAGCACGTTGTACTGCGAGCCGAAGATGACGCCGGCGAGCGCCAGCAACAGGGTGAGGATCAGGCCGATCAGCCAGGCGCCCGCACCCTGGCGACCGCCGTCGAAGCGTGACATGCGCCCGCTCACGTAGCCACCGCAGTAGTAGGCGATTACGAGGACAACCAGCAGCAGGATGGCGCCGACGAGGCCGATGGTGTCGGCATTGCTCGATGCCTGCGGGCCGGTCACGCCCTTGGTCAGGCCGACGGCCGCGCCGGCGGCGCTGATGATGCTCACGAGAATCGCCGTCATGCCGACCGCCACGAGCCAGCCGAAGAAGGCCGCGCCCCAGTTGATACCGCCGTACTCGTTGCGCTGACGCGCGCGTACCTCGCGATGGTCGAGGCCGTCGTTCGCTCCGCCGTCGTCGCGCCGGTCGCGCGTTGCGACCCCGCCGCCGTCGTCACTGTCCCTGTTCCTGAGTCGCTCCAGCATTTCATTCTCCCCCTAGGTAGCCAGCCCTCCGGTGCCCGTTACGGGGGCAGCGAAACGCCGATGCGGTCGCTCAGCTCGCGGTGAAGCGCCACGTTTTGCTCCCTGTTGCTGCTCAGCTCGAGTAGGCCGGTCCGAGCCAGCCCCGCCTCAGCGTCATCCAGGGTGTACGGGATCCCGGCCAGCGCGGCCAGGCGCTCGAGGTCGACTCCGGCGGGCGTGGCGATGTGACGCTCGTAGGCCTCGCGGTCAGCGTGCTCGGCCACCGGCAGGAAGTCGAAGATGCCGCCACCGCCGTTGTTGATGCACACGATCGTGAGCTGCGCGCCGGCGCGGACCGCTGCCAGCAGCCCACCCACGTCGTGGAGCAGCGCCAGCTCGCCGGTGAGCAGGAAGGTGGGGCGCCGGCTCGCCAGCGCCGCGCCGGCGGCGGCGGACACCACGCCGTCGATGCCGTTGGCGCCGCGGTTCGAGAGGAAGCGCAGCGGCTTCGCGGACTGCGGGAAGCAGGCCTCCACGTCGCGCACGGGCATCGACGACGAGAGCCACACGAGCGCGTCCGGCGGCAGCAGCGGCTCGAGCGCGGCCAGCAGCTTCGGCTCGAACCGGTCGTCGCTGCGGGCGAGCTGCTCGGGCACGACGGCGTCGGCGGCCAGCCAGCCCGCAAGCCAGGAGGGGTCGCGCTCGAAGCTGCGCATCTCGAGCGCGGCCGCCAGCGCGTCGCAGGCGGGGCCGGGGGCGGCGGTGAGGACGAGCTCGGCGTTGCGCGTGGGCTCGTGCCAGGTGGCATGGGGATCGATCACCACCTGTGGCGCCGCGGCGAGCCAGGCGCGCAGCGGCTTCGACGTGGGCGCGTCACCGGTGCGCAGCACGAGCTGCGGCGCGTTTGCGGCGGCGAAATGGTCCGAGCGCAGCAGCAGGTCGTAGTGGGCCACCACGTGCGAGCGGTCGTGCTCGCCGCAGCGCACGCCGGAGGTGGGCTCGGCAAGCACCGGCCAGCCGAGCTGGGAGGCCAGGCGGGTGACAGGGGCGGCCAGCTCCCCGCCCTCGGGGCCGCAGACGATCACGCCGCGTGGGGCGGCCGCCGCTCGCTCGGCCAGCAGCTGCACGTCGCTCGAGCCGGGCGCGCTCGAGTGCTCGCGCAGCTCGACCCAGGGCCGGCCGTCCGGGCGTCCCTGCCAGTCGTCGGCTTCGAGCTCCTCGGCCAGCGGCGCCAGCGGCTCGCGCAGCGGGAGGTTCAGGTGCACGGGGCCCGGGCGCCCGCCCGCGGCGGTCCAGTAGGCGCGGCAGCCGAGCGAGCGGTGGTGCACCGCCGCGCCCCTGCCGGGCTCGTGGCTGCCCACCTCCACGAACCATTTGCCGGCGCTGCCGTAGAGCTTGATCTGGTCGATCGCCTGCCCGGCGCCCACCTCGCGCAGCTCGGGCGGGCGGTCCGCGGTGAGCACCACCAGCGGCACGCGTGCCTCCCACGCCTCGCACACGGCGGGGTGGAGGTTGGCCGCGGCCGTGCCGGAGGTGCAGGTCACGGCCACCGGGCGCCCGCTCGCCTTTGCCATGCCGAGCGCCATGAAGCCTGCCGAGCGCTCGTCCAGCACGGACACGCACTCGATCCCCTCCTGTGCCGCCAGCGTCAGCGCGATCGGCGCGTTTCGCGACCCCGGGGAGGTCACCGCGTGGGTCATTCCGCAGCGGCGCAGCTCGTCCACGAGCGCCTGGAGCGGCGCGTAGGTGCGGTTGATCGGGATCATCTAGAGGAATGGGAAACCTACGCTCGCAGGCACCGCCTGCTCGCCTCACGAACACGCGAGTCATATTCGTGCCCGGCTTCATGCAGCGCGGCAGTGCCTGGGCGCCCGTCGCGGAGCTCCTGCCGGAACGCTATCCCAGCGTGCTCCTCGACCACGAGCACCACACGCTCGACGGGCGGCTCGGGGAGATCGCCGCGGCGGCGGGGGAGGGGCCCGCAGCGCTGGTGGGCTACTCGCTCGGCGGCCGGGTGGCGCTGCTGGCGGCGTTACAGCACCCAGAGCGCTACGCGGCGATCGTGACCGTGGGAGCCGGGGCCGGCATCGACGAGCCGGGTGCCCGCACCGCGCGCGCCGAGGCCGACGAGCGCATGGCGGCGTGGATGGAGGCCGCGCCGATCGACGAGGTGGTGTCGATCTGGGAGCGCCAGCCGCTGTTCGCCGACCAGTCCGACGCGCTGGTCGACCAGCAGCGCGACGGCCGCCTGAGCCAGGACCCGCGCGACCTCGCGCTGCTGATGCGGACCGCCGGACAGGGGTCGATGGACCCCTTCTGGTTCGACCTGGGCAGGCTGGAGCTGCCGCTGCTGGCACTGTCGGGCTCGCGCGACGAGCGCTACACCGCGGCCGCCCGGCGACTCACCCGCGAGGCGCCGAACGCGACGGCGCGGATCGTGGAGGAGTCGGGCCACGCGGCGCAACTGCAGCAGCCCGCGGAGGTCGCACGCCTGATCGTGGACTTCCTCGACGACGCGCTCTAGTCGAGCAGGGAGACCAGGCCCACCAGCAGCGGGGCGATGGCCAGCGCCGGCAGGAAGTTGCCCACCTTCACGTCGGTGAGGCCCAGCAGCTTCAGGCTGATGCCCACGATCAGGACGCCGCCCGCGCTGGTCAGCGCGGCCAGAGCCTCGCTCCCCCCGGCCAGCGCGTGCTCGAACAGGCCGGCGCCCAACGACAGCCCGCCCTGCACCACCAGCACCGTGATCGCGGCGAACGCCACGCCCGGGCCTAGCGACGCCGCCAGGGCGATCGAGGCGAAGCCGTCCAAGAGCGACTTGGTGGCGAGCGCGTCGTAGTTGCCGGTCAGGCCGTCCTGGATCGCGCCGACCACGGTCAGCGGGCCGACGCAGAACAGCAGGCTGGCTGTGAAGAAGGCCTCGCTCACGGTGGAGTGCGGGCCGCCGCGCGAGCTCCAACGCTGGAGCCGGTCGCCGAGCGCGGCGATGCGGTCCTCGATGCCCAGCGCCTCACCGACGATTCCGCCCAGCAGCACGCCGCCCAGCACATAGAGCGGGCTCGTGTCGCGCCACGCCAGCCCCAGGTCCACGCCCAGCACGAGCACGACCAGGCCGAGGCCTGCCATCACGCGGTCCTGGAGCGACTGGGGCAGGCGGCCACCGACCAGCACGCCGAGCAGCGTGCCGGCCAGGATCGCGCCGACGTTGATGAAGGTGCCCGTCACGCGTCGGCCGGGTGGAGCTCCTCGACGAGCACCTCGGCCAGCGCCTCTTCGCTCACCTCGATGCCCAGCCCCGGGCCCTGCGGCACCGGCAGGAGGCCGGCGCTCGGCCCGGGCAGCACGCGCGCCAGGCGCGCGTCGAACAGCTCCAGCGTGGCCAGGCCGCAGGCCAGCGCCACGCCCTCGGACGCGGCGAGCTGCAGCGCGGCGGCGATGCCCCAGGGGCCGTCGAGCGTGCTGGAGAGAAACGCGCGCAGGCCCGCGGCCTCGGCCTCGCGCAGCGCCTCGCGGGCGGCGCTGTAGCCGCCGCTGCCGGCCAGCTTCACGTTCACCACGTGGCAGGCGCGCGCCTCGGCCGCGCGCCGGACGTCCTCGGCCGTGCGCACCGACTCGTCGGCGGCGATCGGCGCGCGCACCTGCGGGCGCAGCTCGGCCAGCTCCTCCAGCGTGGCGCAGGGCTGCTCGACCAGCTGCAGGTCGTAGGGCTCGAGCGCCTCGATGCGCTCGGCCGCCTCGGGCGGGCTCCAGGCGCCGTTGGCGTCCAGCCGCAGCGCCGGCCAGGGGCCGATCGCCTCACGCACGGCAGCCACGCGCTCGGTGTCGTCGGGCAGGCCCACCTTCAGCTTGAAGCAGGCGAAGCCCTCGCGCAGCGCCTCGCGGGCGGCCTGCGCCACCTCCTCGGGAGGGCCGGCGGCCAGCGTGCGATTCACGGGGATCACGTCGGCGCCGGGCTCGCCCAGGCCGCGCCCCTCGCGCCGGCCCGCGAGGTCGAGGCGAGCCATCTCCTCAGCCGCGCGGGCGTGCGGCTGCGAGCTGTCGCCGGCATGAAGTGCAGCGGCGACCTCGTCGATCGTCACGCCGTCGTAGGGCTCGAGCGGCGACGCCTCGCCGTAGCCCACGGCGCCGTCGTCGTCCTCCAGCCGCAGCAGCAACAGCTCGCGCGCCACCACCACGCCGCCCGAGGTCACGAAAGGCGTCTTGAGCGGCACCGACAGGCGCGCGAGCGAGCGCTTCACGACAGCAGCACCCCCGCCGACAGCAGCAGCGAGAACACGGCCAGCAGCCCACCACTGGCGGCCAGGGCGCCGTTCAGCGCGCCGCCGTCGGTGCGCGTGAACACGGTGCGCACCAGCGGGACCGCCAGCGGCCAGGCCAGCGCGGTGAAGGCGAGGCACCAGGACAGGCCCCCGGCCGCCGCCACTCCGAGCGGCACCGCGAATGCGACAACCAGCATCGCGGCGAACAGCTTCCGCGCGCCGGCACGGCCGAGCTTCACCGCCAGCGTGCGCTTGCCGGCGCGGCGGTCGGTGTCCACGTCGCGCACGTTGTTCACCACCAGGATCGCCGCAGCCAGCAGCCCAACGGGCACCGACAGCGCGAAGGCCTCCCAGGGAAGCTCCTCGGCCTGCACGTAGTACGAGCCCACCACGGCCACCACGCCGAAGAACAGGAACACGAACAGCTCGCCGAGCCCCGCGTATCCGTAAGGGCGCGGCCCACCGGTGTAGAGCACGCCCGCCGCGATCGACAGCACGCCCACCACCAGCAGCTGCCAGCCGGCCACGGCCGCAAGGTAGATGCCGGCCGCCACCGCCACGCCGAAGGCCACGTAGGTGCCCACCAGCACGCGCTTGGGCGGCATCAGGCCCCCGGCGGTCACCCGCACCGGGCCGAGACGGTCCTCGGTGTCCGCGCCACGGCGGGCGTCCGAGTAGTCGTTGGCCAGGTTCGTGCCGATCTGGATGAAGACGCTGCCCACCAGAGCGGCCACGAGCCGCAGCCAGTGGAACTCGTCGTCGTGGATGGCCAGCGCCGTGCCCACAAGCACCGGCGCCACCGCGGCCGGGAGCGTGCGCGGCCGAGCGGCCAGCGCCCAGAGGCGCACCGGGTTCAAGGCCGCTTCGGGAACTTGCCGAAGTCGGGGCGGCGCTTCTCTTTGTAGGCGTCGCGGCCCTCCTGCGCCTCCTCCGAGCCGTAGAAGAGCAGGTTGGTGTCGTGCGCCAGCTGCTGCACGCCCGCGAGCCCGTCCTCGGCCGCGTTGAAGCTGGCCTTCAGCAGGCGCAGCGCGAAGGGGGAGAGCTCGAGCATCTCGCGGCACCAGCGCACGGTCTCCTCCTCGAGCTGCTCGAGCGGCACCACCGTGTTCACCAGGCCCATGTCGAGCGCCTCCGCCGCGTCGTACTGGCGGCACAGGAACCAGATCTCGCGCGCCTTCTTCGCGCCGACCTGGTTGGCCAGCAGGCCGGCGCCGAAGCCGCCGTCGAAGCTGCCCACGCGCGGCCCGGTCTGGCCGAAGCGGGCGTTGTCGGCCGCGATCGAGAGGTCGCAGACGATGTGCAGCACGTGGCCGCCTCCCACCGCGTAGCCGGCCACCATCGCCACCACAGGCTTCGGCAGGCGCCGGATCTGCATGTGCAGGTCGGTCACGTGGAAGCGGCCGACGCCGGCGCCGCTGGCCACGTAGCCGGAGTCGCCGCGTACGCGCTGGTCGCCGCCGGAGCAGAAGGCCAGCGGCCCCTCGCCGGCCAGCACGATCACGCCGACCGACGTGTCCTCGCGGGCGCGCTCGAAGGCGTCGGACAGCTCGATCACGGTCTCCGGCCGGAATGCATTGCGGACCTCGGGCCGGTCGATCGTGATCTTGGCGACGCCGTCCGCCAGCTCGTAGCGGATGTCCTCGTACTGGGCCGCGGGCTGCCAGTCGGCGCCTGGCCGTATGACCTGCTGTGAAGCCTCCATGAAGGGCTCGTACGATAAATGGCCTGGACGAGTGGCTGACCCGCGCGGCGCGAGAGCGCCCCGACCACCCTGCCCTGGTTGCCGGCGGGGAGAGCGTCGCCTACGCCGGGCTGCACGCCGCCGCGGCCCGCGCGGCGCGGCGCCTGGCCGCCCGGGGCGTGGGGGAGGGCGACGTGGTCGCGACCACCCTGGCGCCCGGCCGCGCCTTCGCCGAGCTGCTGCACGCGCTGCCGCGCCTGGGGGCGGTGCTCGCGCCGCTCGACCCGCGCGCGCCCGCCCGGATCGATGCCGCGCTGCTGGTGAGCGGGCCCCTCGACGGCCCCGAGGCCGACGCCGGGCTGCGCGAGACGGTGGACCCGAGCGCAACGCACTCGATCATCCACACCTCGGGCACGAGCGGCGAGCCGAAGCCCGTCGAGCTGAGCTACGCGAACCACTTCGCCAGCGCGGCCTCGTCGGCCGAAAACCTCGGCGTGGACCCCGCCGACCGCTGGCTGAGCCCGCTGCCGCTCTTCCACGTGGGCGGCCTGGCGGTGCTGATCCGCTCAGCGATCTACGCCACCACCGCGATCGTGCACGACGGCTTCGATCCGGGCGCGGTGCGCGCGAGCCTCGAGTCGGGCGACGCCACGCTGGCCTCGCTGGTGCCCACCATGCTGGCGCGGCTACGCGACGACGGTCTGACCGCCGCGCCGGCGCTGCGGGCCGCGCTGCTGGGCGGCGGCCCGATCCCTCGCGGCTTGCTGGACTGGGCGGCGCAGGCCGGCTTCCCGGCCGTGCCTGTGTACGGCATGACCGAGACCTCCTCCCAGGTCGTGGCCGGCATCCCGGGCCGGCCGCTGCGCGACGTCGAGCTCGACATAGGGGAGAGGGGCGAGATCCTGGTGCGCGGGCCGATGGTGGCTCGCGGCGCGCTCGCGGCCGACGGCTGGCTGCACAGCGGCGACAGCGGGCGCATCGACGAGCACGGCCTGCTGCACGTGGACGGCCGCCTGAAGGAGCTGATCGTGACCGGCGGGGAGAACGTGGCCCCGGCCGAGGTGGAGGAGGCGCTGCTGAGCCACCCTGCGGTGGCCGACGCGGGCGTCGTCGGCCTGCCCGACCCCGAATGGGGAGAGGCCGTCACGGCCTTCGTGGTGCTGCGCGAGCCCGCCGGTGAGGACGAGCTGATCGAGCACTGCCGCGCGCTGCTGGCCCCCTTCAAGGTGCCGAAGCGGATCGAGCAGGTGGCCGGCCTGCCGCGCAACCCCGCGGGGAAGCTCTTGCGCGGGGAAATCGTGCCCTGAGAGCGGCGACTAGAGTCTCCGCCCGTGATCTACGACAGCGACGCAGACCTCGAGCGCCTTAGCGGCCGCAAGGTGGCGATCCTCGGCTTCGGCTCGCAGGGACACGCCCACGCCCTCAACCTGAAGGACTCCGGCGTCGACGTGCTCGTCGGCCTGCGCGAGGGCTCCGAGTCGGTCGACAAGGCCCGCTCCGACGGCCTGCGCGTGGAGTCGGTCGCCGACGCCGCCAGCCTCGGCGACGTGGTGATGGTGCTGCTGCCCGACGAGAAGCAGGCGGAGGTCTGGGAGTCGGAGATCAGCGACGGGATCGCGCCCGGCAACCTGCTGATGTTCGCCCACGGCTTCTCGATCCACTTCGGCCAGATCGACCCCGGCCCCGAGGTGGACGTGGGCATGGTCGCGCCGAAGGGGCCCGGCCACCTGGTGCGGCGCCAGTTCCTGGAGAAGAACGGCGTTCCGGGCCTCGTGGCGATCCACCAGGACGCCAGCGGCAACGCTCACGACATGGTGCTGGCCTACGCGAAGGGCATCGGCTGCACCCGCGCGGGCGTGATCGAGACCACCTTCAAGGACGAGACCGAGACCGATCTGTTCGGCGAGCAGGCAGTGCTCTGCGGCGGCGTGACCGAGCTGGTGCGGGCCGGCTATGAGACGCTCGTGGACGCCGGTTACGACTCGCGCCTGGCGTACTTCGAGTGCCTGCACGAGCTCAAGCTGATCGTTGACCTGATGTACGAGAAGGGCATCACGGGCATGCGCTACTCGATCTCGAACACGGCCGAGTACGGGGACCTCACCCGCGGCAAGCGGGTCGTGGACGACCACACCCGCCTCGCCATGCGCCAGATCCTCGACGAGATCCAGTCGGGCGAGTTCGCTCGCGAGTGGATCGCCGAGAACCAGGCAGGGCAGGAGAACTTCCAGCGCATGCGCAAGGAGCAGCAGGGGCACCAGGTCGAGCGCGAGGGCAAGGAGCTGCGCTCGATGATGGACTGGATCGACACCGAGTTCTGACGTGGAGGGCGGCAGCGCGTTCCTGCCCCCGCAGCCCCAGGGGCCCGAACCCAAGCTGAGCGCCGCACCGCCGCCGGTCCAACCGGTGTGGCAGTCACCGGCCGCGGTCCTCGAGCCCGACAACGGCGCCGCGGTGGCGGGCTTCGTGACCTCCGTGGTCTCGGCCGCGCTGCTCGTGATGTCCTTCGGCTTCCTGGGCGTGCTCACGCTGATCGCCTCGCCCTTCGCGATCCACTACTCGCGCAAGGGCAAGCGGGCGGTCCGTGAGGGGCGCACCCGCAAGCACGCCGGCTTGGCACAGGCCGGCTTCGTGATCGGGATCATCGTCCTGGTGCTGTCGTTGATCGCAGTCGTGGTCGCGATCCTGCTCGTGATCGGCGTCTTCAGCGACAGCTCGCTTCACCACCACAACGGCGGTGGCGGCGACGGCTTCGAGTCCACCTCGGCGATGCTGGTCGCGCTCTGTATCCTCGTCAGTCCGTCGCAACTGGCGTAAGGGTGGAACTGACCACCGGGGAGCGACGGCGCAGGACTTCCGCCGC
This sequence comes from Solirubrobacterales bacterium, assembly GCA_038215095.1. GTDB lineage: Bacteria > Actinomycetota > Thermoleophilia > Solirubrobacterales > Thermoleophilaceae > DATACN01. The sequence continues at coordinate 21,659 of JBBQRG010000017.1, read as the reverse complement.
GCGCCTGGGCACAAGCAGTACGACCCCGATCGGGAGCCGTAGCCCATGAGCTCGATAGCCACGCTGGAGATCCCGCAAGACTTGAAGCCCGCGGACGGCCGCTTCGGCTGCGGGCCCTCGAAGGTGCGCCCGGAGGCGCTCGCGAGGCTCGCGACCGAAGGTGCGGCCGTGATGGGAACGTCACACCGCCAGGAGCCGGTAAAGGCGCTCGTCGGCCGCGTTCGTGAGGGTCTCCGGCTCCTCCTTGGCCTGCCCGACGGCTACGAGGTGGTGCTCGGCAACGGCGGCACGACCGCGCTCTGGGACGGCCTGGCCGCCGGGCTCATCCGCGAGCGCTCGCTGCATCTCACCTACGGCGAGTTCTCTTCGAAGTTTGCCAACGTCGCCGCCGGCGCTCCGTTCCTCGCCGACCCGGTGATCGTGAGCGCGGATCCCGGCGACGCGCCGGCGCCCACCTCGGACCCCTCGGCGGACGTCGTGGCCTGGGCGCACAACGAGACCTCCACCGGGGTGATGGTGCCGGTCAGCCGCCCCGCCGGCGATGCACTGGTGCTCATCGACGCGACCTCCGGCGCCGGAGGCCTGCCGCTCGATGCCTCGGCCGCCGACGTCTACTACTTCGCGCCGCAGAAGGCGTTCGCGGCCGACGGCGGCCTCTGGCTCGCAGCGCTCAGCCCTGCCGCGATCGAGCGGATCGAGGAGGTGGCCGGCGCCGAGCGGTGGATCCCCGAATCGCTCTCGCTCCAGACCGCGCTCGAGAACTCCCGCAAGGACCAGACCTACAACACGCCGGCCGTGGCCACCGTGTGGCTGCTCGCCGACCAGCTCGACTGGATGCTCGACGGCGGCGGGCTCGAGGACTTCTGCGTCGCCCGCACGCGCGAGTCCTCCGACCATCTCTACGGATGGGCCGACGGGGCGGAGTACGCCACCCCGTTCGTCGCCGATCCGGCCAAGCGCTCGCTGGTGGTGGGCACCATCGACTTCGACGACAGCGTGGACGCCGCGGCCGTGGCGGCGGCCCTCCGCGCCAATGGCATCGTGGACACCGAGCCCTACCGCAAGCTCGGGCGCAACCAGCTGCGGATTGGGATGTTCCCGGCCGTCGAGCCGGACGACGTGCGGGCGCTCACCGCCTGCATCGACTTCGTCGTGGAGCGCATGGCATGACACGGGTCCTCGTCGCCGAGAAGATCGGAGAGCCCGGGGTGCAGCTCCTGCGGGACGCCGGCTTCGAGGTCGAGCTGGGCACCGGCTGGGAGGACGCCGAGCTCGAGCGGCGCATCGGCGAGTTCGACGGCATCCTGATCCGCTCGGCAACCAAGCTGAACGCCGACCTGCTCGCGAAGGCGACGAACCTCAAGGCGGTGGGGCGGGCCGGTGTCGGCGTCGACAACGTGGACGTGGACGCCGCCACCCAGCGCGGCGTGGTGGTGGCCAACGCGCCGCAGTCGAACGTGATCACCGCAGCGGAGCACACCATGGCGATGCTGCTGGCGCTGGCGCGCAACGTGGCCCAGGCCCACGGCTCGCTCACCGGCGGCTCCTGGGACCGCTCGAAGTTCAGCGGGGTGGAGCTGAACGACAAGGTGCTCGGCGTGCTCGGCTTCGGGCGCATCGGCCAGCTCGTGGCCCAGCGCGCGCTCGGCTTCGGCATGCGCGTGGTGGCCTTCGACGCCTACGTGGCGGAGGAGCGCTTCCGCGAGCTCGGCGTGGAGCGCGCAGCAAGCTCGGACGAGCTGTACGAGAGCGCCGACTTCATCACCATCCACCTGCCGAACACCCCCGAGACCAGCGACTGGCTCGACGCCGGCGCCTTCTCGAAGATGAAGGACGGCGTGCGCGTGATCAACGTGGCGCGCGGGCCGCTGCTGGTGGACCAGGCGCTCCAGGACGCGCTCGACTCCGGCAAGGTGGCCGGCGCAGCCCTCGACGTGTTCCGCGAGGAGCCGGTCACGGACCACCCGCTGTTCAGGTATCCCAACGTCGTGGTCACGCCACACCTGGGCGCCTCGACGGCCGAGGCCACCGACCGCGCCGGCTACCAGGCCGCCGAGCAGGTCGTGGCGGCGCTCACGGGCGGTGTGGTCACGAGCGCGGTGAACGTCCCCGCCGTCGCGCCCGAGGACTTCGAGGCGCTGGGGCCGTTCCTGCCGCTCAGCCTGGCGCTCGGCCGCATCGGGGTTGCGCTGGCCGAGGGCACCTCGGTGGACGCGATCGAGGTGGAGTACCGCGGCCGCATCGCCGAGCGCGACACGCGGCTGCTCACCGTCCAGGTGCTGAAGGGGGCGCTGAGCGGCCACACCGAAGAAGAGGTGAACGACGTGAACGCCACCTCGGTGGCCGAGCAGCGCGGCATCACCGTGTCGCACACCAGCACCGCGAACGCGCGCGACTTCACCGACCTGGTGCGGGTCAACGTCGTCAGCGGCGGCAAGAGCACAAGCGTGGTGGGCACCACGCTGGGCCAGCGCCACCGGCCGCACCTGCTGGAGGCATGGGGCTCGCGCTTCAACGTGCAGCTCGAGCAGCACTTGGCGGTGTTCCGCTACCGCGACCTTCCCGGCATGCTCGGCAGGGTGGGCACGGCGCTCGGTGATGCCGGCATCAACATCGTCTCGGCGGCGGTGGGCAGGCGCCCGGACGACGGCGACGAGGCGGCGATGGTGGTCACCGCCGACGCCCCGATTCCCCAGGACGTGGTGGAGCGGATCGGCTCAGCCGAGGGCTTCGTCGCGGGTCGGGCGATCAGCCTGTAATGGACCTGCGCGAGCACCAGGCGCCGCTGAAGGAGCGCTACAGGGGAGAGCCCGAGGCGGCTCGCATCACCCTGACGGCTCGCGGGTCGGAGGGCGACCAGCCGATCGGCTGCAGCGTGGACCTCGGCCGGGCCGTGTACGAGGCCCAGGCCCATAGCGGCGTGGGCGGTGCCGGGACCGCGGCCTGCTCCGGCGACCTGCTGCTGGGTGCGCTGGCGGCGTGTGCCCAGCTCACCTGCCAGATGGTGGCCACCAGCACGGGCGTGCCCACCCGCAAGATCGAGGTGGTCGTGGAGGGGGACCTGGACCTGCGCGGCACGCTCGGGCTCGACCCCGAGGCCGAGGTGGGCTTCTCCGAGATCAGGACGCGCTTCGAGATCGATGCCCCGGACGCGAGCGAGGAGCAGCTCGAGAAGCTCATGAGCCGCACCGAGCGCTACTGCACGGTGCTCCAGACGCTGACCGGCCGGCCGCGAATGACCACCGAGCTGCGGCGAACCCCGTAGACTGGGCGGAGCGTGTCGTCCCTGCTCGAGCTTCGACTTCTCCTGCTTCTCCCCCCTCGGGGGGAATAACGCGTGGCGGCCGCTAGCCGCAAGCCAACGGGAGAACAAGGTTCGAGACAGAAGGAAGAAGCAATGAGAGACGACGCCGCCCGAGTAAAGATCTTCGACACCACGCTGCGCGACGGCGAGCAGTCGCCGGGCATCTCGCTGAACAAGCAGGAGAAGCTCGAGATAGCCCATCAGCTGGCGCGGCTCGGGGTGGACGTGATCGAGGCGGGCTTCCCGATCACCTCGCCGGGCGACTTCGAATCGGTGCAGGCGATCGCGCGCAAGGTCGAGGGCCCCGTGATCTGCGGCCTGGCGCGCACGTCGGTGCAAGACATCGACGCCGCCTGGAACGCGGTCAAGGACGCCGAGCGCAAGCGCATCCACACGTTCATCGCCACCAGCGACATCCACATCGAGCGCAAGCTTCAGACCACGCGCGAGGACGTGAAGGGCCAGGCTCGGGCGGCCGTGGCGCAGGCGCGCCAGTACACCGAGGACGTGGAGTTCTCGCCCGAGGACGGCTCGCGCTCGGACATCGAGTTCATGGCCGAAGTCATCCAGATCGCGCTCGACGAGGGCGCGACCACGATCAACGTGCCCGACACCGTGGGCTACACGATGCCCCACGAGTACGCGGAGATGTTCGGCCGCCTGTACGAGCTGGTGCCCGGCCTGCGCGACGTGACGCTGTCGGTGCACTGCCACGACGACCTCGGCCTGGCTGTGGCGAACTCGCTCGCCGGCCTGCAGGCCGGCTGCCGCCAGATCGAGGGCGCCATCAACGGCATCGGCGAGCGCGCCGGGAACGCCTCTATCGAGGAAGTGATCATGCTGCTGCACACCCGCGAGCAGACCGCCGGGCTCTGGACCGGGGCGAACACCACGGAGATCGCGCGCACCTCGCGGCTCGTGTCGCGGCTGACGGGCTACCCGGTGCAGCCGAACAAGGCGATCGTGGGCCGCAACGCGTTCGCGCACGAGGCCGGCATCCACCAGGACGGCGTGCTCAAGGAACGCACCACGTACGAGATCATGGACGCGACCACGATCGGCCTCGAGCAGAACTCGATCGTGCTGGGCAAGCACTCCGGCCGCCACGCGCTGCGAAAGGCGCTCGAGGAGCTGGGCTTCCAGGTCGACGGCGCGGCCCTCAACGCGGCGTTCAAGCGCTTCAAGGCGGTCGCGGACAAGAAGAAGAAGGTCACGGCGCTCGACCTGGAGGCGATCGTCTCGGACGAGATGAAGCAGTCGCCGACGGCATACGAGCTCGAGTCCTTCGACGTCGAGGCCTCGTCGGGCCGCGCGCCGCTGGCCAGGGTCCGGGTGAAGGGCCCGGGCGGCGGCATGTCCGAGGGCAGCTTCACCGGCGACGGCCCGATCGACGCGTTCTTCAGCGCCTTGAACATGGCCGTGGGCCGCGAGGCGCGCCTGAAGGAGTACCACGTGAGCGCCGTCACCGGCGGCCGCGACGCGATGGGGGAGGTGTCGGTGCTGCTCGAGCTGGGCGGGCGCCTGGCGCAGGGCGTCGGCTACTCCACGGACATCCTCGAGGCGTCCGGCAAGGCCTACCTGAGGGCGATCTCGAATGCGCTCGGCGAGTCGGCGTCCGCCGAGGCGGAGCACCACCTCGAGCGCGAGGCGCAGCAGACACCGACTCCGTGAGCCACGACTTCAGCTGGAGGGACCACGAGCGCCTTGTCCGCTTCGGCCCGCGCGTGGTCGAGGAGGCGCCGGACCTGCTCGCCGAGCGCGGCTTCCAGGACTACGTGCTGCTCACGACCGAGCGTGCACAGGAGCACTGGCCGGGGCTCGAGCAGCGGGCGAGCGAGGTCCTGCACGTGCGCCCGGGCAAGGTGGACGAGATCTCCGCCGAGCTGCTGGAGGGCGTGGCCGCGCGGCCGCTAGTGGCGCTGGGCGGCGGCCGCGTCATCGATACGGCCAAGGCGCTCGCGGGCGCCATCCCGGGCGGGCGCAGCGCCGCGGTGCCCACCACGCTGTCGGGGTCGCCTATGTCCGGCAGCCACCGCCAGCCGGCCGGGGTCCAGAACGCGCGCCTGACGCGGCCCGAGCTGGTGATCGCCGACCCCGAGCTGATGGCCTCGCAGCCCGAGCCGCAGCTGGCCGCCAGCGCGATGAACGCGCTGGCGCACGCCACGGAGTCGCTCTACACGCCGATGGCCAACCCGGTCGCCGAGCTGGCCGCGCTCGAGGCCGCCAGGCTGATCTCGTTCGGGCTGACCGGCGCCGAGGCGGACCGGCCCGCGCTCGCCCTCGCCGCCATCCTGGCCGGCTTCGCCGTGGGCTCGACCGGCCTCGCGATCCACCACGCCACCTGCCAGACGATCGTCCGCGTGAGTGGCTCTCCCCACGCCGAGACGAACGCGGTGATGCTGCCGCACTTCGCGCGCCTGATGGCCACGCGGGCGCCGGGGCAGCTCGGCGCGCTGGCTGAGGCGATGGGCGACCCGGTGGGGGAGGCCGGGGCCGCTGCGGCGCTGATCGCCAGGCTCGCGGGGCGCTCGGGCCACACGCGGCTGTCGACGCTGGGAGTCGAGCCGGGCCAGCTGCCGGAGATCGCCGAGATGGTGCAGGGCCATCCCGGCCTGCAGGCCACGCCCGAGCCGCGGCCCTCGCAGGAAGACCTGCTGAAGCTGCTGCAGAGCGCGCTCTAGCGGAAGCACCCGGCTCGGCCGGGTGCGCACCGTCCGTGTACAAGCTAGGCGAGCTGCGAGACCTTCGGCTGCGCGAGCTTCTCCTGCTGGCGCTCCGGCGTGATGCGCACGACGTTCCAGGCCAGGCCGACGCGCTGCATCGCGCGGATGATCATGCCCGACACGTCGAGCTCGTACCAGCGCAGGCCGTGCGTGGCCGAGCGCGGGAAGGCGTGGTGGTTGTGGTGCCAGGACTCGCCGAACGAGAACAGCGAGAGCCATGCGACGTTGGTGGACTCGTCGTCGGTCTCGAAGCGGCGCCGGCCGAAGTAGTGGCAGATCGAGTTGATGCTCCAGGTCACGTGATGGACCATGAAGATGCGCACGAGCCCACCCCACAGCAGCCCTGTGAGCGCGCCGCGGAGCTCGCCGGTGAGCAGGAAGCCCAGGGCGAAGGGCAAGAGCAGGCTCAGCAGCACGAGCGGGATGAAGTTCTTGCTGATCTTGCGCATGCCGCGGTCCTCGAGCAGGTCGGGCGAGAAGCGCTTGGCCTCCGCACCCGAGTGGTGCAGGAACAGCCAGCCCACGTGCGCGTGGAAGAGGCCGCGCAGTCCGGCCAGGGCGCCCTCGCCGTGGCCGACGTGCGGGCTGTGCGGGTCGCCCTCCTCGTCGGTGAAGGCGTGGTGCTTGCGGTGGTCGGACACCCAGGAGATCACGTCGCCCTGCACGGCCATCGAGCCGAGCACGGCGAGCAGGTACTTGATCGGGCGGTAGGTCTCGAACGCGCGGTGGGTGAGCATTCGGTGGAAGCCGATCGTGATGCTGAGCGCCGTGAGCGGGTAGATCACGGCGAAGATCAGGAGGTCGCTCCAGCCGACGACGCTGTTCCAGAGCAGCGGTATGGCCGCGATGAAGGCGATGAAGGGGACGATCACGGCGGCGATGTTCACGTTGCGGTGCGCTCTTGTCATGCCTATAAGCTACCCAGTGAAAGCCGCTCTATTTCAGCCTGATCGCTACGAAGCGACGGGCCGATCTTGTAGGTTTCCCACAATATGAGCAGCGTTACGCTCGCCGAGCGCCCCTGGGAGTCGCTTCCGCGCGAGGTGGCCACGGCCCTGCGGCCGGAGCTGCCGGGCCTCGCCGACGACATCATCGCGGCGATCAGCCATGGCGTGCCGGACTACGCGCGCCCGCTGGAGGGCCCCTTCGGCGAGGGCCTGCGGCGCGGGGTGGAGGAGGGCCTGGGCCAGTTCATGGAGCTGATAGAGGACCCCGAGTTCGACCGCAGCGCCGGCCGCGCCGTCTACGTCGGGCTCGGCCGCGGCGAGATGCGGGCCGGGCGCAGCCTCGAGGCGCTGCTCGCGGCCTACCGCCTGGGAGCCCGCGTCGCCTGGCGCCGCCTGGTGGCCGCGGGCGAGCGCGAGGGCATCGAGCCACACACCCTCTACGTGCTCGCGGAGGCGATCTTCGCGTACATCGACGAGCTCTCCGGTGACTCGATCGAGGGCTACGCCCGCGAGCAGGCCGCCACGGCGGGCGAGCTCCAGCGCCGCCGCCGTCGCCTGGCGGGCCTGTTGCTGCAGGAGCCGCCGGCCGACCGCTCGGCCGTCGAGGCCGCTGCGGCCGACGCGGGCTGGGCGCTGCCGCGAGCGCTTGCGGCGCTGGCCCTGGAGGGCGACGAGCCGGCCGACCGCCTGGCGGCGCGCCTGGGCTCCGAGGTGCTCGTCGCCCGGGCCGCCGGCCCGCCCCCGCTCGTGTGCCTGCTCGTGCCCGACCCGGCGGCCCCGGGGAGGGGTTCGCGCCTGGAGCCGGCGCTGGAGGGCAGGCGCGCCGCGCTCGGCCCGGCCGTGGGCTGGCGCGACGCCCGCGTGAGCTTCGCGCGCGCCGCCGCGGCCCTCCGCCTGCCGGCGCCCGGGGACGGGGACCTCGTGGTGGCCGACCGCCACCGCGTCGCGATCCTGCTCGACTCCGACCGGCGCCTCAGCGGCGACCTCGCGGCCGACGCGCTCCGCCCGCTCGCCGAGGAGACCGAGCTTTCGCGAGCCCGACTGACGGCCACCCTCGACGCGTGGCTGCGCCATCGCGGGCGCACCGAGGAGGTGGCGCGGGCCCTGCACGTGCACCCGCAGACCGTGCGCTACCGCCTGAACCGGCTGCGCGAGCTGTTCGGCGATACCCTCGAGGACCCCGACGCCCGCTTCGAGCTGGAGCTGGCCCTGCGCGCGGCCCGTCCTTCACACGGGGGGTAGCATCGTGTTGCGATGGCTGGTGCGCTCGAGGGACGCGTGGCGGCGGTCACCGGGGCCTCTTCGGGCATTGGCGCGGCGACCGCGATTGAGCTCGCGCGAGCCGGCGCAGCGGTAGCGGTCGGGGCCAGGCGCAAGGAGCGGCTCGACGAGCTGGTGGGGCAGATCGAGTCGGAGGGCGGCCGCGCCGCGGCGTTCGAGCTCGACGTGACCGACGAGGGTCAGGCGCGCGGCTTCGTGGAGGGCGCGAACCAGCAGCTCGGCGGGCTCGACATCCTCGTGAACAACGCCGGATTGATGCTGCTGGGGCCGGTCGAGGACGCCGACACCGGCGAGTGGCGGCGGATGGTCGACGTGAACGTGCTCGGGCTCCTGTACTGCACCCACGCCGCGCTGCCGCTGATGCGCGCGAAGGGGCGGGGGGACGTGGTGAACGTGTCCTCCGTGGCCGGCCGGCGCGCCGGAGCCGGCGCCGCGGTCTACAACCTCACGAAGTTCGGAGTCACCGGCTTCAGCGAGGCGCTTCGCCAGGAGGTCCTACACCACGGCATCCGCGTGATCTGCGTGGAGCCGGGGATGGTGGACACCGAGCTGCAGGGCCACAACACGCATCCCGCCGTACGCCAGGCCATCGCGCGCTCCGCCGAGCGAATCGGCAAGCCGCTGACCGCCGAGGACGTTGCGGGAACCATCGCCTGGGCGGTCCAGCAGCCGGCCCACGTTGGGCTGAACGAGCTGCTCGTGCGCCCCGTCGGCGAGCTGTAGATCAGCATACAAACGTACGTGATAACGTACGGCGCTCGATGGCGGTAGCCGTTGCACAGGAACCGGCTTTCGGGCCCCGCGTGCGCGCCCTTCGCGAGGGCATGGACCTGTCGCTGCGCGAGCTGGCGCTTCGCAGCGGCGTGTCGGCCCCGATGCTGTCCCAGGTCGAGCGCGGCGAGACCAGCCCAACCCTTGCGGTGGCCGGCCGCATCGCAGGCGGCCTGGACCTGACCCTGTCGCAGCTCCTGCGCCTTGACGAGGGCGACGGCGTGACCGTGGTGCGCGCCTCCGGGCGCCTGAAGGGCGGGGCGCGCCAGCGCGGCCACCGCTGGGAGGTGCTCACTCCGACGCATCCCGGCCAGCGCGCCGAGGTGTCCTTCCACGAGTTGCAGCCCGGCGCCGCCACGGGCGGCCCCGACGACCCGCCGATGCACGAGGCTGGCGCCCGCGAGACCGCGGTCGTGCTGGAGGGCAGGCTGCGCCTGGTGTGCGCGGGCGTGGGCCACGAGCTCGCGCAGGGCGACGCCGTGACCTTCGACGCCGACCTGCCCCACCACTTCGAGAACCCCGGCCCGGACGCCGCCCGCTTCCACGCGGTTATCGCGGCCGGCCTGCGAAGGAGCTAGATGCCAAGTCTGTTCGACAAGATTTGGGCGCGCCACGAGGTCGCCGACGCCCTGCTCTACGTGGACCTCCACCTGGTGCACGAGGTCACCTCGCCGCAGGCCTTCGAGTCGCTGCGGCTTGCGGGGCGGCCGGTGCGCCGCCCCGACCGCACGCTCGCGACCGCCGATCACAACGTGCCTACCGACGGCTCCACGACGGCGCGGCAGATCGCCGACCACCTCTCGCGCGTGCAGGTCGAGACGCTCGAGAACAACTGCGAGGAGTTCGGCGTGCCGATCTACTCGATCGGCTCGAGCGCCCAGGGCATCGTGCATGTGATCGGCCCCGAGCTGGGCGTGACCCAGCCTGGCATGACCATCGTGTGCGGCGACTCCCACACCTCCACCCACGGCGCCTTCGGGGCGCTGGCCTTCGGCATCGGCACCAGCGAGGTCGAGCACGTGCTGGCCACGCAGACCCTGCAGCAGCGCAAGCCGCGCTCGATGCGCATCCTCTACGAGGGCGAGCTGGGCTTCGGCGTGAGCGCGAAGGACCTGATCCTCGGCACGATCGGCCGCATCGGCGTGGACGGCGGCGTGGGCCACGTGATCGAGTACGCCGGCCCGCCGATCGAGGCGCTCTCGATGGAGGGCCGCATGACCGTCTGCAACATGACGATCGAGGCCGGCGGCCGGGCCGGGATGATCGCCCCCGACGACACCACCTTCGAATGGGTCGAGGGCAGGGCCGGCGCGCCCGACCCGCTGCCGCTGGACGAGTGGCGCGAGTTGGTCACCGACTACGACGCGGCCGTTAGCGAACAGGCGGTGCCTGTGAGCGCACGATCTCTCTTCGACAGGGACGTCACGATCGACGCCGGCGAGCTGTCGCCCCAGGTCACCTGGGGCACGACGCCCGCCATGGTCACCGACGTGACCGGCTCGGTGCCCGAACCGCGCAGCGAGGGCGATGAGCGCGCGCTCGAGTACATGGCGCTCGAGGCGGGCACGCCGATGCAGGAGATCGAGCTGGACCGAGTCTTCATCGGCTCGTGCACCAACTCGCGCATCGGCGACCTGCGCGAGGCGGCGGAGCTGGTGAAGGGGTCGAAGGTCAGCCCGAGCGTGCACGCGATGGTGGTGCCGGGCTCCCAGCAGGTGAAGGCCGAGGCCGAGGCCGAGGGGCTGGACGAGGTCTTCTCGAAGGCCGGCTTCGAGTGGCGCTCAGCGGGCTGCTCGATGTGCCTGGGCATGAACCCGGACATCCTGCAGCCCGGGGAGCGCTGCGCCTCCACCTCAAACCGAAACTTCGAAGGCCGCCAGGGCCGAGGCGGACGAACGCACCTGGTCAGCCCGAAAATGGCTGCTGCGGCGGCCATCGAGGGTCACTTCGTCGACATCAGGAGCTGGCAGTGGACAAGGTGACGCTGATCAAGGGCCCGATTTCGGTGCTCCGGCGCTCCGACGTGGACACCGACCAGATCATCCCCAAGCAGTTCCTCAAGCGGGTCGAGCGCACGGGCTTCGGCGAGTTCCTGTTCTACGACTGGGCCAAGGAGCCGGGCTGGGACCTCGACGCGAACCCGATCCTGGTGACCGGCCGCAACTTCGGCTGCGGCTCCTCGCGTGAGCACGCCCCCTGGGCGCTCGAGGACTTCGGCTTCAAGGCGATCGTGGCGCCCAGCTTCGCCGACATCTTCTACTCGAACTGCACCAAGGTCGGGCTGCTTCCGGTACCGCTTGCCGAAGACGAGGTCGAGGCCCTGATGGACGCGACCGAGGCCGAGATCGACCTGGAGGCGCAGGAGGTGCGCTTCGACGGCCGCAGCGCCTCGTTCGAGATCGACCCCGAGATCAGGCGCCGCCTGCTCGAGGGCCTCGACGACATCGGCGCGGCGCTGCTGCAACAGGACGCGATCGACCGCTACGAGGCAGAGCGCGAGCGCAGCGGGCCGGTCACCACGAGCGTGTAGTGACCACCGACTGGGACGCCAGCACCTACGACCGGGTCTCGGGCCCGCAGGCCGAGTGGGCCCAGCGCGTGCTCGCCCGGCTGCCGCTCGAGGGTCACGAGACCGTCCTCGACGCGGGCTGCGGCTCAGGCCGCGTGACCGAACTCCTGCTGGAGCGCCTGCCGCGGGGACACGTGGTGGCAGTGGACGCCGCGCCGTCGATGGTCGAGTTCGCGCGCGAGGCGCTTGGCGAGCGCGCCACCGTGCTCTGCCAGGACCTGGCCGAGCTGAAGCTGGACGAGGCGGTCGACGCCGCGTTCTCGAATGCCGTGTTCCACTGGGTCCTCGACCACGAGAGCCTCTTCGCCTCCCTGTTCGCCGCGCTGCGGCCGGGCGCGCCGCTCGTGGCCCAGTGCGGCGGCGAGGGCAACGTGGAGCGCTTCCATGTGATCGCCCGCGAGCTTGGCGAGGAGGATCCGTACGCGGAGTATCTGGCGGGCTGGAAGGGCCCCTGGAACTTCGCGGGGCCAGAGGAGACCGCCGAGCGGCTGGAGCGCGCGGGCTTCGGCCAGGTAAAGACCTGGCTCGAGCCGGCCCCCACGCGCCCGGATGACCCTGAGAGCTTTGCGCGAACGGTCTGCCTGCGCCCCCATATCGACCGGCTGCCGGAGGCAATGCGCGACAACTACGTGCGCGAGGTCGTGGCACGCTGCGGCGAGCCGTTCCAGCTCGACTACGTGAGGCTCAACATCGACGCGAGGAGGCCCGCTTGAGCGCGCGCATCGTGACCCTGCCCGGAGATGGGATCGGGCCGGAGATCATGGCCGCGGCCCTGGAGGTGCTCGGCCGCTTGGGCGAGTTCGAGCTTGACGAGCGCCTGATGGGCGGCGCCTCGATCGACGCGAACGGGACCGCGCTCACCGACGAGGTGCTGGAGGCATGCCGCTCGGCCGACGCGGTGCTGCTGGCCGCCGTGGGCGGCCCGAAGTGGGACGAGGCGGCCGCCGCGGACCCGGGCGCGCCGCGGCCCGAGCAGGGACTGTTGGGCCTGCGCAAGGGCCTCGGCCTGTTCGCCAACCTGCGCCCGGTGCGGCCCAGCCCGGCGCTGCTGGACGCGAGCCCGCTCAAGCGCGAGCGCATCGAGGGCACCGACCTGCTCGTGGTGCGCGAGCTCACCGGCGGCATCTACTTCGGCGAGCGCGGGCGCACGGAAGACAGCGCCTTCGACACCTGCACCTACACCGACGCTGAGGTGGAGCGCATCTCGCGCGTGGCCTTCCGGCTGGCGCGGCGCAAGGTCACGAGCGTGGACAAGGCGAACATCCTCGACACCTCGCGGCTGTGGCGCGAGGTGGCCGGGCGCGTGGCGGCCGAGCACCCGGAGACCGAGTTCGAGCACCTGCTCGTGGACAACGCGGCGATGCAGCTCGTCTCGCGGCCCGCGGACTTCGACGTGATCCTCACCGAGAACCTGTTCGGCGACATCCTGAGCGACGAGGCGGCGATGCTCACCGGCTCGCTGGGAATGCTGCCGAGCGCCTCACTGGGCGAGGGGGACGGCCCCGGGCTGTTCGAGCCCGTGCACGGCTCGGCGCCGGACATCGCCGGGAGCGGCGCCGCGAATCCGCTGGCCATGTTCGGCTCGCTGGCGATGATGATGCGCTTCGGCCTCGGCATGGAGGCCGAGGCAGACGCGCTGGAGCGGGCCACGGACGCCGCGCTCGAGGGCGGGCTGCGCACGGCCGACCTGGGCGGTTCAGCCTCAACCGAGGAGGCGACGCGCGCCGTCATGGCAGGCCTTTAGGCAGCCAAGTCGTAAGCCGTCCCGCCAGCGGTCGCGTAGGGGAGGCGTGCGGCCGCGGGCAGCACGCCGGCCCGGACGCGCGCTAAGGAGCGCGCTTACGTTCTCCGTCGCCGGTCTGGACGCGCGCTAAGGAGCGCGCCGCCGTTAGTGGTTCTTCTTGGGGCGCTTGACCTTGGCCGTCTTCTTGACGGTCTTCCAGGCGCCGCCCGGATCCTGGGCCTTGACCGTCACGGTGAAGGGCACGGTCTTCTGCTTCTTCAGGCGCTTGGCGAGCGCCTTCTTGCCCGCCTTTGAGAGCTTCAGCTTGATCGTGGCCTTCTTGCCCGCCACCTTGACGCGGCCGGACTTGCGGCGCGTGCGCACGGCCGGCTTGCCCTTGGCGGCCGCGTAGGTGTTCCAGTTGCAGGCCTGGCCGCACTTCACGGTCACCGAGATCACGCCCTTCTTCAGGGCGCTCTTCACGTTCACCTTGACGCTCACCGGCATCTTCGAGGCGATCACGCCGCCTCCGCCGGGCCGCGTGTTGCCACTGCCCGTGCCGCCGGCACCGCCACCGCTGCCGTCGCCGGTCAGCGTCCAGACGTAGCGCATGCTCATTGCGGAGCCCGAGAGCGCGTTGGTGCCGCCCACCGGCAGGCTGGCGGCGAAGGAGTAGGTGCGGGATTGGCCGGGAGCCATCGACCCGAGCGGACGGCTGCCGAGCGCGGCCGGGGTGCCCGAGAACACGCTCACGGGCGCGCTCGGGTTCGTGACGTCGGTGATCGAGAGCTGGAGCACGCTGGACAGCACGCCGAGGCCGCTGCCGGGGTTGTCCACGAGGCCTGACTGAGAGAGGGTAAGTGCGCCAGGGCCGGAGCCGCTGTTGGCGAGCTGCACGGTGCCGGTCACGTTGCGCCCGGGGGCCAGGCCGGCGGTCTGGAGGATCGCCGCGCCGTTCTTCGAGTTCTGGAGCTGCACCTCGCCGCTGGCGTTCTGGATCTCCACGCTCGGCGCGCGCTCAGGCGGCCGGTAGCCGATGACCACGACGGCCACGGCCACGAGCAGGCAGAGATAGCTTGGATTGAAGACCTTTTTCACGTACGTACCTGTGGTTCTTATCGGCACTTAGCGGCCAACATGGAGTCCAATACACTTGTCCAGCTAATGGGCTCGGCGGACACCATTTGGATGAATGGCGAGTTCGTCGCGTGGGAGGACGCCAAGGTCCACGTGCTCACGCACGCCCTGCACTACGGAACAGGCGTTTTCGAGGGCATCCGCGCGTACGAGACCGAGCGCGGGACGGCCATCTTCCGCCACGACGACCACCTCGCCCGGCTCGAGCAGTCGGCGCGCCTCTACTACATGGATCTGCCCTTCACGAAGGAGCAGATGCGCGAGGCCACGCACGAGCTCATCTCGCGCAACGGCTTTCGCAGCTGCTACATCCGCCCGCTGGTCTACCGCGGCAGTGGCCCGATGGGCCTGAACCCGCTCGACAACGAGGTCGAGGCGATGATCGCGGTCTGGGAGTGGGGGGCCTACCTGGGCGAGGACGGCAAGCAGAAGGGCGTGCGCGGCAAGGTCTCGTCCTGGCGGCGCATCTCACCCGACTCCTTGATCCCGCACGCGAAGGCCAGCGGCCAGTACCTGAACTCGGTGCTGGCGAAGATCGAGTCGGTCAAGGCCGGCTACGACGAGGGGATCCTGCTCGACGACAAGGGCAACGTCTGCGAGGGCACCGGCGAGAACGTGTTCGTGGTCAAGGACGGCGTGATCTCAACGCCGCCTCAGACCGCCAGCATCCTCGATGGAATCAACCGCAAGTCCGCCATCCAGATCGCCCGCGACCTCGGCTATGAGCTGATCGAGCGCGACGTCGCGCGCGCCGAGCTGGCGATGGCCGACGAGGTGTTCCTCACGGGCACCGCCGCCGAGCTCGTGCCGATGCGCGAGATCGACGACATCGAGATCGGGCCTCCAGGCCCCGTGACCCGCGAGATCCAGCAGGTCTTCGACGACGCCCTGCACGGGCGGGCCGCCCAGTACGCGGAGTGGCTCGACATCGTGCCGGTACCGTCGAAGGCGTGAACGAGCGCGTAACCCTCTACGACACCACCCTCCGCGACGGCATGCAGGGGGAGGGGATGTCCCTGTCGGTGGAGGAGAAGGTGCGAGTGGCACACGCGCTCGACAGCCTGCGCGTGCCGCTGGTCGAGGCCGGCTTCCCGGCTTCGAACCCCAAGGAGGCGGCTCTCTTCGACCTGTTGGCCCGAGAGCGCTTCGAGCACGCGCAGATCGTGGCCTTCGGCATGACGCGCCGCAAGGAGACCGCTGCGGGTGACGACCCGGCGCTGCGGCTGCTTGCGGACTGCTTCACCCAGGTCTGCACGCTGGTCGGCAAGACCTGGTCGCTCCACCTCGAGAAGGTGACCCAGGCGGACCCCGAGGAGAATCTGCGCATGATCGCCGACTCGGTCGCCTTCCTGGCGGGTGAGGGCAAGCGCGTGATCTACGACGCCGAGCACTTCTTCGACGCCTACCGCGACGACGCCGCCTATGCCCTGCGCTGCCTGCGCGCGGCGGCCGACGCCGGCGCCGAGAACGTGACGCTGTGCGACACAAACGGCTCCTCGTTGCCGAACCAGGTGGCCGAGGCGACCGCGCGCGTGGTCGAGGAGCTCGACGTCCCGGTGGGCATCCACACACACGACGACGCCGGCTGCGGCGTGGCTAACGCGCTGGTGGCGATTGAGCGCGGCGCGCGGCTCGTGCAGGGCACGATGAACGGCTACGGCGAGCGCTGCGGCAACGCCAACCTCGTGTCGATCGCGCCGGCGCTGCAGCTGAAGCTGGGCTACGACTGCATCGAGCCCGAGCGGCTGAGGCGGCTGACCGAGGTCGCGCACCTCGTCGACGAGCTCTGCAACGTTACGCCGAACCCGAACCAGCCCTACGTGGGCGCCAACGCGTTCGCCCACAAGGGCGGCATGCACGTCGCCGGCGTCAACCGCGACGCCCGGACCTTCGAGCACATCGACCCGGCCGAGGTGGGTGCCGACCGGCGCGTGCTGATTTCGGAGCTGTCGGGCAAGGGCACCGTGCAGGCGCGCGCGGCGGTCGACGACCGCACCGCCACGCGCGTGGTCGATCGCGTCAAGGAGCTGGAGAGCCGCGGCTACCAGTTCGAGGCCGCCGACGGCTCCTTCGACCTCCTGATCCGCAAGGAGACCGGCGAGTACGAGCCGCTCTTTCGGCTGGAGTCATGGCGCGCGATTGTCGAGAAGCGCGAGGACGGCCGCGTCCAAACAGAGGCCACGATCAAGATCTGGGTCGAGGGCGAGCGCTACGTGCGCACCGCCGAGGGCAACGGCCCGGTGAACGCGCTCGACCAGGCGCTGCGCTCTGCCATCGGCGAGCGCTACCCGCACCTTCGCGACATCGAGCTCGTGAACTTCAAGGTGCGCATCCTCGACGAGAAGAAGGGCACCGGCGCGGTCACGCGCGTCCTGTTGGACGCCAGCGACGGCGCGGACACCTGGGGCGCCATCGGCGTATCCGAGAACATCATCGAGGCGAGCTGGGACGCACTGGTGGACTCGCTGGAGGCGGGCATGCTGCCCGGCCGCTCGGAGCGCCAGCGCGGCCGCGGCGCCCCCGAGGTCGCCCCTTCGTGACCGACGAGCCGATCCCGCTGGCGCGGCCGCTCGTCGGCGCCCGCGAGGAGGAGCTCGTGCTGGAGGCGCTGCGCTCAGGGCGCCTGGGGCTGGGGCCGAAGCTGCCTGAGTTCGAGGCCGGCCTGTCCGCGCGGCTCGGCGGCGCGCCGGTGTCCGCGGTCTCGAGCGGCACCACCGGCCTGCACCTGGCCATCCGCGCCTCCGGGATCGAGGCCGGCGACGAGGTGGTCACGACGCCGTTCTCGTTCGTCGCGTCGGCCAACTGCCTGCTCTACGAGCAGGCGCGGCCGGTGTTCTGCGACATCGACCCACGCACCTTGAACGCGCTCCCCGACGCCGCGGCGGCCGCGGTGGGCGAGCGCACGACCGGCCTCCTGCCGGTGCACATCTTCGGCTACCCGGCCGACATGGCGGGCTTCGAGCGGCTGGCCTCCGAGCGCGGGCTGTGGCTGGTCGAGGACGCCTGTGAGGCGCTGGGCGCCGCGCACGCGGACGGCAGCACGGTGGGCTCGCGCGGGAACCCGGCGGTGTTCGGCTTCTACCCGAACAAGCAGCTGACCACGGGGGAGGGGGGCGCCGTGGCCTGCGCCTCGGCGGCGCAGAAGGAGAGCATCGACTCCGAGCGCAACCAGGGCCGCTCGCCGGACATGGGCTGGCTCGACCACGACAGGCTCGGCTTCAACTACCGGCTAGACGAGCTGTCCTGCGCGCTCGGGCTGGCCCAGCTCGAGCGGCTCGACGAGCTGCTCGCTGCCCGCGCCCGGGTCGCCGCCCTCTACGGCGACGCCCTGGCCGGCACAGAGGGCCTCGACCTGCCATGTCCTGACGAGGGCGGCGACCGGCGCAGCTGGTTCGTGTACGTGGTGCAGCTGCCGCGCGGGGTGGACCGCGACGACACGGTGGTCGCCCTGCGCGAGCGCGGGATCGACTCGAAGCCGTACCTGCCGGCGATCCACCTGGTGAGCTTCTACCGCGAGCGCTTCGGCCACCGCGAGGGCGAGTTCCCGGTCTGCGAGGACGTGGCCGCGCGCTCGCTGGCGCTGCCGTTCTTCCCCGAGCTGGAGGAGGGCCAGGTCGAACGCGTGGCGCTGGCGCTGCGGGAGGCGATCGAGGCTCAGCTGAGCGGGGCCGGCCCGACACGCTTGACGAGCGCCACGAACCCAGGCAGCCCGCGCCCCGGCGGCCGGTAGGCCACCTCGTCGAAGCCCGCGCTCAGGTAGAGCGAGCGGGCGGCCTTGTTGTCCAGCGCGGTGTCGAGCGACATGGCCGGAAGGCCTCGCTCGCGGGCCCCGCGCTCGGCCTCCGCCAGCAGCGCACGGGCGGCTCCCTGCCTCCGCGCTTCCGCGTCCACCGCCAGGGCGTCAACGTACAGCGTCTCCTCCGGCGGGCTGGGCGTGGCGTGGGCGCCCGCCCAGAACAGCCAGACCACGCCCAGCCAGCGCCACGGGGGGGTCGAGCGCAGCGACAGCCTCAGGAACGCGCGCGAGCGCGAAGCGGCCTCGCCCACGGGAAAGGCGGCCAGCGCGCCCACGACGCGGTCGTCGAGCTCTGCCACCGTCACGACCTCCGAGCTCGAGCTGTTGCCGGGCTCGTCCACCGAGCGCTCCAGCAGTCGCAGCGCGCGCTCGCGGTTGCCGGCGAAGCGGTCGTACATGCCGGCGGCGCTCTCGTAGAGCAGTGGCGCCACCAGCTTCGCGTCGGTGACGCGTGCGGGGCGAAGGGTGAGCTCGGACAAGACTCAAATGCTAAGCATCGCCCGGGGGTCAGGTCTGCCGGGAAGCTGCCGATAGGGGTGGCGTGTCCCGCTCGCGCCCCCTCCTCAGCGGCCTCGCCGGCCTGGCCGGAGCGGCCGCCTTGCCGCTCGTGCTGTGGCACCGCGCGATCGGGCTCGTGGCCAGCGGCTTCCGCCCCGAGCTCGGCTACCTGGTCACCGGCTGGACCGGCTACGGCCTGATCGCACTGGGCCTGCTGCTGATGCTGCCGGTGGCGATCAGCCGCGGCATGCACCCGGAGGCGCGCCTCTACCCACGCGGCCGCAAGGCCTACCTGGGCTGGGGCGTGTCGCTGTACCTGCTCGGCGCGCTGCTGGCCGGCCAGGTGGCGATCTCCGTGGCCGCCCTTCCGTAAGGCAGTCCGCGCACTCGGCCGAGCCGAGCGCTTGCGGCGGCCGAACGTAGACTGGGCCGCCGTGGCCCGCTTCTCAGAGCCCCAGGACCCGCTCTTCCAGGCGCTGAACGCGTCGATCTCGTTCGACCTGCGGCTGGCCCCGTTCGACATCGACCAGTCGCTCGCCCACGCGCGCATGCTCGCGCGCGCCGAGATCATCGGCGAGGACGACCTCGCGGCGATCGAGTCGGGCCTCGCGCAGGTGCGCCGCGAGGTCGAGGAGGACGAGTTCGAGCTGCGGGCGGGCGACGAGGACGTTCATATGGCCGTGGAGCGGCGCCTGACCGAGATCGCCGGCCCGGTCGGGGGCAAGCTGCACACGGCGCGCTCGCGCAACGACCAGGTGGCCACCGACGTGGCCTTGCTGGTGCGAGAGCACGCCCGCTCGGCCGGCGACCTGCTGCTAGAGCTCATGGCGGTGCTGCTCGACCTCGCCGAGCGCCACCTCGACTGGCCGCTGCCCGGCTACACCCACCTCCAGCGCGCCCAGCCCGTCTACCTGTCGCACCACCTGCTGGCCCACCTCTGGCGCTTCAGCCGCGACGCCGAGCGCTTCGAGGCCGTGGTCGCTGCCACCGCGGCGCTGCCGCTGGGCTCCGGCGCGCTGGCCGGGGTAAACTTCGAGACCGACAGGGACTTCCTGGCCGCCGAGCTGGGCTTCGAGCGGGTGGCCGACAACTCGCTGGACGCGGTGTCCAACCGCGACTTCGTGCTCGACTACCTCGGCGCGGCCGCCACGTGCGCGACCCACCTCTCACAACTCGGCGCCGAGATCGTTCTCTGGTCGAGCGAGGAGTTCGGCTTCTGCGAGGTGGCCGACGCCTTCGCCTCAGGATCGAGCCTGATGCCGCAGAAGAAGAACCCCGATGCCGCCGAGTTGCTGCGCGCGAAGGCGCCGCGGGTGCTCGCGAGCCTCGTGCACGTCCAGGGCGTGCTGCACGGCCTGCCGCTGACCTACAACAAGGACCTGCAGGAGGACAAGGAGCCGCTCTTCGACGCCATCGACACGGTGGAGCTGTGCCTGAGCGTGGCAGCGGCCATGCTCAGCACGATCGGCTTCGACCGCGAGCGCATGGCCGCGGCCGCGGCCGACGAGTTCCTGGCGGCCACCGACGTCGCGGATCTGCTCGTGCGCCAGGGCATCCCATTCCGTGAGGCACACGGGATCGTCGGCGGCCTGGTGCGCGGGGCGCTCGACCGTGGCCGGTCGCTCTCCGAGCTCTCGGCGGAGGAGCTGCGCGAGCTGGCGCCGCAGCTCGACGGCGCCGGGCTGGCCGGGCTGCTGCGCGAGGGAGCCCCGCTCGAGTCGAAGCAGTCCGCCGGCGGCACCTCCCTGGCGCGCGTGCGCGAGCAGCTCGAGCGCGCGCGGGCGCTCGTTGGGACCTCGCGGCCGGCGTGACGCTGCCGGCCGAGTTCTACGCCCGCCCGGTCGAGGAGGTCGCGCCGGAGCTGGTGGGCTGCCTGGTGCGCCACGGCGATGCCCTCGGGCGCATCGTGGAGACCGAGGCCTACCACGAGCGCGAGCCCGCCTGCCACGCCTACAAGGGGCTCACGAACGGCACGCGAGTGCTCTTCGGCCGCCCCGGCGGCGCCTACGTGTATCGCTCCTATGGCATGCACGCCCTCCTGAACGCGGTCTCCGAGGAGGAGGGCGTGGGCGCCGCGGTGCTGATCCGCGCGCTCGAGCCGCTCGAGGGCCTCGGCGGCATGCGCGCGCGCCGCGGCCTCGAGCGCCCGCAGGACCTCTGCTCGGGGCCGGGCAAGCTCACCCAGGCGCTCGGCATCTGGCTGGACCTGAACGGCACGTCGCTGCAGGACGGCCCTATCGAGCTGCTGCCGCGCCCCGCCGGCGCCGAGCCCCCGCGGCTGGCGATCGGGGAGCGCATCGGCATCACGCACGCGATCGAGCTGCCGTGGCGCTTCTGCGACGCCGACAGCATCCACGTGTCGCGCCCCCTGCCTCCGGCGATGCGAGGGCGCGCGCGGCGGCCGGCTGCCGCGGCGTAGCGGGCTCTTAACCCGGCGGCGCCCCGGCGCCGCCGCCACCGCCGGCGGGCGGCTGGGGCTGGGGCTGCGGGGCCGGCGCCGGCGTGGGGGCCGGCTGCTTCGGCTGCTGTGGCTGCTTGGGCGTCTGGCCGCCGGTCTGGCCGGCGCCGGTCTGCGGCGTCGTGGCCTGCTGCTGGCCCTGTGCGGGCGCCGACTGCTCCGCGGGCGGGATCGGGCCGGAGGGCACCGGCGACGTGGGCACCGGTTGCGGCTGGTGCTTCTTGCCCTTGGCGGCGTCGCGACGGTCGCGGATGCCGATCCAATTCGTCATGAAGTCGTGCCAGATCTCGGCCGGGAAGGTGCCGCCGGCGACCTGGCTGCCGTGGAACTCGGTCTCCATCGGCTTCAGCTTGTCGGCGTAGCCCACCCACACCGCCACGGTCAGCTCCTTGTTGAAGCCCACGAACCAGGCGTCGCCGTAGTTCTCCGTGGTGCCGGTCTTGCCGGCGGCG
>JBBQRG010000016.1:0-41924 GCA_038215095.1 Solirubrobacterales bacterium | reverse complement strand
GGCTCATCGGTCTCGCCGGTCACCGTCGCGTCGATGTAGAACGCGGGGCGGTTTTCCGCCCATCCCTCCCATACGGTGAGCGCGCGCGTCGGAGACGGCGTCCACGGCTCCGGGAGCTCGAGGCTCGGCAGGACGACGTGCAGCGGCTGTCCCGCTGCCGGGGTCGCGTCCTGCGCGTCCCCGAACGCCGCCGCCAAGCGCTCGACGAGCGCCTCGCGCTCGCCGTCGTCCACTAGCTCACCCCGCCCTTGACGACGGTCTCGAACCGGTCGCCCGCCTTCACGTTGTGACTCGCGTGGTCGACGAGCTGCTTAGGCTTGTCGCCGCTCCGCACCAGCCACAGCGAGGCCTCGACCGGTACGCCCAGCTCGGCTTTGAGGTCGGGCACCTTGGTGGGGCCAGGCGGGATCGTCATCTCGAGCGTCTGCGTCCCGCCGTCGGGGTCGGTGACCACCAGCGTCACCGAGACGTCCGCCTTCTGGTCGTGTCCTGCGGGCGCGGCTTCGGCGTGGGGCATGGTTCCTCCGATAAGGGACGGGGCAAGTGACCGAAGTATATACGACTTCAGTACAGGATTTCTACACCGTCGCTCGAACACATAACCTTCTTGGGGATAACTTCCCGGCCTTCGCTCGTGGACCTCGCCTTCGCCGACATCCGGATACGGCAGCTCTGCACCTCCTTCGCGACGCTGCGTAGAGCGGTTGGCGACCGCGGCGCGAGGGCGGCAGTCGCTCACCTTGCGTCGCTGCGCGCGGTCTCGTGCCTCGAGGAGCTACGGCATCTACCGGGCCGCTGCCGCGACCGCCGGGGCCGGTTGACGCTGAGGCTGCCCGACGGTGGGAGCGTGATCTTCGAACCAGCCGACGACCCGCCGCCGACCAGTAGCGACGGCGCCCTCGACTGGGCGGCCGTCCGGTCTGTCCGCATCCTCGCGATTGCCGACCAATCAAAACAAACAAGGAGGCGACGACGTGGCGCAAAAACCTAGCCAGTTCCTCCCGGACTGGGCGAGCCCACCGGGTGACACGTTGGCGGACCTGCTCGACGAGCGCTCCATGACCCAGACCGAGCTCTCTGAACGGCTCGGTGTCTCGCTCAAACACGTCAACCGGGTGGTCAAGGGTGCTGCGTCGCTCTCGGCTGACCTCGCGCTCGGCCTCGAGAAGGTCTTC
Source organism: Solirubrobacterales bacterium (assembly GCA_038215095.1). Lineage (GTDB taxonomy): Bacteria > Actinomycetota > Thermoleophilia > Solirubrobacterales > Thermoleophilaceae > DATACN01. Next base: position 40,749 of record JBBQRG010000016.1, on the reverse strand, counting down.
GGCGCGCCGGCGTCTTTCTGGATGACTCGCGAAGCACACTTTCAGGCCGACAAAGCGCGCCAAGAGCAGCGGCGCGAGTTCGGCGACGCACTGGAGTGGGCGAGCCAATTCCCGCTCAGCGAGCTGCGGAAGCGCGGGCTTATCACGCGGCGCACGCAGGACCCGGCACTTGTCGAGGAGTTGCTCGGCTTCCTGGGCATCGCGCATCCGGCACAGTGGAAGGACCCACGGGCCGCATACCGCAAATCGCAGAAGTTCGAGAGTGACTCCTTCGCCCTGTCGGCGTGGCTACGGCAAGGGGAACTGCATGCGACCGAGATCGACTCTGCGACTTACGACGAAGACCGGTTTCTAGAGGTACTTCAGGACGCGCGATCCCTGACGCGGCTGCCCCCCGAGGAATGGTTGCCGGCACTCCAGGAGCTCTGTGCCAGCGCTGGCGTCGCCGTCGTCATTGTCGACACGTACAACGGGGCCAAGGCCAACGGCGCAACGCGCTGGCTCGCACCCGACAAGGCGCTCGTACAGCTCAGCCTGCGCCACCGCTGGGAGGACATCTTCTGGTTTAGCTTCTTCCACGAAGCGGGGCACGTCGTGCTCCACCGCAAGAAAGACGTCTTCAAGGACCTGTTCGTGGAGGCGACCGGACAAGCCACTGACCCGCGGGAGCAGCCGCTCGAGGACGAGGCGGACCGGTTCGCAGCACGAATGCTGATTCCCCCGCCCCACGATCGCCGGCTCGCAAATCTCAGCCTCAGCGACGTGCCGACGCTCGCGCAAATGCTGGATATTTCACCGGCGATTGTCGTCGGGAGAATGCAGCACGAGGGACTGCTGCCCTACAACCGCGGCAACAGCCTCCGGAGGCGGATAAAGCTCGCCGACTGAGGTGCGGGGACTGCGGCTTTCGCGCGCAAGCAGCCGTGCCGACGAGCTGTCGCAGCCCAAAGGGGCGGTGGTCCGTCTTGAAGGCCTTTATCACGTGGTGAGAGTCGTGGGGTCCATCTGGGCCTGGTCGGCACCAAGAAGATGAGATGGCTTCTACCCCGCTTATCGCCCATCTCCAGGAGGCGTTGGTCGGATTGGTCATCGGCGTCGGCGTAGCGCTTGTGGCGCGGGTAGCACTTGTCCACGCGAACCTGCGTTGGACGTGGGCGCTGCCCATGACCTTTGCCGGGGCCCTTTCGATCGCGGTGGGTGGCGTGTTTGCAAGCTGGACGATCGCGATCGGCTCTGGTGGCGTCTTGACGACGTGGTGGACGTTCACCGATGAACGCCGTGATCGTGAGAGCGGCGGCGACGCCCGACGCCGGGTTCGCGGAGCGGTCGGACCGGTGGAGATGATCGCCGCTCGGTGGCGTCGCGCCCGGGCCAATAGCGGCCAGGTCGCTACGGATCGCGAGTTCCTGCTGGGATTCGGCACCCGAGGCAGGCCCGTCAGCGTGCGTTTCGGCGGGACGTCCGGCCGCCACGGGCTACTGCTCGGTGCCTCGGGCAGCGGCAAGTCGAATGCGCTGATGTGGTGCCTTGGGCGGCACATCGACGCCGGCCTCGGAGCTGTGGTGATCGACATGAAGGGAGACCAGCTGCTCGAACGAAGGCTCGAAGCGGAGGCCGACGCCGCCGGGCGGCCGTTCTACCGCTGGACGCTCGAGGGAGGCGACCGGTGGAACCCGCTCGCCCGCGGAGATCGCAGTGAGCTGAAGGACAAGCTGATCGCGAGCGAGCAGTTCACCGAGCGGCACTACCAGGCGATGTATGAGCGCTACTTGCTCAACCTCTTCCGGGCACTGGAGGACCGCCCTGCGGCCCGGCACCTACGGACCGTGATCCGGCTGCTCGACCCAGCAGAGCTGGCGATGCACCTGCGGGAGCTCGAAGACGAGACGGCGGCCGGCGAGATCGGGACCTACCTCTCAAGGCTGACCAACGACCAGACCCGAGACCTGCGCGGCCTCGCCGACCGCCTTGCACTGCTTGTCGAAGGTGGCCACGGAGATCTGCTGACGCCCGGCGTTGACGGCGACGAGATCGACCTCGTCTCGGTGATCGAGGGAGGGGCGGTGGTCCTGTTCAGCCTCAACTCCTCGAGGTACGGCCAGACCGCGAAGCTGATCGGCAACATGGCAATCCAGGACCTCAAGACCGTCTGCGGCGCCATCGAGGCGGGACCGGGCCAGCGCCGGCCCGCCGTCGTTGCCATCGACGAGTTCTCGGGCCTCGACGGCGACCAGGTCGCCGGCCTCTTCCAACGCGCGCGCTCGGCCGGGCTGTCGCTGATGCTCGCCACCCAGGAGCTGGCCGACCTGCGCCGCGTCGACGAGGGCTTTGACGAGCAGATCGTCGGCAACGTCGAATGGGTGCTCGCCGGCCGCCAGAACAACCCATCCTCCGCCGAGCTCGTCGCCGGCCTGGCCGGGACCGAGGAAGTGTGGGTGCACACGTTCCAGACCGACGACAACGCCCTACGCGGCAGGGCGCCCTTCCCGCGCGAGTCGGGCATGGGCACCAAGCACCGCGGGCGCGAGTTCATAGTCTCCCCCGACCAGATCAAGGGCTTCGGAGTCGGGCGCATGCTGCTGATCGAGAAGAATCCCCACCGCGTCGAGACCGTCGACGTGCTTCCAGCCGACCATCCCGTCAAGCGCAACCAGAGGGCAGCCTGATGGCCATCGAGACCACCGCGCGACTCCGGCGAGCGGCGCCGAGGCTCGCGCTGAGCAAGCCGGAGGCGGCCGAGGCGCTCGGCATGTCGCTCAACTCGTTCGAGCGCCACGCCCAGCCCGAGTTGCGCGTGATCCGACGCGGCAAGCTTCGCCTGTTCCCGATCCGCGAGCTCGAGCGCTGGCTTGAGGAGAACGCCGACCTCGCGGTCGACCTGGCGCAGGACGGGCGCCTCCAGGGGAGGGTCTCGTGAGCCCGCGCCGGCCTGAGGGCATCGCAGTTCGACACGCGCGCGGCTGTCCAGCGCGTAAGGGTGGCCGCTGTCGGTGCTCGCCGACCTACCAAGCGCAGGTGTGGAGTCCGCGCGACCGAAAGCGAATCTCGAAGACCTTCCCCACCCCGGGCGCCGCGAAGAGCTGGCGCCACGACGCCGACGTCGCGCTCAGGCGAGGCACCCTGCGCGCCGAGGCCTCCCCGACTCTCAGCCGGGCGGCCGAGGACTGGCTTCAGTCCGCCAAGGCGGGACTCGTGCTCAACCGCTCGGGTGATGCCTACAAGCCCTCCGCCCTGCGCGGCTACGAGCAGGCGCTACGCGACCGCCTCCTCCCCAGGTTGGGACCCCATCGCCTCAGCGACATCCGCCGCTCGGACGTCCAGCGGCTGGTGAACGCGATGATGGCCGACGGCCTCAGCGCCAGCACCATCCGGAACGCACTGATGCCGCTGCGGGCGATCTACCGACAAGCGCTCGCGCTCGACGAAGTAGCCGTGAACCCCACCAGCGGCGTCCAGCTGCCGGCTGTGCGCGGCCGTCGTGAGCGCATCGCCTCGCCCGCCGAGGCCGAGCAGCTGATCGCCGCCCTGCCGCCCTCGGACCGGGCGCTGTGGGCGACCGCCATGTACGCCGGGCTGCGGTCGGGCGAGCTGCAAGCGCTACCCGACGAGCTGGTGGACCTTGAGCGCAACGTCATCCGGGTGCGCTGGAGCTGGGATCCCAAGGCCGGACGGGTGGCCCCCAAGAGCCGCGCGGGAGCCCGCACCGTGCCGATCGCGCGCGTGCTGCGCCGCCACCTGGCCGAGCAGCGCCTCGCTCGCGGGAAGAGAGGGCACCTCTTCTTTGGGACCGACGGGGCGCGGCCGTTCTCGAACCAGTCGGTCAGCCAGCGAGCGGTTCGCGTCTGGAAAGCGGCAAAGCTCGAGCCGATCGGCCTCCACGACTGCCGCCACACCTTCGCGTCGCTGATGATCGCGGCCGGCGTGAACGCAAAGGCGCTATCGACCTTCATGGGCCACGCCTCGATCACCATCACCCTGGACCGCTACGGGCATTTGTTCCCAGGCTCTGAGGAGGCGGCGGCGGGGCTGCTGGATGCCTACCTCGAGCGGTCTATCAAGGCGGCAGGCGAATGACTGCGCTGCACGTGCGCTGCGCTGCGCTGCACAAACAGGGGGCTTGCCGGTGCCCAGAGGGGCCGACCGAGGCCCTCGGGCACCGGCCCTCGGAGGGCTCGCAATTCCGCTCTGGGAGCGGGATCAGGGCCCTACAAGCGGAGGGGGTGGGATTCGAACCCACGAGCCGCCTTGCGACGGCCAACGGTTTTCGAGACCGCCCCGTTCAACCACTCCGGCACCCCTCCGGGGTCAGGCTTAGAGCCTGCCTGGCGAGATCATAGGCACGGGCTAGGAGGTCACCCGGTAGGCCTCGGGCTCGTCGCGGACCATCTTGCCGCCGCGGAACGTGCCGGCGGCGATCACCATCCCAGCCGCGACCAGGATGATGTCCTTGAGCACGTACTGGCCCTCGAGCGTCGGTGCGTGATGCGGTCCCGAGAACAGGGTCCCCGGCTCGATGACGAGCGGCGACAGGATCCCCACGAACTGCGCCGCCAGGACCCAGATCGCAACGCGCATCAAGGGCCCTGTGCCGATCAGGAAGCAGACTCCGATGAAGCACTCCATCGTCGCGATGACCACGATCGCGACGTCGGGCGGGACCAGTCCCAGAAACAGGACGTTGGTGGTGTCGGTGGCCAGGCGCTCGGCCGGGCTCACACCCGGGAAGTACTTGAGCACCCCGAAGCCGAGGAATGTCGCTCCCACTGTGATCCGCAGCGCCGAGACGCTGTGGCGCACCAACAGGCGGTGAACGACGTTCTCGAGCGCGATGAATCGCTGCAGAAGAGCGGCCATTGTTGTTACTGCGCGAGCGGGGGGACTCCGGCTCACTCTTTGCTTCAGGGCGTGTCGGAGCGGAGTCCGGCGCTTCTCAGCGACAGGCTTCGGCCTGGCGCAAGATCATAGGCGGCAAAGATCGCGGGCAGCACGAGCGGCGTGAACCACACGATGTAGAAGTAGAACCAGTGCGTGGCGGTCAGCTCGACGGCGATCACCACCGCCGCGCCCAGCGCCGCGAGCTGGGTCAGGTTGCGCTCTCGCGGCACGAAGAAGACGGCTGCCGTGAGCAGCGCAGCGCCCAGCTTCACGAGATCCTGTGCCCAGCCCAGGGACGGGAATAGGCCCCACAGCGAGAAGGGTGAGGCACGGCCGAGCTGGTAGCCGAGACTTGTATCCCAGAACTCGCGCAGGCCGCCGTCGGGCAGGTATGCGAACACGGCCAGCGCCACGCTGCCCGCGAAGGCGGCGGCGAACAGCGCGAGGTCGCGCGGGCGGCGGCCGCCCAGGCCGCGGGCCACCAGCGGCGCCAGCACGAGCGGGGCGAACTTGGCTGCCGTGGCCACGCCCAGCAGCAGCCCGCGCAGCGGAGGCGATCGCATGGCCAGCAGCACGGCAACCAGCAGGGCGGCGATCAGCGCGTCGTTGGTGTTGGCCTGCAGCGCGTAGAGCGTGAACGGGTAGGCCGCCCAGGCGTAGGCCATCGTCAGCCCCAGCACACGGCCGTCGCGGCCCCTCCGCAGCCGCGTGCCCAGAAGCATCAGCCCGGCGATCGTGAGCAGGTCGAAGCTGATCGCGGCGGCGCGTGCCGCGTGCTCGTAGCCACCGGGGCCGTCGTCGGGGAAGAGCGCCTCGAAGGGGACATAGGCCAGGTACATCAGCGGGCCGTAGGTGTCCTCCTTGTTCCCGCGCGCGTAGAGGTCCTCGCCGTGCTGAATCCGATCGGCGCCGAACACGCTGGCCTGGCCCACGTCGACCGTGTGCGAGTCCACCGCGTTCAGCCCCACGCGGAAGGCCACCAGCAGCACGAGCCCGATCAGCAGCAGGCGGGGAGCGGCGCGCGGCAGCAGCGGTCCGGCCGGCGCGCGCGATCGCCGCAGGCCGAGGTGGAGCATGCGCGCGAGCAGGTAGGCCAGCAGCGGGTACACGAGCGGCACCGACAGCTGCACGTCCCCGCGGTTGAAGAAGATCTGCGAGAGGCCGAAGCCCAACAGCACCAGCAGGTCGAGGTGAAGCAGGCGCAGCGGGCGGCGCGGGTCGAAGAACGGAGCCAGGAACAGCAGCGCCAGCGGCAACCAGACGTAGAGCTTGTTCAGCGAGCGCCCGATCGGCGGGTCGTAGCCGCGCGCGAGCAGGTTGTCGGCCTGCGGTCCCGTCCAGAGCTCGATCACCCGGCCGCTGCGCGCCGAGACGTGCACGTCCACCAGGACCTTGCCCCGCTCGCGGTAGGCGACCTCGTAGCGGCGGTCGCCGAAGTACTGCGGGATCACCACCTTCGGGCGCAGTCCGGGGTGCTCGCGGCGCTCGCGCGCGAGCTCCGGCCGCCGCTGCGCCGCCCGCAGCGCCTGGCGCGGGGTGAGCGAGAAGCCCGCGGGAGCGCGGTCGAGTGACTTCGGCACGGTCACGGTCACGACCTGTGCGAACGCCTGCCAGGGTGCCGCGGCCAGGCAGCCGAGCACCACGGCCAAGAGCGTGACGAGCGTGCGCCGGGGGCGGGACATGCCCTCTGGCTATCGACGCCCGCGCGGCCCGGCTTGACCGCGGAGGGGCCCCGCCCTAGCGGACCGGCGCCTCGTCGATGGCCCGCTCGACCTCCGCCCGGGTGGGCTGGGGGCCGAAGCCGGTGGGGCACCAGGTCGCGCCCGCTGCCTCCCAGGGCGCCGGGTCGGTGCCCGGCGGGTTGGTGACCACCAGCTCGAACGGCCCGGAAGCCGGGCCGCGCAGCTGCCGGACCTCCTCGGCCAGCACGGTCAGCGCCTCGGGGTCCGGCAGGTCGATCGGGAAGAGGCCGTCGAAGCGCGCGGCCCTGCGCAGCGGGCGCCGGCTGGGCCAGCGCGACGCCACCCAGACCGGGATGCGCGGTTGCTGCATGGGCGCGGGCTCAAACTCGCCGCCCCAGTAGCGCAGCAGGCGCTCGAGGCCTTCGTCGAGCAGCCGCGCCCGCGCCTTGGGGTCGCCCTCCTCGCCGAAGCGGACGGGGTCGAACTCGCCGCTGCGGTCGCTGCCGAGGCCCACGCCCAGCACGAGCCGGCCACCGCTCAGGCGGTCGAGCGTCACCGTCTCGCGAGCGAGCTTGTGCGGCCGGCGGCGCGGCAGGGGCGTGACGAGCGGCCCGATCACGAGGCGTCGCGTGGCGGCCGCCACCGCCGCGAGCGTGATCCAGGGATCGGCCAGCGCCCGCACCGGCGCCCGGTACTGCACGTGGTCCCAGAGGAAGAAGCCGTCGAGGCCGCGGTCCTCGGCGCGCGCCGCCAGCTCCGCGACGAGCGCGGGCTCCGACAGCTCCTCGAACGGCGCGACGAAGATGCCGCGGCGCGCGCTCACCGGGTTGGCCGCCTCGTGGCGAAGAAGTCGCGAAGCATCAGGGCGGACTCCTCCGCCAGCAGCCCACCGGCGGTCTCGGGCCGGTGGTTGAGCTTGGGCTCGGCCAGCACGTCGAGCACGCTACCCGCGGCGCCCGCCTTCGGGTCGGGAGCGCCCCAGACCACCCGCGGCACGCGCGCCAGGACGATCGCGCCGGCGCACATCGCGCACGGCTCGAGCGTCACGTAGAGCACGGCGTCGGTGAGGCGCCAGCCGCCGAGCTTCTCCGACGCCTCGCGCAGCGCCAGCACCTCGGCATGTGCGGTCGGATCGCCGCGCAGCTCGCGCTCGTTCGGCGCCGCGGCCACCACCTCGCCGGCCTGCACCACCACGCAGCCGATCGGCACGTCCTCATGCTCGAGCGCGCGCTCGGCCTCGCGCAGGGCCAGCCGCATGAAGTACTCGTCGCGCGGGAAGAAGGCGCTCATCCGCCGGCCACCAGGCGCCGGCCGAGGTAGCGGCCCGCCACACGCAGGCCGCCGAGCATCCCGGTGCGCCCGGCAAGCCGCACGCCCGCCGCGGCCAGCGACATCGGCGAGGGACCCCCGCCCAGCGCGCCCCGCTGCGCGAGCTCGGCGTACCAGGCCACGGTGTCGCGCAGCGTGTCGTCGAGCGGCCGCGGCCGGTGGCCCAGCTCGCGGCGCGCCTTGCGCGACGAGTAGCGCCAGTTCTGGGCCATCAGGACCACGCCCTCAGGCGAGATCGGAAACGGCAGCCGCAGGCTCTCGGCCAGACGCGCGGCCTCCGCCGTCTCCGGCGGCAGCACGAGCAGCGGATGCCGCACCCCGGAGAGCCTGGCCACGCGCTCGAGCAGCTCGACCCAGCCCACGTCGTGGCCGCCGAGGATGTAGCGCTCGCCGGGGCGGCCGCGCTCGGCCGCGGCCAGGTGGCTCTTCGCCACGTCGAGCACGTCCACCACGTTGGTCTCCGCGTCCACCACGGCGGGTAGTCGGCCGCTCACGTAGTTGCCGATCATGCGCGTGGAGGTCTCCCCCGGCTGCTGGGTGTCCACCGGCACGCCGAACACGTACGACGGGTTCACCACCACCACCTCGACGCCGAGTCGCGCGCCCGCGGCGAGCGCCTCGTTCTCTCCCTCGTGCTTGGCGTCCACGTAGGTCAGGCCCAGGCCGCCGCCCCGAAACGGGCTCTCCTCGGTGTTCACCTCGCCGGGCGGCGAGGGGCCGATGCCGGCAACGCTCGAAGTGAGCACCACGCGGCGCACGCCCTCCGCCGCCGCAGCCTCCACGGTCAGCCGAGGCGCGAGCGCGTTCACCTCCCAGACGCGCTGGACCGGGCGCGAGGCCACGTAGCCCGCCGTGTGGAAGACCAGCTCGCAGCCCCGGAAGGCGCGCCGAAGGGCGGCGCGGTCGAGCGCATCGGCCCGCACCGGCTCGACGTCCAGCCCGCGCAGGCGCTCGAGCCGGGCCTCGTCGCGGTAAGTCACGCGGGGAGCGGCTCCCGCTTCCGATTCCAGCCGGGCCACGTGCCCGCCGATGAAACCGGTGGCACCCGTGATGCAGGACGTCACGGCAGCGCGGGCAACTTCGACGCCGGCGGAGTGTTCACCCACACGTACACTGAAAAACCACCGTAGAGCAATGCGCAAGCGCTTCCTTCTCCCGGCCGCACTGGCCCTCTTGACCGCCGCGGCCGTGCCCGCCGGCGCGAGCGCTGCCGACTACGTGCCGGGCCAGGTGCTCGTCAAGTACAAGGACGCGAGCGCGTCGAAGAAGGTCGACCTTCGCGACGGGGCGACGGTGAAACAGGCGGTCTCCGACCTCCGGGACAACCCCGACGTGTCATACGCGGTGCCCAACTACATCGCGCACGCGTCCGCGGGGCCGCTGTTCCCGAACGACCCCGGCTTCGGCATGCAGTGGAACCTGAACGGCCCGTTCAGCATCAACATGCCGGAGGCCTGGGGCATCGCCCGCTCAAAGCACGCCCCCGGCGGCCGCGGCGCCACGGTGGCGGTACTCGACACGGGCGTGGCCTACCGCACCTTCAAGCGCCGCTACAAGCGGGCACCCGACCTGGGCGGCTTCCTCCCCGGCCGCGACTACGTGGACCACGACCACTACCCGTTCGACCTGAACGGGCATGGCACGTTCGTGGCGGGCACGATCGCGCAGACCACCAACAACGGCATCGGTGCCGCCGGCATCGCCTACCGCGCGAAGATCATGCCGCTGCGCGTGCTCGACGCGTCGGGGGCCGGCGACACGGCCGCGATCGCCAAGGCCATCCGCTACGCGGGCAAGAAGAAGGTCGACGTGATCAACCTGAGCCTCGAGTTCGACTCCTCGGTGCGCGCCTCGCAGATCCCCGACATCGTGTCCGCCGTGCGCTATGCGCGCCGGCGCGGCTCGCTCGTGGTGGCGGCCGCCGGCAATCAGGCCGACGCGGTCGTGGCCTACCCGGGCCGCGCGCCCGGCGTGATGGCCGTGGCCGCCACGACCTTCAACGGCTGCGAGGCGGACTACTCCAACGCCGGCAGCGCCGTGGACGTGTCCGCCCCCGGCGGCGGCGTGGACGCGCCGAACGCGGACAACCCGTGGGACGCCCAGCACTGCCGCCCCGATGAGCGCGGGCACTACATCTACCAACAGACCTTCACGCACGGCATCCGCAGCTTCGGGCTGCCCGGCGGCTACGAGGGCACCTCGATGTCCGCGCCGCACGTGTCGGGCATCGCGGCGCTGCTGATAGCCACCAGGCGGCTGGGCAAGCACCCGAGCCCGAACGCGCTCGAGCAGCGGATCGAGAGCACCTCGCGGGACATCGGCCCGCCCGGCGTCGACACCCGCTACGGCCACGGCCTGGTGGACGCCGCGGCCGCCCTGCGCTGACGTTGCGCGAGCAGCCGGTGGCTGCGAGCGTTTCTTACGTCGTTCTAATGATCATCACGCTGCAGGGAGCGTGGTGCGAGACCTTGTTCGGCACGCTCCCGAGCAGGAAGCGCTTCGCGCCGGTCATGCCCTTGTTGCCGATCACGATCAGATCGGCGCCCTTCTCCTCGGCCACGTCGAGGATGGCGTCGGCGGGGTCGCCCTCGCGCGCGTAGATCTCAACCTCGAGGCCCTGCTCCTTGAGCTCCTCGCCGGTCTGCTCGAGCGTCGCGTTCACGTCCTCGCGCGGGTTCACCATCCACTGGAGGTCCTCCGGGACCTCGGTGCGCTCTTCGCGCAAGCGGCCCTCTGGCACCGGCTCGTAGGCGCTGACGAGGTACATGCGGGAGCCGAGCGTCTTCGCGAGCTCGCTGGCCTGGCGAACCGCTTCCTTGGCGGTATCGCTGCCGTCCGTGCCTACCACTATCGAGCCAAACAAGTGCCCCTCCCTCGTTGCCTGCCTGGGCGAATCCGCGGCCATCATAAATCGGCTGGCAGAAAGGAGTGGCTGCCCTTAGGGTTAAGGCGCGATGGCCATACCAACACGCTGCCTTGCGGTAGACGATCACGCCGCCGTACGCCAGGGCCTCAGCCTCATGTTCGGAGCCGAGCATGACCTCGACCTCGTAGCCACGGTGGAGCGAGGCGAAGAGGTGCTCGAGGCCATCGAGCGCGACCAGCCCGAGGTCGTGATCATGGATGTCCGGCTGCCGGGCATCGACGGGATCTCGGCGCTCAAGCGCATCTCGCAGACGGCCCCCGGCGTGAAGACCGTCGTGTTCTCGGCTTACGGCGACAAGCGCCTGCTGTCCGACGCCATCTCCGCCGGCGCGCGCGGCTATGTGATGAAGGGCTCGCCGCCCGAGGACCTCCTGCGGGCGGTGCGCGCGGTCAGCGAGGGCAGGCCGTTCGTGGACCCGTCGCTCTCCCCCGCGCTCCTGATGGCCCACGGCATCGCCGACGCTCCGCTGTCCGAGCGCGAGCGGGAGATCCTGCAGCTGCTCGCCGAGGGCTTCCATACCGAGGAGGTGGCGCGGCGGATCGGCCTGAGCGCGGAGACCGTGAAATCCGACACCAAGCGCGCCATCACCAAGCTCGAGGCGGACTCGCGCGTCCACGCAGTGGCCATCGCCCTGCGAAAAGCCATAATCGAGTAGTGCCCCGCTCCTGGATCGCGATGCAGATCGCGATCGTGATCTTCGTGGTGATCGCGATGGTGATCGCCGTCGTGAAGCTTTAACCGCCCCGGAAACGCGAACGGGCGCCGAAGCGCCCGTTCAAGCTACGTCGACCTGGGTGCTGCGGTCAGGTCTTGCGCTCGAGGTCGGCCACGTCCGCGCTCTTCTCCTCCACGCGGTCCTGTGCGTCGGCGAGCTTGTCCTTCTCCTCGCCCTTGCGCTCCTCGTTACGGCCTTCGCGGCGCGTCGAGGCATCGCCCGTGACGTCGCCGGTTGCCTGCTTGGCGCGGCCTGTGATCTTGTCCATGATTCCCATGTCTTGGCTCCCTTTCCTTTGGGGTTCTTGTCTGGTACCCCGTCGGCCGACGGGGAAAACGCCTAGGCTGGCCGCCGCCATGACCAACGAAGAGGCCCATCGCCTCGCGCGCGAGAAGGGAGTCTCACGCCCGCTCTACGCGCTGGTCCGGGGAATCGTGGTGCCGCTCTTCAGGGCCTACTTCCGTATGCGGGTACAGGGCGCCGAGAACGTGCCAAAGGAGGGCGCGGCCATCCTGACGGCAAATCACAAGAGCTTCTGGGACTCGTTCTTCCTGGCGGTCTGCACGCGCCGGCACCTGCGCTTCATGGCGAAGACCGAGCTGATCCAGGCGCGCTACGGGCCGCTGCTGGTGCGCCTTGGCGCCTTTCCGGTGAAGCGCGGCGAGGCCGACGCCGACGCGCTCGAGACCTCGCGCGAGGTGCTGCGCCAGGGTGGCCTGCTGGCGCTCTTCCCGGAGGGGACGCGCATCCGCGAGCCCGACGAGCTGGGCGATCCCAAGCGCGGCGCCGGCCGGCTTGCGCTCGAGTTCGGCGTGCCGCTGGTGCCCGCGGCGATCAGCGGCAGCGACGACCTGTTCGCGGGAGGCATGCCGAAGCCAAAGCGCGTGCAGGTGGCCTTCGCCGAGCCGATCCCGGTCGACGCCATCGAGGCCAGCCCGGAGGCGGCCGGCGAGCTCGTGGAGGAGATCCTCTGGCCCGAGGTCGAGGGCCAGTTCAGGCGCCTGCGGTCGCGCCAGGGCCTGATCGCCGCCGGCGTGGCCGCGCTCGGCGTGGGCGGGGGCTTCCTGGTGCAGCGCCAACGGCACAAGAAGCGGTCGAGGCTGCCGTGGCGCCGCTGATCCCCGGCGCCGAGCGGCGCCAGGTGGAGATCGAGACCGCGGACTCCGGGCGGCTTCGCCTACAGGTGGCCGAGCTCGGCGAGGGGCCGCCCGTGCTGATGCTGCACGGCTGGCCCCAGCACGCCGGCACCTGGCGCCTCGTGGCGCCGCTGCTGGCCGAGCGCCACCGCGTGATCTGCCCGGACCTGCGCGGCTTCGGCAGCAGCGAGGCGCCCGGCCGCGGCTATGACCCGGAGACGTTCGCGACCGACGCGCTCGCCCTGCTCGACGCGCTCGGGCTGGAGCGCGCCTTCCTCGTGGGACACGACTGGGGCTGCACTTCGGGCTTCGTGGCCTGCTTCATGGCGCCGCAGCGGATCCAGGCGTTCCTGGGTCTGAGCGCGCCGGTGCCCTGGGTCCGCCCCAGCCTCAAGCTGCTGGCCGGCGCCTGGCGCAGCTGGTACGTGTTCGTGATGGCCTCGCCGCTCGGCCCCTGGGCGCTGCAGCGGGACCCCGGCCGGATCGCCGCCGCCATCGTCGGCGGCACCGTGCACCCGTGCATCTCCGAGGAGGAGGCGCTCGGCTACGCGCAAAGCCTGGCCCGGCCCGACAGCGCCCGCGCCACCCAGCTGCTCTACCGGAGCTACATCCGGCTCGTCGGGGAGGCCATCCGCGGAGACCCCGCGCCGCGGTTGACGGTGCCCACCCGGCTGCTGTTCGGCAGCCAGGACAGCGCCCTCTCCACCGAGGTCGTGAAGGGCCACGAGGGCCACGCCGACGACATGAGCGTCGAGCTGATCGAGGACTGCGGCCACTTCGTCCCGGAGGAGAAGCCCGAGCTGGTGGCTCAGCGCGCGCTCGAGCTGTTCAGCAGCTCGAGCGATCCGCCCGACGCGTCCAGCCGCACCGGCGCGCCGTAGCGTACGGTGGCCAGGTCGCGGGTGTGGCCGAGCGGCAGGCCGTAGAGCGTGGGCAGGCCCAGCGGAACGATCAGCCGCTCGAGCACCTCCATCAGCGTCAGGGAGGGCCGCTGGTCGCGCGGCGCGACGCCCACGTGCACGCCCAGCGCGATGGCGGCGGCGTCGGCCAGCTTGCCGGCCTGGAGCAGCTGGAGCAGGGCGCGGTCGAGCTCGTAGGGCTCCATCCCCACGTCCTCGAGCAGCACCACCCTCCCCTCGGTCTCGACCTCCCACGAGGTGCCGAGCGAGGAGGCCAGCAGGGCGGTGGTGCCGCCGCCGAGCGGACCCGAGGCGCTGCCCGCCACGAGCGTGGTGAGCTCGGCGCCGTCGGGCAGCTCGAGCGGGCCGGCGCTCGGCCCCTCGGTGAGGACCTCGCGAAATAGGCGCCGCGTGTAGTCCGTACCCCGCGCGAGCTGGCCCGCCATCGGGCCCCAGAAGGTGGGCAGCCCCAGGCGCTCCGAGAGCACCAGGTGCAGCACCGTGATGTCGCTCATGCCGATGAGCGGCTTGGGGTTGTCGCGCAGCAGCCGCTCGTCCAGCAGCGGCACGAGCTCGGCGGCGCCGTAGCCGCCTCGAACGGCCAGCACGGCGTCCACGTCCGGATCGGCGAAGGCCTCGTGCAGGTCACTCACCCTGTGCTCGGCCGATCCCGCGAGGTAGCCGTTCCGCTCGCCCACGTGGCGCCCGACGCTGGTATCGAAGCCGAGCTCGGCGAGGGCCTGGAGCGCCCGCTCGAGGTAGCCGTCCTCGTCATACGGCGACGACGGCGACACGAGGGCCAGGCGTGTCCGGGCCGGTGCGTACTTTGCCGATGCGATGCGACTCATTGTTGCCCGCTGCGAGGTCCGTTACTCCGGCCGCCTGTCCGCGGTGCTGCCCGAGGCGCTGCGCCTGCTGATGCTCAAGGAGGACGGCTCGGTGATGGTGCACGCCGACACGGGCGGCTTCAAGCCCAGCAACTGGATGACGGCGCCCACGGTGATCGAGGAGGAGCCGGGGCTGATGACCGTGAGAAAGCGCGGCGGGGAGGACAGGCTTGAGATCCGCATCGCCGAGGTGCTGTCCGACGTGGAGCACGACATGGGCGAGGCGGCCGCACTCGAGAAGGAGGGCGTCGAGCGCGAGCTGCAGGAGCTGCTGGCCGCCAGCCCGGGCAGCTGCGGGGAGGGCCTGCGCCTGATCCGGCGCGAGTGGCCCACCGACATCGGGCCGGTGGACCTGATGTGCCGCGACGGCGACGACGCCTTCGTGGCGGTCGAGATCAAGCGCGTGGCCACGATCGACGCCGTGGAGCAGCTCACCCGCTATCTCGAGCGGATCCGCTGCGAGCCCGGCCTGACGCGCTGCCGGGGCGTGCTGGCCGCCCAGGTCATCAAGCCCCAGGCCCGCAAGCTGGCCGAGTCGCGCGGGATCGCGTGCGTGGAGGTGAACCCGGCCGTGCTGCGCGGCGAGCGGGATCCGGACCTCACGCTGTTCGCCGCCTAAAGGAGCTTGGCCAGCTCGTCGAGCCGCCGCTCGACGGCGTCCGGCTCGTCGGAGGGCAGCCGGAAGAACACCCTGTGCACTCCGGCCTCCTCGTAGCGCTTGAGCTCGTCGCCGTCGCGCGGGCCGCCGAACTGGCTGACGGGGATCTCGCCGCGGCCGGCCTCGCCCGCCTTTCGCTGCAGGTCCCCAATGCGCCCGGCCAGCTCCTCCAGCGGCGTGCGGTTCGGCATCCACTCGTCGCCGAAAGCGACCACGCGGTCGAGCACCGTCTTGCCCGTGCCGCCAACGATCACCGGCGGGTGGGGCTCCTGAACCGGCTTGGGGAACGACCAGATCGGATCGAAGTCCACGTACTCGCCGTGGTACTCGGGCTCGTCCTGGGTCCAGATCGCCTTCATCGCCTCCACGCGCTCGCGCATCACCCCGAAGCGCCTGCCCGAGTCCGTGCCGTGATTCTGCATCTCCTCCCTGTTCCAGCCGGCGCCAACGCCGAACAGGAAGCGGCCGCCCGAGAGGCGGTCCACGCTGGCGACCTCCTTCGCGGTCGTGATCGGGTCGCGCTCCACGATCAGGCAGATGCCCGTGCCGAGCTTGATGCGCTCGGTGGCCGCCGCCACGGCGGTGAGTGCCACGAAGGGGTCGTAGGTGTGGCTGTACTCGCGCGGCAGCTCGCCGCCGGCCGGGTAGGGCGACTCGCGGCTGGCCGGGATGTGCGTGTGCTCGGGGAACAGCAGCGAGTCGAAGCCGTGCTCCTCGGCCAGCCGGCCCAGCCGCGCGGGGTCGAGCGTGTAGTCGGTCGGGAAGATGAAGAGGCCGAGCTGCACGCCTCGGATGTTAGGCCGCGCCGCCTTTATGGCATCGTGGGGACGATGGTGACCCCCTCTTGAGCGCCGAGATCCGCACCGAGGAGCTAACGCTCTACGGCAAGCGCACCGCCTTCCGCACCGGCGGCAGCGGGCCGGTGATCCTGCTGGTGCACGGCATCACGGGCAGCTCTGCCCACTGGGAGCCGCTCATGCCGCTCCTGGCCGAGCGCTTCACGGTGATCGCGCCCGACCTGCTCGGGCACGGGCAGTCGGCGAAGCCCCGTGGGGACTACTCGCTCGGGGCCTACGCCGCGGGCCTTCGCGACCTCCTGATCGCGCTCGACCACCCGCGGGCCACCGTCGTCGGCCACTCGCTGGGAGGCGGCATCGCCATGCAGTTCTCCTACCAGTTCCCCGAGCGCTGCGAGCGGCTGGTGCTGGTGTCGAGCGGCGGGCTGGGCAGCGAGGTGAGCCTGCTGCTGCGCGCCGCCGCACTGCCGGGCTCAGAGCTCGTGCTGCCGCTCCTGGCCAGCCGGCGCGTGCGCTCCGTGGCCGCCGGCTTCGGCCGGATGCTCGGATACCTGCGGCTGAAGCCCGGCCACGACATCGCCGAGCTGGCCACGGGCGTGGGCTCGCTGGCCGACTCCGACGCGCGCCAGGCCTTCCTGCACACCCTGCGCTCGGTGATCGACCCGCGTGGCCAGCGTGTGAGCGCGGCGGACCGCCTTCACCTGACCGAGGTCATGCCGTCGCTCCTGGTGTGGGGCGAGCGCGACCCGATCATCCCGGCCCGCCACGGCGAGGCGGCGCGCGAGGCGATGCCCGGCAGCCGCCTGGAGCTGCTGCCGGACGCCGGCCACTTCCCGCAGCTCGACGACCCGCACCGCCTGGCCGCCATCATCACGGACTTCATGGAGTCCACCGAGCCCTCGGACGCGAGCCCCGAGGACATGCGCGAGCTGCTGCTGCGCTGAGCGCTCGCTGCGCAGCCGGCCGAGCCGGCCGCTTGCGCTAGGGGGCGCCGAGCTCGGCCCGAAGCGCCGCGACCTCGCGCTCCAGGCGGGCCACGCGTTCCTCGAGGTCGTCGGCCGGCGCGGCGGCCGCCACCGGCGTCGCCACCACAGGCGCCGGCGAGCCCTGCTCAGCTTCGCGCTCGCCTCCCAGCAGCTGCTCGTAGCGCTGCTCCTTCTGGCCCGGCAGGCGCGGCAGGGCCCGGACCAGCTCCCGCTCGCCGAGCGAGCCCAGCTCCTGCTCGACCTCCGCCAGGGAGCCGAACGAGTGCAGGCGGTCGCTGCGGCCCTTCAGCTCGCCGAGGGTCTGCGGCCCGCGCAACATCAGCACGGCTAGCAGCGCCACCTGCTCGCGCGACAGCCCGAGGGCGTCCCCCAGCAGGTGGCGGTACTTCACCGAGCGCCCGCCCCAGCTCGCCATCCTCGTCCAGCCGCGCCGACCGAGCCGTTCGAGCGCGGAGCGGATCTCGGAGTCGCCGTAGTCCACCACGGGGTCGCGGTTCGTCGACTGGTTGCAGGCCAGCCGCAGGGAGTTCAGCGTGAGCGGATACGCGTCGGGCGTGGTGCGCTGCTTCTCGATCAGGCAGCCGAGCACGCGGATCTCGGTCGGATCGGGGTCCACGGGCGGCAGTTTGGCGAACCGGAACGCGGGTATCGACCCCGCGTGGAGCGCAAGCCCACCATCACCTCCTACCGCGACGGCCCGTACCTGGTCCGAGGCGACTTCAAGCTGCTCGACCAGGACGGCAACGAGATCGACGTGAGGCGCAAGACGATCGCGCTCTGCCGCTGCGGGCGCTCGCGCACGCGGCCACTCTGCGACGGCACGCACACCGCCGTCGGCTTCCGCTGCTCGAGCGGCGCCGAGCAGGACCGCTAGGCAGAAGCTGCAGCGGCCAGCGGCTGGAGCAGCGAGCTCTCGCCGCGCTCCCAGCTGTCCATCAGCCGGGCGATGAAGCCCTGGTCCAGCGCCAGCAGGGCCCGCGCCCCGAACAGGACGTCGGCGGCCAGCTCCGGGCTCTCGCTCGCCAGCGCGCCCGCCAGGTCGTTGGCGGCGACGTTCTCGTGTACCGCGTCTGCCTCCACGTGCTCGTCGAAGAAGCGCGTCATGTCCGGCCCGAAGCCGAAGCGCCGGAACGCGTTGGCGTAGCGCCGGTTCGGGCCGGTCGAGCTCATCTCGAAGACGGCCAGGTGGCCGATGATCGCGCCGCGCCAGCGCCGGTGCAGGCCGAACAGCGACATCAGGTTGACCGTCGCGAGCGTGGTGCCGGGGATCACGTCGAGGTAGGCGCCGTAGGAGGAATCCAGGCCCGCCCCGTCGAGCGCGTCCGCGAACAGCCTGGCGTGGATCCAGCGCTCGTCCCCGCCGCCGTACTCGTCCGCCTGGATCTCCACCAGCGCCGCCTTCGGCTTGCCGGTCAGGCGGGGCAGCGCCCACGAATGCGGGTCGGCCTCCTTCAGCTGGTAGGCCGAGCGGTGCACGAGGAACTCGAGCGCCTCTTCGACCGTGGCCTGCCGCTCGAGGTAGCGCGACAGCGGTGGGGCGTCGTCGGCGTCGATCAGCGCGCGCAGCTGCAGGTCCATGTCGGCGGCGTCAGCCCCGCCGGGGTGGTCCACCAGGCGAAGCAGCTCGGACTCGAAGCCCCGCTCCAGCTGCGCCCGGAAGGCGAGCAGCGAAGGCTCCCACTCCCAGCCGTCGTCGACGCCGTCGAAGGAGCGGTAGTGCAGCTCGTAGCAGCAGTAGAGCGCCAGCTGGACGTCATCGTCAGCCAGTACGTCGCCGTCCGGGGAGGGCCATCCGGACAGCTCGTGGACGGGCTCCGCCAGCGCGTCGAGCAGGTACGCGCTGAGAGGCCCGCGAGCACTGGGGAGCGAGCTCATAGCCCGGCGATACCCCGAGCCATGTCGCATAAACGGCGGTTCGGGCGTTCATGTTCTCTTCATGCCCGTCAGACAGCCTCCGGCCCATGAGGAGCCTCGTCGCGCTGAGCGTGATCCTGCTCGCGGGTTGCGGCAGCGACACGGTCGTCACGGCGGGCAATTCGGTCCACCCCTCTCATGTCGCCGTGATGGTGCTCGAGAACCGCAGCTACGGCCAGGTGATGGGCAGTCCCGACGCGCCGTACCTGAATCGGCTGGCTCGCCGCAACGCGCTCGCCACCCGCTACTTCGCCGTCGGGCACCCGTCGCTACCCAATTACATAGCAATGACCACCGGCAGCACCGCTGAGATAAGGGGCAACTGCGCCCGCTGCTCGAGTGACCTGCCGAGCGTCGTGAACCAGTTCGACGCGGCCGGCATCTCCTGGCACGCCTACTTCGAGAGCCTCCCCCACGACGCCGACGTCCCGGTCACGCGCACCGGGCGCTACAACAAGCACTACAACCCGTTCGTCTATACCGAGAGCGTGGACGGCAACAAGCGAGACAGCGCGCGCGTGACTGGCTTCAGGGGGCTGCGGCACGACCTGGCGACCGGGCACCTGCCGCGCTTCACCTGGATCGCGCCCAACGTGCGCCACGACGGGCACCACCACTCGCTCAGAGCGGCCGACAGGTTCGCCGCGCGCACCGTGCCGCGGGTGCTGCATACACTCGGCCCGCATGGCCTTCTCTACGTGACCTGGGACGAGGGCAACCGGGCCGACCAGCGCGGCGCCGGCGGGCAGCCGGGCGGCGGGCGAATCGCCCTGATCGCCGCGGGCGGCGAGGCGAGGCCGCACGCGAGGGTGCGCGTGGAGGCCAACCACTACGCGCTCCTCCGCACGATCGAGGCGAACTTCGGCCTGCCGGCGCTGGGCAGGGCGGGCGACTCCTCGACGCCCCTATTGCGCGGCCTCGTGCGGAGCGGCTGAGCGGCGTTCCGCGCGATTACAGCCACGGCGCTGGTGGCCGTCGGCCTCGCGGGTTGCGGTGGCGGCGGGCCTGGATCCCAGGCCCGCACGCCGACCAGCACGAAGCGCGCGGTGCCGAACGTGCCCGCCCGCCCGCGGGAGCTCCGGGTGGTCTCCTCGCGGAGGCTGCCCGCGCCGGTGCAGCTGCCCGCGATGGCGACGGCCGGCGGAGCGACGATCCTTGCCGGCGGCCTGAACGCGGCCGACGCCTCGGTCGGCGACGTCGTGCGAGCGGCGCCGGGGGCGCCCGCGCGAGTCGGCGCGCTGCCGCTGGCCGTGCACGACGCCGGCGGGGCGGCCCTCGGTGACAGCGTGTACCTGTTCGGAGGCGGCACGGCGTCGGGCCCGGTCGGCTCAATCGTGCGGGTCGACGCCCGCGGCCGGGCCTCCACGGCCGGCCGGCTGCCCGTAGCGATCTCCGACGCGACAGCCGTGGCGCTCGGCGGGAGCATCTACGTGATCGGCGGCTTCACCGTGCAGACGCCGCAGAGCTCGGTACTGCGATTCACCCCGGGGCGCCCCGTCCGCCAGGTCGCGCGGCTGCCGCACCCGCTGCGCTACGCCGCCGCTGCCGCGACCGGCGGCCGGCTCCTCGTGGCTGGCGGCACGGACGGCACCACGGCGCGGCGCGAGGTGGTCGAGGTCGACCCGGCGGCCGGCCGAGCGCGGGTGATCGGCCGCCTACCGGGCGTCCTTGCACACGCGGCGGGCGTGGCCCTCGGCGGCACGTTCTTCGTGCTGGGCGGCCGCGGCGACAGCACGACCGGCCAGGTCGACTCGATCCTCGCGGTCGACCCGCGCAGCGGCGCCGTGCGGCCCGGCGGCCGGCTGCCGGCGGCGCTGTCGGACCTGTCCGCCGCGGTTTCCGGCCGGGGCGTGCTGGTGGCCGGAGGCCGGGACCCCGGGGGCAGCGTCCACGACCAGCTCCTGGTGCTGCGGGCGCGCTGATGCGCAGACGGGTCGCGCTCACACTCGGGGCCGTTGCCCTGCTGGCCGGCTGCGGCGGCGGTGGCGGTGGCAACAGCCCGCACACGACGGCTCAGCGGCCGCCAGACCCAAAGCCTGCTCCGAGCCAGCCCGTCCAGGCATCCGGCCAGAGCACCGCCCCCCTCCGCGCGGGGCACATTCCCCCGCTTCTCGACCGCCACGACGTCTACGCGGCCGGCCATCCCGGCGCGCTCGCGGCCGCGGTGCGTCACGACCCGGCGCGGATCTACGTGCCGAACTCGCAGTCGGCCACGGTCGACGTGATCGACCAGCGCAGCGCGAAGATCGTGGACCACTTCGCAGTCGGCCGGCTGCCACAGCACGTGACGCCCTCCTGGGACCTCCGCACCCTGTGGGTAACCAACGACCTGGGCAACAGCCTGACCCCGATCAACGCGCGTACGGGGCACCACGGCTCGCCCGTGCCGGTCCTCGACCCCTACAACCTCTACTTCACCGCCGACGGGCGGCGCGCGATCGTCGTGGCGGAGGCCCATCGCCAGCTCGACTTCCGCGATCCGCACACGATGCGCCTGCGCAAGTCCCTGCCCGTGCCGGGCTGCGCCGGCGTGGACCACATGGACTACACCGCGGACGGCCGCACCGCGATCGTCTCGTGCGAGTTCAACGGCCGCGTTATCGCCGTCGACCTGGTGCACGAGCGAGTGGTGAAGACAATTCCCCTGAAGCCCGGAGCGATGCCCCAGGACGTGAAGCTGTCGCCCGACGGCCGCACCTTCTACGTGGCCGACATGGCGTCCGGCGGGGTCTGGCTGATCGATGCCAAGCCGATGCGCAAGCTCGGCTTCGAGAGCACCGGCCGCGGCGCGCACGGGCTCTACCCGAGCCGCGACTCGAAGGTTCTGTACGTGTCCAACCGCGGCGAGGGCTCGATCTCCGTCATCTCGTTCAGGACCCGTCGCCCGCTGCGCAAGTGGCGGCTACCCGGCGGCGGCTCCCCCGACATGGGAGGCGTCTCGGCCGACGGGCGCGTGCTGTGGCTGAGCGGCCGCTACAACAGCGAGGTCTACGCGATCTCCACGCGCACCGGGCGGCTGCTTCACCGCATCCGGGTGGGCAGCGGCCCGCACGGCATGTGCGTCTGGCCCCAGCCCGGCCGCTACTCGATCGGGCACACCGGAATCCTTCGCTAGATTCGAAGCGGTGGTCGAGCCGCCGCCCCGCCAGTCCTACAACCTGACGCTCGCGGTGCTGGTCCTCTCCGCTCTCGCGTACGCGCTCTCGCAGACGCTGGTCGCGCCCGCCCTGCCCGAGATCCAGCGCGTGCTGCACACCTCGACCACGCTCGTGACGTTCGTGCTGACCGGCTACCTGCTGTCGGCGTCGGTGGCCACACCGATCGTCGGCCGGCTCGGGGACATGTTCGGCAAGGAGCGGATGCTGGTGTTCACGCTGGTGGTGTTCGGCGTGGGATCGCTGGTGTCGGCGCTGTCCCACTCGATCGGGGTGCTCATCGCCGGGCGGGCGATCCAGGGTGTGGGCGGCGCCGTGTTCCCGCTGGCCTTCGGGATCATCCGGGACGAGTTCCCGCCGGAGAAGGTGGCCACCGGAATCGGCCTGATCTCGGCCACCTTCGGGATCGGCGGCGGCGCCGGGCTGGTGCTGAGCGGCGTGATCGTGGACCACCTCGACTACGAGTGGATCTTCTGGTTCGGCCTGATCTCCGTGATCGTGGCGATCGTGGCCACCCACTTCTTCGTTCCCGAGTCGCCGGTGAAGAGCCCGGCGAAGATCGATTGGGGCGGCGCGGCGCTGATGTCGGGCGGCCTGGTGGCGCTGCTCTTCGCCGTGAGCGAGGGCAACACCTGGGGCTGGAGCGACCCGCGCATCCTCGGGCTGTTCGCCGCCGCCGTGATGCTGCTGGTGGTGTGGGTGGCCTACGAGCGCAAGGTCCCGCAGCCGCTCGTGGACATGCAGATGATGCGCATCCGGGCGGTGCTGACCACGAACCTCACCGCGCTGCTCGTGGGCTTCGGCATGTTCGGCTCGTTCATCCTGATCCCGAAGTTCGTCCAGACGCCCGCCTCCGCCGGCTACGGCTTCGGCGCGACGGTCACCGAAGCGGGGCTGTTCCTTGCGCCGTCGGCGGCGATCATGCTGTTCGCCGGGCCGATCGCCGGGTACCTCGGGACCCGCTTCGGCTCCAAGCTGCCGCTGCTGCTCGGCACCGGCGTGGCCAGCTTCAGTTTCGTGTTCCTGGCCGCCTTCCACGACGCCCGCTGGACCATCTACGTCGCCAGCGTGCTGCTGGGGCTGGGCATCGGCTTCGCGTTCGCCTCGATGGCCAACCTGATCGTGGAGGCCGTCGAGCAGCGCCAGACCGGCGTGGCCACGGGGATGAACACGATCATGCGCACGATCGGCGGCTCGCTGGGCGGCCAGATCGCGGCGAGCATCGTGGCCGGCCACATCTCCGCGCGCACCGGCTTTCCCACCGAGTCCGGCTTCACGGCGGCGTTCCTGCTGTCGGCCGCCGGAGTGGGCGGCGCCTTCCTCTTCGCCCTCGCCATCCCCGGCCGACGCCGCGCCCCCGTGGCCGTGCCCGCCTAGCCGTGGCCGACGTCCGCATCACCGAGTTTACCGACCCCGGCTGTCCCTGGGCCTACAGCGCCGAGCCCTTCCGCCGCCGGCTCGACTGGCTCTACGGGGATTGGGTCGAGTGGGAGGTGCGCCTGGTCGGGCTGTCGTCCTCGCCGGAGGACTACCTCGAGCGCGGCCTCACGCCCGAGAAGCAGGCCAAGTCATTCCGCTCTATCGCGCAGGAGCACGGCATGCCGATCGACACGCGCGAGCGCCCGCGCATGGCCGCCACGCTGCCCGCGTGCCGCGGGGTGGTGGCCGCCCGCCGGCACGCCCCTGAGCATGCCGGGCAGCTGCTGCGCTGCCTGCGGGTGCGCAACTTCTCAGGCCAGCTGCTCGACGAGCCCGAGACGTTGACCGGCGCGGCGGCCGAGGCCGGTCTCGACCCGACCGAGCTCGAGCGCTGGGTGCAGGAGCCGGAGACCGAGTCCGAGCTGCGGGCGGACATGGAGGAAGCGCGCGAGCCGATGCCGGCCGCGCGCGTGCTCGACCACAAGCTCGCCAACTGGTCGGGCGGCCAGCGCTACACCTGCCCCTCCTACGAGATCACGCGACTCGCCGACGGCGTGCGGATCGCCGTGCCGGGCTTCCAGCCGTTCGGCGTATACGACGTGATCACGGCCAACCTGGTGCCCGGCCTCAACCGGCGCGAGCCGGCGGAGTCCGTGGAGGAGGTGCTGCGCTGGGCCGGCACGCCGCTGGCCAGCAAGGAGGTGGCCGTGGTCTGCGACCTGGATCCGGACGAGGCGCGCGAGCAGCTCGGGCGGGTGGCCACACAGCGCTTCGTGGGCTACGACGGTTTCTGGAACCTCGCGGACGCCGCGGCCTAGGTGGCCTCGGCGGACTCGGAGCCGTAGCCGGTCTCCGAGCGCACGCGCAGCTCGTTGAAGCGCTCCTCCGAGCTCGCGCCCGAGAGCAGCGTGCCCAGCACGCAGGCGATGAAGCCGAGCGGGATCGACACAATCGCGGGGTTCTGCAGCGGGAAGGGTCCGCCCTCGCTGTCCGGCCCCGGCCAGACCGAGGGCGAGAGGATGATCAGCGTGATCGAGGCGATCAGCCCGACGGCCACCCCGATCAGCGCCCCCGAGGTGTTGAAGCGGCGCCAGCTGAGCGCCAGCAGCAGCGCCGGGAAGTTGGCGCTGGCCGCCACGCTGAAGGCCAGCCCGACCAGGAACTGGATGTTGAAGCCCTTGCCGGCGAGGATCGCCAGCACGATGGCGATCGCGCCGACGGTCACGGCGGCGATGCGGCCGATCCGGACCTCCTGCTGCTCGTCGGCCTGGTCGTGCTTGATCACGTTCGTCCAGATGTCGTGCGCCACCGCGCCCGACGCGCTGATCACTAGGCCGGCCACCACGGCGAGGATCGTCGCGAAGGCGACGCCGGAGATGACCGCGAAGAAGATGTCGCCGCCGGTGGTGCCCTTGCCGCCGCCGAGCGTCTGCGCGAGCAGCGGCGCCGCCAGGTTGCCGCCCTTGCCCGCCTCCGTCTCCGCGGCGGGGCCGAGCAAGGCGCGACAGCCGATCCCGATGACCGCGGCCATGATGTAGAAGAAGCCGATGAACACCACGGCCCAGCCCACCGAGCCGCGGGCCGCGCGCGAGTCGCGCACGGTGAAGAAGCGGATCAGGATGTGCGGCAGGCCGGCGGTGCCCAGCACGAACGCCAGCCCGGTCGAGATCGTGTCGAGCGGCTTGACGAAAAGCAGGCCGGGCGCCATGTAGGCGGCATGGTCCTTCGACTTCGAGACCGCGGCGTCGATCACGTTGAACGGGTTGAAGCTGAACTTGCCGAGCACCCAGACGGCCATCACCAGCACGCCGCTCAACAGCAGCACGGCCTTCGTGATCTGCACCCAGGTGGTGGCGAGCATCCCGCCGAAGAGCACGTAGGCGAGCATCGCCCCGCCGGTGATCACCACGGCAATCGGATACTTCAGCCCGGCCAGGCCCTCCACGATCGTGCCGGCCGCGATCATCTGCGCGATCAGGTAGAAGCCGACCACGGTCAATGTTCCGATCGCCGCCGCGGTGCGTGCGGGGCGCTCGTTCAACCGGAATGAGGCGACGTCGGCCATCGTGAACTTGCCGGAGTTGCGCATCCGCTCGGCCAGCAGCAGCAGGATCGGCACGAACGAGGCCAGCGCGGCGACGCCTGTGACGTAGCCGTCGAAGCCGTCCAGGAAGATCAGGCCGGAGACGCCGAGGAAGGCGGCCGCCGACATGTAGTCGCCCGCCACCGCCAGGCCGTTCTGCAGCGGCGAGATGCCGCGGCCGGCCGTGAAGAACTCGGTGGCCGTGCTTGTGCGCTTCGACGCCCAATAGGTGATCCCGAGCGTGATCGCCAGCATCAGGCCGAACACCGCCAGCGGCAGCGCCTTCACGCTGGCTGCCAGGACGAAGCTCACAGGTCGAGCCGCTCGATCTTGGGATCCACGGTCGAGCGCGTCGTGCGGATGTAGATGAAGGCGATCAGCCAGGTCATCAGCACCAGGCTGAGCGCCGCCGCGTAGGCGACCGTGAAGCCGCGGTAGATCGTCTCGGCCATGAGGCCGCGCGCGTAGGCGGCCAGCACCAGGAAGCCGCCGAACCAGACGAGGAAGAGGATCAGCAGCGGGGTCACCACGCGCCGGCGGGCGGCCGTGACTTCGTGGAACTCCTCAGATCCCTCGACCCGGTGCCAATCCATCAGGGCGTGGGGTTACCCGGATCAGGCGGTGGCGAAGCGCGCGACCGTGCGCTCGGGGCGAACGCCCTCGAGGTGCTGCTTCCAGATCCGGTAGTAGTGGAGCTCCTCGCGCGTGCGGATCGGCGGGTCCAGCTCGCCGCGCTCGCGCTCGAACTCCTCCTCGCTCAGGCTGCCCTCGATCTCGTCGGTAAGCACGTCGGCCGCGCCACTGCCGTCGCCGAACTGCTCCTTCTCGCGCCAGAGGAGCTCGTGCGGCAGCCAGCCATCGAAGGCCTCGCGAAGAACGCGCTTCTCCGGCTCGTGCGACTCGGCCAGCTTGGCCTCGGCCGGCAGCCGCATCGCCAGGGCGATCAGGTTGCGGTCGAGGAAGGGCACGCGCGCCTCGAGGCCGTGGGCCATCGTCACGCGGTCGGCCCGCTGGAGGTTCAGGTTGTGCAGGCCCTCGACGGTGCGCACGATCTCGTCGTGCAGCTCGCCGTCGCCGGTGTACTCGCGCAGGTACTCGTAGCCGGCGAACAGCTCGTCCGCGCCCTCGCCGGTCAGCACGACCTTCACGTGCTTCGCGGTCATCTCCGCGAGCAGGAAGTTGGGCACGGCGCTGCGCACGAGGGAGGGGTCGAAGTGCTCGCGCGAACCACCTGCGGCACCACGGCCAGCGCCTCCTCCTGGGTGTACACGCGCTCGCGGTGCTCGCTACCGAGGAACTCGGCGGCCGAGCGCGCGGCCTCGAGGTCCGAGCTGCCCTCGGCGCCGACGGCGAAGGTCTGCAGGCGCTCGCCCTCGGGCATCTCGCGCACGGCGATCGCCGCGACGAGCGTGGAGTCGAGGCCGCCGGAGAGGAACACGCCCACAGGAACGTCGCCCATCAGCTGGCGCTTCACGGACCTGACGAGGGCCTCGCGCAGCTCGTCGCGCGAGGGCACACCACCGGTCGGCTCGGCGGGAACCGCCCGGGCGAAGCGAGCGAGCCCGCGCTCCGGCGTCCAGGCGTGACCGGGCGGGAAGACCTCCACGTACGGCAGCCAGTCGGGGTCGAAGGCTGCCATCTCGGAGGCGAAGCGCACGGCGCCGTCGCGCTTTGCCCAGTAGAGGGGCTTGATTCCCACGGGGTCGCGGGCAGCCACGAAGGTGCCGTCGTCGCCGGCGGCGAGGAACGCGAACATGCCCTCGAGCTCGCCCAGCGCCTCCGGCCCGCGCTCGCGGATCAGGTGCAGCGCGACCTCGTTGTCGGAGCGCGTCGAGTAGTCGCCGTCGGTGAGCCACTCGCGCACCTGCTCGTGGTTGTAGACCTCCCCGTTGCCGACCAGATAGAGGCCCTTGTCACTCGTGACGAGTGGCTGGTGGCCGGTCGCCACGTCCACGATCGAGAGGCGGCGATGGCCGAGCCAGGCGCCGTTCACCTGCACCTCGCCCTGGTCGTCGGGGCCGCGGTGCTCGAGGCGGGCGAGCATGCGCCGTCCCTCGTCGGACCTGGTCAGGCCGTGCTCTCCGGCAATCCCGCACATTCTGCGGACTAGGTTGCCACACGGGTCCCGCGCAGCCCGTAGGCCGGCGGACGGCGGTCCCCGAGGTGCGACAGCTCGCCGCGAGCCGCGCTCACCGCGCCCGCGACGTCGATCCGGGCGACGGCTGCCCCCTCCCGGAATCCGGTCGATGCCAGCACGCGGCCGTCTGGGTCCACGACCTTCGCCTGGCCCGGGAAGCGCAGCCGGCCGAAGGCGCCGCTCTGGTTCGCCGACACCCAGACCACCTGGTTCTCGAGCGCGCGTGCCTGGTCGAGCAGGTTGAAGTGGCGCACCTGGCGGTCGCGGCGGGCCCAGGCCGCGCGCCCGACGCGGCTGACCGGCCAGGCCGCGAGCGAGGCGATGATTCCGGCGCCGTCGAGCGAAAGCTGCCGCGCCGACTCCGGGAAGACCTTGTCGTAACAGATCAGCATTCCCATCCTTCCGAGCGGCGTGTCGAAGGCGGCGAAGCCGTCGCCCGGGGCGAAGGCGCCGCGCTCGGCGGGCGGCAGGTGCACCTTGCGCTGGTGTCCGAGCACGCCGTCGCCGCTCACGCAGACGGCGCTGCTGTGCGTGCCGGCCTCCGTGTAGCCCACGCACACCACCGTGGGCCCGGCGAGCTCCACCAACCGCTGGATCTCCGGCCCGTCGGGGCGCAGCTCCGGCGGCGGTGGGATCGTCAGGCGCGAGCTGGGCAGGAGCGGCTCGTAGAGGTAGCCGCCCAGCGCGGCCTCCGGGAACACCACGAGCTCGGCGCCGCGCTCGCGGCAGCGCCGCACGATCCGCTCGATGCGCTTGAAGCAGGCCTCGAGGTCGCGCCCGAACGGAGCCGAGACGGCGGCGACCGCCGGCATGCCGACCTTGCCTCTCTTCCCCAACATGCCTCGAAGATTCGGCTATTTGCGGGTTTTTCCCTATCTCCACACGGCCAAAATGCGGACTCCCAACCTCTACACGCGGGCCAACCGCCCGCGCCTCGCGCCGCCTGGGAGCTAGCGTCGGGCCATGCCCCTCGACGGCCGCTACGCGCCCAGCCCCACCGGGCCGCTGCACCTCGGCAACCTGCGCACGGCGCTGCTCGCCTGGCTGTTCGCGCGCTCGGCCGGCGCCCGCTTCCTGCTGCGGATCGAGGACCTCGACCCGGGCCGCTCGCGCGAGCGCTGGATCGAGCACCAGCTGGCCGACCTGGCCGCGCTCGGGATCGACTGGGACGACTGGCCGGTGCGCCAGAGCGCGCGCGGCGGGCTCTACGAGGAGGCGCTCGAGCGGCTGCGCGCGCAGGGGCTCGTCTACGAGTGCTTCTGCACCCGCGCCGAGGTCCGCGAGGCGGCCTCGGCACCGCACGGCGCGACCGGGCCGCTGTACCCCGGCACCTGCCGCGAGCTGACGGCTGCCCAGTTGGAGGAACGGCGCGCGAGCGGCCGCCCGCCGGCGCTGCGCGTGCGGGCGGGCCGCGCCCGCGTGGGCTTCGACGACCGCGTGCTCGGCCCGCACGAAGGCGTGGTCGACGACCTAGTGGTGCGCCGCAACGACGGCGCCTTCGCCTACAACCTCGCCGTCATCGTGGACGACGCCGAGCAGGGCATCGCGGAGGTCGTCCGCGGGGCCGACCTGCAGGACGCCACGGCGGGCCAGCTATGGCTGGCCGAGCGCCTCGGCATCGACGCGCCGCGCTCCTACGCCCACGTGCCGCTGATGCTCGGCGACGACGGCGAGCGGCTGGCGAAGCGCCACGGCGCGGTCACCCTTGAGGAGCGGCTCGCGCTCGGCCAGAGCGCCGCCCAGGTGAGTGCCGAGCTGGCCGCCTCGGTCGGGCTGGCCGAGAACGACGAGCGCCCCTCGGCGCGCGAACTGGTCGCGCGCCTCGGGGCGCTGTCTCGGTCGATCTGACTGGGAGCTAGTTGTTGTCCCAGTCGTCGTCGTGGTGGTCCCGCTTGCCGCTGCGGCAGATCGGCGGCGGCGACGACTTCTTGCCCTGGTTGTCCTTCCAGATGTTCGCCGTCCCGGCGGTGCCGCTGCCGTGCGAATCGTCGAGGCAGTCGAACTCCGGGTTGCCGAACGCGCGGTTGTTCTCGAACCGGTTCCCCTCGGAGTCAACGTCCGCGAAGATGCCGTCGTAGAACGTCGAGTCGAGCGCGCGGTTGTTCTCGAACACGCCGTGATCGATGTCGAACAGCCCGATGTTGTTGTCGTTGCGCCTGACGAGGTTGCTGCTCAGGCGGATGTCGGAGGCGGTGTTGCCCGGATCCCTGAACAGGATGAACCCGGACGCCTGGCCCGGCCCGGCGGGGCCGATGTAGGTGTTGTCCTGGACCATGTTCGCGCCTACGAACGCGTCGGCACCGCGGCTGATCTGCACGCCGTTCTGCGCGATCAGCGGATCCGGCCCGTTACCGAGCACGGCGTTGCCGCTCATGTTCAGGTCGGTGTCCGGGCCGTCGGCGTAGACGCCGCCCTTCTGGTACTTGTCGATCTGGTTCAGGAACAAGCTGGCATCGCCCGTCTCAGCCTCGGCGTTGCGTCCGACGGCCACGGCGAAGCCGTTCTGGCAACCGCGCAGGGCCGGGTCCGCAGCCCGAATCTCAGTAATCCGGTTGTCGATCAGCGTGGCGGAGCCGTTTCCCTTGATGCGGACGCCGGTGACCAGCAGCACGTTGCACGCAGCCGGGTCGGGGATCGGGCCTGAGATCGTGAAGCGCTGAATGGAGACGCCGCGTGCCTGCTCGACGCTGACGAGGTCGGGCCGCGCGGGATCGAAGGTCGGCGGGGCCTGAATCACCGCCGCGCGCCGCGTGGTAGAGACCAGGTTGATCCCGTTCTTGGCGCTGCCGAGAATCCGCACCTGCTCCGGGTACGTGGCCGGGCAGACCTTGATCGTGTCATTGGGGCCCGACGCGTCGACCGCCGACTGAATCGTCGTGTACGGCGTCGGGGTGTTCGCGTTGCAGTTCGATGGCGTGGCCATACCGTCTTTGTCCACCACACGGGTGGTCGCGGCGAGGGCTTGTCCCCCACCTAGAAGCAGCAGCGATAGCGCGAGCGCCATCGCCCAGAAGGTCTTCCGCATGTTTGTCCCCTGTCTGAAGAATCGGCGGGCGCGATATACGCCCTCCCACTCAGGGGAACGTAACCCGGATTTTTCAATTCCGCAAGAAATGCAAAGGAGTCGGGGAAATGGGGTCCATTTTGATCCCCCGTATGGGGCCGGGGCAGCTAACCGTGTCACCGGATTGACCGCCGAGCTAGTCTGCCCGCCGTGGGCATGATCAGCGGCGAGCGCAGCGTGGAGATCGACGCGCCGATCGGGCGCTGCTTCGAGATCGCCGCCGACATCCGGCACGCGCCCGAGTGGCAGGGCTCGCTGAAGGACGTCGAGGTGCTCGAGCGCGACGCGGACGGGCGGGCGGAGCTCGTCGAGACCGAGTCCGACGCGAAGGTCAAGACCGTGAAGGCGCTACTGCGCTTCAGCTACGTCGAGCCCACCGAGATCCGCTGGGTGCAGGAGAAGGGCGACACCAAGTCGCTCGAGGGCTGGTGGGCGCTCGAGGACCTGGGCGGCGGCCGCACGCGCGCGACCTACGCCCTCGAGGCCGACCCCGGCCGCATGCTCGGCCTGCTGCTGCGCGGCCCGGTCGAGGGCCAGGTGCGCAACTTCCTGCTGGGGAACGCCGCCGACGGCCTGAAGCAGCGGGCCGAAGCCGGGTGACCCAAGCCCCGCCGCCATGAGGTTCTTCGTGGCGGGGGTGGCGGTGGCGCTGCTGGCGCTGGCGGCGGGCGCGGCCCTGGTCGGGCCCGGCCCGGTGAGCATCGCCTGCGTAGTGCTGCTGGGCCTGGCCGTGTGCCTGGCGGCCTACGACCTGCTGCAGCGCCGCCACAGCATCCTGCGCAACTACCCGCTCGCCGGCCACCTGCGCTTCCTGGCCGAGGCGATCCGCCCGGAGCTGCAGCAGTACTTCATCGAGCGCAACTTCGACGGCCGCCCGTTCGACCGCGACATCCGGACGGCGATCTACCAGTACGCCAAGGGCGAGAAGGAGGAGAAGGCCTACGGCACCGAGCGCGACGTGACCGCCGTCGGCTATGAGTGGCTGCTGCAGACCGCCGCGGCGATCGACCCGCCCGAGGACCAGCCGCGCGTGCGCGTCGGCGGCCCAGACTGCTCGAAGCCCTACGACATGGCGCTCCTGAACGTGTCGGCGATGAGCTTCGGCGCGCTGTCGGGCAACGCGCTACGCGCGCTCAACCAGGGCGCCGCCAAGGGCGGCTTCGCGCACGACACCGGCGAGGGCGGGCTCACCAAGTACCACCTGGAGGGCGGCGGCGACGTGATCTGGGAGCTCGGCACCGGCTACTTCGGCGCGCGCACCAAGGACGGCGGCTTCGACGAGGGCGAGTTCCGCGACAAGGCCGCCCACGACAACGTGAAGTGCGTCTCGCTCAAGCTCAGCCAGGGCGCCAAGCCGGGCATCGGCGGCGTGCTGCCCGCCGCGAAGGTCACGGACGAGATCGCCAAGGCGCGCGACGTGCCCAAGGGCGAGAAGTGCGTGAGCCCCTCCCACCACAAGGTCTTCCAGACCCCGCGCGAGCTCGTTCGGTTCATCGCCCACATGCGCGAGCTTGCCGGCGGCAAGCCCACCGGCTTCAAGCTCTGCGTGGGCAGGCGCCACGAGCTGCTCGCCGTCTGCAAGGCGATGGTCGAGGAGGGCATCACTCCCGACTTCATCGTGGTCGACGGGGGCGAGGGTGGCACGGGTGCGGCGCCGGTCGAGTACCAGGACAACGTGGGCACTCCGCTGACCGACGGGCTGATGACCATGCACAACGCGCTCGTCGGCTGCGGCCTGCGCGGCCGTATCCGACTCGGCGCCAGCGGCAAGGTGGCCACCGGCAGCGACATCGTGAAGCGCCTGGCGCAGGGCGCCGACTACACCAACGCGGCGCGGGCGATGATGATGGCGGTGGGTTGCATCATGTCCCAGCGCTGCCACACCAACCAGTGCCCGGTGGGAGTGGCCACGCAGGACCCGAGGCGTGCGCGCGCGCTGAACGTGCCGGACAAGACGGAGCGCGCCTGGCGCTACCAGGACGGAACGGTGCGCGACGCCATGCAGCTGATGGGCTCACTCGGCGTGAGCGACCCGGCCGGCGTGCAGCCCTGGATGCTCATGCGCCGCGTGGACGAGGTCAGCGCGCGCAGCTACGCCGAGCTCTACGATTGGCTGGCGCCAGGCGAGCTGCTCGACGACCCGCCCGTTTCCTGGGTAGACGACTGGGAACGAGCCCACCCTGACCGCTTCGCCGCCTGAGGAGAGCCGATGACCACCGTGGCCGAGCTGATCGTGGACGCCCTCCCCGAGCTCGGCGTCCACAGCGTCTGGGGCGTGGTCGGCGACGCCCTGAACCCCGTGACCGACGCCATCCGGCGCGAGGAGCGCCTGGAGTGGATCGGCGTGCGCCACGAGGAGGCTGGGGCCTTCGCGGCCTGCGCCCAGGCCCAGCTCACGGGCGGGCTCGGCGTGTGCATGGGCACCGTCGGCCCGGGCTCGATCCACCTGCTGAACGGGCTCTACGACGCCAAGAAGTCGCGCGCGCCCGTGCTCGCGGTCTGCGGCCAGGTGCCGCTGCCCGAGGTGGGGAGCGACTTCTTCCAGGAGGTCGACAACGACGCGCTGTTCAAGGACGTGGCCGCCGTGGCGCGCACCCTCACGAGCCCGGAGCAGCTGCCAAGGCTGCTCGAAGAGGCCGTCCAGACGGCGCTGCAGCAGAGCACCGTCGCCGTGCTCACGCTGCCCGGCGACGTGGGCGGGATGGAGGTCGAGAAGGGGATCTCCACGAGCTTCGTGTCGAGCCACCCGCCGGTGATCCCGGACCCGGACGCCCTGCGCGACGCCGCCGCGCAGATCGACGCCGCCGGCAAGGTGGCGCTGCTCGCCGGCATGGGCGCGCGCGAGGCCCGCGAGGAGCTGCTGGCGCTTGCGGACCGGCTTGCCGCGCCGATGGTGCTGACGCTGAAGGCGAAGGAGGGCCTCGAGCGCGACAACGAGTTCGAGGTCGGCCAGACAGGGCTGATCGGCAACCCGGCCGCGCGCAAGGCGCTCGACGGCGCCGATCTGCTGCTCATGGTGGGCACCGACTTCCCCTACAGCGACTGGTATCCGACCGGCAAGGTCGTGGTGCAGATCGACAAGCGCGGCGAGCACATCGGCAGGCGCACCACGGTCCAGCACGGCGTGGTGGGCGACGCGAAGCTGGCCCTGAAGGAGCTGCTCGAGCTGGTGACCCCGAAGGAGGATCGCGGACACCTCGAGTCGAGCCGCAAGGCCTTTACCGACTGGCGCGAGAGCCAGCTCGGGCTGGCCGACCCAGGACACGACGAGGGGGGCGCGGGCCGGGCGCGGGCCGTGCTGGACAACCCCGAGAACCTGATTCGCCCCGAGGCGGTGGCCGCCGCGGTCGACCGCCACGCCGCCGCCGACGCGATCTTCACCTCCGACACCGGCATGGCCACGGTCTGGCTGTCGCGTTTCGTGACGATGAGCGGCACGCGCCGCCTGATCGGCTCCTACAACCTCGGCTCGATGGCGAACGCGATGCCGCACGCCCTGGGCGCGCAGGCGCTCGACCGCGACCGCCAGGTGGTGGCCTTCTGCGGCGACGGCGGGCTCACCATGCTGCTCGGCGACCTGCTCACGGCCGTCTCGCACAAGCTGCCGGTGAAGCTCGTGGTGTTCAACAACGGCCGGCTCGGCATGGTCAAGCTCGAGCAGGAGCAGGGCGGGCTGCCCGAGTTCGGCACGCTGCTGCACAACCCCGACCTCGCCGAGGTCGCGCGCGCCATGGGGCTCGAGGGCATCCGCGTGACCGATCCGCACGAGCTCGACGGCGCCGTGGCGCGGGCGCTGGCCAGCGACGGTCCGGTGCTGCTCGACGTGCTGACCAATCCGAACGAGGTGTCGCTGCCGCCAAAGGTGCAGGCGAGCGACGCGTGGGGCTTCGCCGTGGCCAAGCTCAAGGAGGTCCTCACCAGCAGGGAGGGCTAGGCGCCGGCTAGGCCCGCACGCCCTCACGGGCGGCGCCCGCGAGCTCGTCGCGGCCGTCGTCGAGCGCGCCGGAGAGCACCAGCGCGAGCGAGGCGAGGCCGATCAGCACGACGCCGTAGACCTCGGCGGTGGCGCGCAGGCCGACCTGGGTGACGGCGATGCCGGCGATGATCGCGGGCACGCTGAACGCGACGTAGGACACCGTCAGCACGGACGAGACCAGCTCGGCACGGCGCGCCTCAGGAGCCAGCTCGGTCAGCGAGCGGAAGATGCCCGCGAAGGCCGGCCCGAAGCCCAGCCCGCAGACGGCGGCGCCCGCCAGGAAGAGCGCGTTCGACCCGAGCGCCAGCGCTCCGACGGCCATCGCGATGCCCGCGATCAGCGCCGCCAGGCCGCCCCGCGCCGTGGTGCGGGCGCTGAGCGTGCGCGCCCGGATCGACGCCACGGCGCTGATGCCGGCGATCAGGAAGATCGGTAGGCTGCCGGCCACGTGGCTCGTGGTGCCGAGCACGCTCGTGGTCAGCGACGGGCCCAGCGAGAGGATCAGGCCGCCGAGCGCCCAGGTGGCGGTCAGGCTCGGGAGCGCTCGCACGAACGGGCCGCGGACGTGGGGCGGCACGCCGATTCGCGGGCGCAGGGACTCCCGCCAGCGGCCGTCGCCGTCCACGGTCTCCGGCACGAGCAGCGCCACCCCGACGGCCGCCACGAAGGCGCCGAACAGCAGCCAGAACACGAAGGTCGTCGGATTGGGGGCGTACTGGACGAGGACCCCGGTGACCAGCGCGCCGGCCGCGAGCCCCGTCATCGGCGCCACCACGCCGGCCAGCGCGCCCAGCCACGGCCTGTCCTCGGGCTGGAGGTCCAGCAGCGCCGCGCTGATTGCCCCCATCGCGATGCCGGTGGCGACGCCCTGCAGCACGCGGGCGGCAAACAGCCATACGACGCCGCTTGCCTCGGCGAACGCGAGCATCGCAACCAGTTCGAGGCCGAGCGCCAGCAGCAGCACGGGGCGGCGGCCGATGTGGTCGGACAGCGCGCCGGCCACGAGCAGCGCTCCGAGCAGCGCGATCGCGTACACGGCGAACACGCTTGTCAGGGTGATCGCGGAGAAGCCCCATTGGCGCTGGTAGACGACGTATAGGGGCGAGGGCGCGCTCGAAGCGAAAAGCAGCACCACGAGGGTGCCGGCGAGGGCGGTAAAGGCGGTCCTGTGGCTGAGACGCCTCACTTACTAACTATTAGCAGCTAGCGCCCCGCGCGCCCGAGCAGGACCCCGCGCTCCCGCTCGTTACGGGTGAGCTCGGCGGCGCGCTCGAACTCCGCCCGCGCCTCGTCGTCGCGGCCTAGCTTGGCGAGCAGGTCGCCGCGGACGCTCGGCAGCAGGTGGTAGCCCTCGAGCGAGGGCTCGGAGGCAAGCGAATCCACGAGCTCGAGGCCGGCTTCCGGGCCGAACGCCATCCCCAGCGCGACCGCTCGATTCAACTCCACGACCGGTGAGGGTACGAGCTGCGCGAGCGTCGCGTACAGCGCCGCGATCCGCTCCCAGTCGGTGTCCCCCGGCTTGCGGGCGCGCGCGTGACAGGCCGCGATCGCTGCCTGCAGCGCGTACGGGCCGAGCGCGCCGCCGAGGCCTTCGGCGCGCTCCAGCGCCGCGAGGCCGCGGCCGATCAGCAGCTGGTCCCAGCGCGAGCGGTCCTGGTCGAGCAGGAGGACGGGCTCGCCGCCGGGTCCTGTTCGCGCGCGCATGCGAGAGGCCTGGATCTCCATGAGCGCGACGAGGCCGTGCACCTCCGGCTCCTCCGGCAGCAGGCCAGCCAGGATCCGCCCGAGTCGCAGCGCGTCCTCGCACAGCCCAGGGCGCATCCAGTCGTCGCCGGCTGTGGCGGCGTAGCCCTCGTTGAAGACCAGGTAGATCACCTCGAGCACGTCGGCCAGCCGTTCGGGCAGCTCGTCCGTCGGCGGGACCTCGAAGGGCACCTGGGCCTCGGCCAGGGTCCGCTTCGCGCGCACGATCCGCTGGGCAACCGTCGACTCCTTGACGAGGAAGGCGCGGGCGATCTCGTCCGTGGTCAGCGCTCCCAGCAGCCGAAGCGTGAGCGCGACGCGCGCCTCGGTCGAGAGCACCGGATGGCAGGTCACGAAGACGAGGCGCAGCAGATCGTCGCCGATCTCGTCGTCGATGGCGGCGTCCAGGTCCGGCTCGAGGTCCTGCTCGCGCTCGAGCGCGCGGCCGATCTCCTGCTGCTTGCGCTCCAGGGTCGCACGCCTGCGCATCAGGTCGATCGCGCGGTGCTTGGCGGTGCCCGTCAGCCAGGCGCCGGGGTTGTCCGGCACGCCCGACTCGGGCCACTGCTCGAGCGCGGCCACGAGCGCCTCCTGCGCGAGGTCCTCGGCAAGCCCCACGTCGCGAACGACCCGGGCGACGCTGGCGATCACCCTGGCGGACTCGATCCGCCAGACCGCGTCGATCGCGCGATGGACATCGGAGCCTGGCACTAGGTCAGCGAAGCGATGGGCTTGGCTCGCTTACGTCGCTAGGGCTTGGGCGGTGCTCGACGTATTCGACAAGCAGGCCGTCCGGATGGCGGAGGCGAATCCCCGGTCCCACGGGTGACTCCCAGCGTGCCTCGACGACCTCTGCGCCTTCCGCGATCTGACGCGCCGCCGCCTCGTCGAGGTTGGCATTCAGCACGGTGGCGGTCGTCTCGACAGCGAGCGCGTGCTTCTCCCGGTCGAGTTCGAGGATGAGGAACTGTCCGACGGCGACCACGTGCAGGCCGCCCTCGGGGATGTCCATGTCCATGTCCAGCTTCGTCGAGGTCAAGGTCTCGTAGAAGCTGACCGTTTCGGCAAGCTTTCCGGGGGCGCAGAAGACCCGGACGAACACGCGAGGTGTCTCGAGGTAGGACGAGTCCGCATGAAGTCTGTATAGACGAGGCATAGCCGGAATGTAGAGCGGCTGATGCCAGACTCCGCGGATGCGCCACAACCCGTTCCACGCGACCACGGACGAGGCGGTCGTGCGGCGGCTGATCGCCGAGAACCCGTGGGCGACGATCGTCAGCCAGGCGGGTGGCGAGCTCGTCGCCTCGCACTACCCCGTGCTGCTCGACGAGGAGGCCGACGGCCTCGCGGTGCTCACGCACGTCGGCCGCCCCGACGAGACCGTGCACCGGTTCGGCGACGAGGAGATGCTGCTGATCGTCGCCGGTCCGCACGGCTACGTGTCGCCGAGCTGGTACGTGGAGGGCATGACGCCCGCGCCGACCTGGAACTTCACGGTGGCGCACTGCTACGGCGTTCCGCAGCTGCTCGACGCGGAGGAGAACCTCCGCGTCCTGACCCGCCTGGTCGAGCACTTCGAGCGCCATGTGGACCGGCCGCTGCTGCTCGACCAGGAGTTCGGCGCGAAGCTCTCCAAGGGCACAGTCGGCCTGCGCCTGCCGATCAGCCGCTTCGTGTGCAAGGTGAAGATGAGCCAGGACAAGGACCCCGTGTCCCGGCAACAGGTGCTCGCCGCCCTGCGGCGGGACGGCCCGTACCGCAACGACGCGCTCGCCGACGACATGCAGCGCGCGCTCGAGGAGGAGCGATGAGGTCCCAGTTAGCGGCTCGTGTCGACCACGAGGCGGCCGCGCACCTTCCCGTCCAGCAACCGCGGGGCGCAGTCCAGCACCTCTGTCAGCCCGACGTCCTCGGTGAGAGTGTCGAGGCTTGACGCATCCAGGTCCTCGCCGAGGCGGCGCCAGGCCTCGAGGCGCCGCTCGCGCGGGGTCTGAACGCTGTCGACCCCGGCGAGCGTGACCCCGCGCAGGATGAACGGCGCGACGTTTGCGGGCAGCTCCATGCCGCCCGCGTTGCCGCACGCGGCGACCGTCCCGCCGTAGCTCGTCGTGGAGCACGCGCTGGCGAGCGTCTGCCCACCGACGGTGTCGACGGCACCAGCCCAGCGCTCCTTGGCGAGCGGCTTGCCCGGCTCGGACAGCTCCTCGCGATCGATCACGTCCGAGGCGCCCAGGCCGCGGAGGTAATCGGCCTCGGAGGAGCGGCCGGTAGATGCCACCACCTCGTACCCGAGCTTGGCGAGCAGCGCGATCGCGATGCCGCCGACGCCGCCCCCGGCCCCGGTCACGAGCACCGGCCCGCCACCGGAGGCCACGCCGTGATCCTCGAGCGCGAGCACGCACAGCATCGCGGTGAAGCCCGCGGTTCCGATCTGCATGGCCTGGTGGGTGGTGAATGCCTCGGGCAGCGGCACGATCCAGTCGGGCTCGAGGCGGGCCCGCTGCGCCAGGCCGCCCCAGTGGAGCTCACTCAGCCCGCAGCCCGTCACGACCACCTCGTCGCCGGCGGTCGGGCCCGGCTGGTCAGACTCGGTGACCGTGCCGGCGAGGTCGATGCCGGCGACCATGGGGAGCGTGCGGGCGATCGGCGCCTTGCCCGTGACCGCGAGGGCGTCCTTGTAATTGATCGACGAGTAGGCGACGTCGACGGCCACCGGGCAGTCGGGCAGGTCGGCCTCGTCCAGCTCCGCGAGCCGCGCGCTCGGACCGTCCTCCGTCTCCTCGATCAGCACCGCTTTGAACATCAGGACCCACAGTTTGCGGTATAGGAAGCGCCAGTGCGACTCCGCTCAGGCCGTGTCCAGGCGGAACTCCAGGTCCGGCGCGCCGTCGAAGTTGGACCCGAGATCCTCCAGATCCTCCTTGAGGTTCCTGAGCGTGAACGGCACGGCCGCGATTCTAATGTTCAATCTCCGCCCCGCCGGGCCCCGCTGGGTCTCTGTGGATTCGAACCTGTGACCTTCGGTTCCGTAGCTCGGCGCCAGAGTGCGTTGGAGTGCGTCCGCGTCCAATCCGTCGGCTGCTGAGGCAGAGTCCTCTCGTCCGAGTTCGTCTGGACTCCGTGGGGTGCGTTGCCCAAATGTTGCCCGCTACGAGGTGGACTGCGGCAAGGCTTAGCTCCCCGGTTGCGGAAGGGAGATGACCCCAAGCTGTTGCAGTAGCCCCAGCTCGTCCGTACCCGACCAGTGCTCGACGAGCTTGCCGTCAGCGACGCGATGGATCGCCACGGCCGACATGTGAAGCTCCTTGCCCGTCGGCGGGATCGGGCCTGGCAGCTCCCCCTCGTGGCGTCCATGCGCAGTGAGGCGAGTCACCACCTTCTCGCCCTCGGCGATCTGGTCCTCGATCTCGTGGTGGCCCGGCGTGGCCTCCCAGAAGATCTTGAACGCCTGCTTGAGCCCTTCACGCCCGCCCGGCAGCCCCGGAAACGGCGGTGGGTGGTGGTTCATGTAGTCCTCAGCCACAAGCTCGTCCATCGCCGCCAGGTTCCCCTGATCGATCTCCTCGTAAAAGCGCCGGACCAGCGCCTTGTTCTCCTCGGGACTCATGGAACTCCTCCCTTGATGTCCAAGAACCGCAGCGTAGTCGGCGTGGGGCTTGTGAGCAGAAAGTCGGGAATACCTCGCAGCGACGACCAAAGAATGTGTGGCAACCGGCGTATTGCCCTCTTGGTTGCTTGCTCAGGCGTCTCGCTGTTTCCGCGTGCCGCTCAGCAACGCAGAAACTGCCGCTAAGGCGCGCCCGACAGGATTCGAACCTGTGACCTTCGGTTCCGTAGCTTGCCGCCAGAGTTCGTCGGAATGCGTCCGCGTCCGGCGCTTCGCCCGTTGAGCCAGATCCGCTCCGATCGAGTTCGTCGGGTTTCCATGGGGTGCGTTGCCCAAATGTTGCCTCGTGACGGCCGTCATGCCCGACCGGCAGCCGTCCATAATAGGCTCCAATCGGATCCGCATGGAGGGCCCCGATATGGCGACCCTCACCCGGGGAGGACGGTGAAGGTGATGGTTCGTGCGCGCGAAGGGTGCAGCGCCAATGCGGCGCGAGCGGTGAGCTTGGCTTTATAGTGGCCGGGCTTGAGGGCCCGCCGCCCGATGCGGCCGAGGAAAGCGGTCTTGTTCGGTCCGGCGCGCGCGCGGCGCGTGAGCTTGCCCTTGCGAACCAGGCGTCTGCAGCGCCGCCGGTGCTTCAGCAGGTGCCGATCGGGTACGCAGCCACGGCCGGTCTTGCGCCCAGGCAGCACTCGGTAGATCTGAATCGTAACGGTGGCCGGGTCGGAGAGCTTGTAACGGAAAGCGCTGCCCCGCGGAGG